>NZ_JBKOUC010000009.1:0-125554 GCF_046764815.1 Aphanothece stagnina RSMan2012
CGGTCCCGGATGGCTGGCCGCAGCCGCGGATCACCCAGCAACCACCAGAGCATGATCTGGGTGTCGAGCAGCAGCCGCATCAGCCGCCCATCAGTTGGCTCACCTGCCGCTCCACATCCTCAGCGAAGGCCGCATCCGCCAGCTCAGCGGCGATGCCGGCCAGAGCGCCATGCCCTTCCAGGCCTGCAGCGAGGCTGCACGGCACCAACCGCACCTGTGCCTTGCCGTGGCTGGCGATGATCACCTCCTCGCCGGCCAGAGCCGCCTTCACGAGCTTCGAGAGCTGGCTTTTGGCCTCCAGCATGTTCACCTGCATGGCCGGGTGGGCATTTCCTGGCTAGCTTAGCCAGAGTTTGGGTGGCGCGCCGTTGCCGCCAGCCCGCAGCCACCTGCGCTCCGTCGATGCCGGCCACCATCTACCTGCACTGGGCCGCCACCCCCTACAGCTGGGTGCGCTCCGTCCTGTATCACACGATCATCGGCGGCGACGGCACCCTGCACCGCCTGCACGCCTACAGCATCGACCTGCCGGCCCACACCTGGCGGCGCAACGGCAATGCCGTGGCCCTCTCCTGCGCCTGCATGGGCGGCCGCCCCGATCCCTGGACCCTGCCGCCCACCGAGGTCCAGCTCGATGCGATGTGCCGAGAGGCCGCCGAGATCGCCCGCAGCTGCGGCTGGCGTGAGGCCGAATCACCATCGAGCGCGTGATGACCCACGCCGAGGCCGCCTCCAACCGCGACGGCCGCTGGTTTCACGACAACTACGGCCCCGTGCTCTGGGGCGGCACCGGCGAGCGCTGGGACTTTCTGCAACTGAGCAAGAACGGCCCGCCCGCCGGCGGTGAGGAGCTGCGGGGGCGCATCCGGCGGTTTCTGGCCAATCCCGATGCCGGGCCCGGCGCCACCACCAAGCCGGTGCCCGGCGGTTCACCCGCCCGCCTGGAGTTCCGCCGCGCCACCGCCATCAGCGCCCGCGGCCGGGAGCTGGGGGTGGACCTCGACGCCAACGGCACCTCCTGGGCCCTGGCCGCCGATCTGCTCGATCTCTACGAGATCCCCTACGCCTGGGAGGCCAGCCGCCGCCGCATCCTCATCGGCAGCCTCGATGTGGTGCCCAGCTTCTGCGAGGATCAAGTGCAGCCCACAGTGGGCTGGCCCCTGTTCGAGATGACCCTGCAGAGCGGCAATGCGCCGGTGGTGCTGCGTGGCATCCTGCGTGAAAACCGCGCCTGGTGCCGGGTGCTCGAATTCGCTGAGGAGTTCGGCATCAGCGTCACGTTCGAGCCGTTCACGCTGCTTGAGCGGCTGAGGGGGATGACAAAGGCCGACATTAACACCATGGCCAGCTCGTTTAAGCATCTCAATGAGTAGCGTATGCCTGGCTATCTGCATTGCTACCCATAATGCAGAAAAGACAATCCAAGGCTGTTTGAGGTCAATTCCATATTCCGCAAAAGATAGTGTAGTTATTCTAATTCAGGACAACCTTTCTCAGGACGAAACTCTTCCAATCGCCCAAAAGGAGTTGACAAGCTTGGGCCTCGCGCATGTAATATGCAGTGAAAGCGATGAAGGAATATATGATGCATGGAATCGCATGGCCAAGAAGGCGCATTCAGAGTGGATAACATTCATAGGTTCGGATGATAGATTTCTGCAGAAAATAGATTTAGAAGCCATCGAGAATGAGTACGGAAGCTGTAATTTTATCACTTTCCAAGGGCTCTATGGTGGAGTTAGGCCATATGGAAATAGCTTGGCGGGCTATTATAGGTCCTTGGCGGCTTATCAATCTGGATGGAAAATAATGCATCAAGGTTCATGGTACAAGACAAGTCTTCTCATTTCCAACCCGTTTAATCCTAGGTATAAGATAGCAGGAGACTTTGAGCATCTCATAAGAGTGAGGGGGATGCTTTCCTATGCTCACGTTGATACCGTGGTTCTATGGGTTGGCGGCTCTGGAGTGTCAGCCCGAAGACCATGGCTAGTGGCAGTAGAGGCGTTCAAGGCAGTTGCATCACAGAGTGTTAAGCCAAAAGTATCATCTTACTTGATTGGACTTATACTTATGTTGAAAATCATAGCGTATAGCATCTTCAAGTGGTAGGAGTGCATTCTCGCTATCTTAGTGGTGAATATCAAGCCAATAATCCTGACTGGGATAGAGACCATACGCCCTGGAAGCTGTCTTGCTTTGTCCCAATTCTCAATAGTCTTATTGGCAAGGCGGGTGTTGTCAGAGTAGTCGATATAGGATGTGGAAGTGGGCAGCTATTGGCATGCATGGCAGAGGCGTATCCATCAATAGACTTTATTGGCTACGATCCTTCTAGTGGCCTAGACGATGCTTGGCAAATTCTTCCTGGGCTGCCCAATCTGCGATTGATTAATTCAGAATTTGATATTCGTCAAAGTGCCGACCTCATTATTCTATCTGATGTCCTAGAGCATCTATGGGATCCCATTGGATTTGTTTCTCTTGTTTCTAAGAATGCTAAATATCTTGCGTGCTTAATCCCTATTGAGCACTCTGTTTCTTCATTGATCTTCCCGAAGGCGTTGCGTCAATCGTATGAGCTTGTGGGTCATATTCACTTTTTCTCCTTAGAGTCTGTCAAAATTCTATTCGACGAGGCTGGCTGCTACATCTTGTCAATTACATACACGGGCCGATCCCGCCAAGCCCCATCAAAAAATATTAGACAGCGATGCGGTTCTCTTGTTCGAAGTATAAGTCGCTACTTTATTGGCGAACACTATGCCTCCGTCCTTTTAGGTGGCGAATCCGTCCTCATTCTCTCACAATCGAATTAAAGTGCCGGGACAAGATATAGAAAGTGCTTTTGAGGATGCAGATCTTTGATATGTGGAACTGGATTTGATCGCCCAAGTAAGTATGCAAGATTCCTTTGCCGTCTACTTCGATTCTGACATTAGCGCGCTTCAGCGATATGGTGGTGGAATATCCCGATATTTCACAAATCTAACTAAAGCGTTGCTTGGGCTTGAGGTATCAGATATTACCTTTGTCTATCCGGGCCTCGAACAGTATCGCAATATCAGCGTCCCAGCATTTTTGTCCAATGCTGATGATATCTGCTTGAACGCATGTGTTGTCAAATCCTTCATGGATCCTATTCTTGCCAACGTAATTCTAAAGAAGCCTGTAGTCTACCATCCTACTTATTACCGAAATCTGGCTCTGAAATACATGAGCATGCCAGTAGTTGTTACTATTCACGATATGATCCATGAATTAATGCCGCTCATTCGATGCACAATATCAGAGTCGGATTCCCAAGTATGTGTTGCTTAAAAAGCGTGCTATCTACGCAGCAGATAAACTCATTGCAGTTTCCAGGGTCACCAAGGAAGATATCTTAATGGTTTACCCTAATATCCCGCAAGAGAAAATCTGTGTTGTCAGCCACGGATGTGATCACATGCTGCGAACTATTCCAGTTCCGCCGAAAGACAATGTATTTGTATCTGCCTGTCTTTCAAGGTCGGTTCTGATCCATGTGGGTAGCCGAAGTCATTATAAGGGATTCGATGATCTCATCAAGGCGCTTGCAATGGTCCGAGGATCTTGCAGTGATTTCCTCCTTGTTGCTGTTGGGATGCCTTGGAGCAATACGGAGCTGAATTTAATACGGGATTCCAATATCTCGGATTATGCGGTTGCGCTTCAGCTCGCAGACGCCGAGCTTGCTTGGCTATATAAAATTGCTTTGGCCACAATATGCCCTTCCAGGTACGAAGGATTTGGGTTTCCTGTCTTGGAGGCAATGCTAATGGGATGTCCAGTGGTTTGTTCTGATAACCCCGCGCATCTTGAGCTCGCCCAAGGCCAGGCCGAGGTATATAGGGCGGGAGACCCATCGGCACTAGCAGATATTCTTGTAAACCTAGTCCGCAAACCGAGTAAGCTGTTCGGCAAAGTTCCCAGAGCTCAGCGCATGGCCAGCCGTTTTACTTGGCGTGCAGCTGCGGCGAAGACTCTTGATTTGTACAAGTCCCTCGTGTGAGGTATTGAATTGAATAGGCCCAGTGTACTTCGCTAGACGTGCTTTGGAGTTTCCTGGCATCCTGTTTGTTGAGCGATATTTCTATCCTGAGGGGTGGAGTGGTGCCCAGATCCCACAGGACATCGTGGCAATGTTGCAGAAGCATTGGCAGGTGCAGGTGATCTGCAGCTCCAGGCCCTATGTGCCACCGGATTCAAATGACACGTTCAATCCTGAGTCTCTTGGGGTTCGCATCTTCTGGCTTCCTGAACCCCTGGATGCCCAAGGCCATGTGGGTGAGGCGATGGGTCAGCTGGCCTTCTCGCTGCTTGCGGCGCTGATGGCTCTGGTGCGGTTCCGGCCCCGGTTGATGGTGGTACTCACCAACCCGCCGCCCATGGTGGTGCTGATGGCTTGCGTGGCCACCATCCTGCGGGTGCCGCTGTTGATCGTGGCCATGGACCTCTATCCAGAGGTGTTGTTTTCCCGATACCCACGCCTGCGCTCCGTGCCGCTCTTCGGTGTGCTGACTGGTGTGTATGGGTGGGCTTACCGCTCCGCAGCGCGGGTGGTGTCTCTCGATTCCAGCGCGAGCGAGGTGTTGCGCGGCAAAGGTGTTCACAGCAGCCGCATCGTGCGCATCAACAACTGGGCCACGGGTGATCTGGCGATCCATCGCAGGCCAGCCAACCACTTGGCGACTCCCTGGGGGATTGGCCGTGAGCTGGTGCTGCTCTATTCGGGCAACCTGGGAGAGGCTCATGAGTGGGAAACACTCCTGGCTTCGGTTGAGCGTGTTCATCGGGACCCGTGCCGGTTCAAATGTGTGTTTGCCGCGCGTGGATCGCGCCTGGTCTCGGCTCGCTCCTTTGTGCTGGAGCGGCAGCTGGAAGGTTGTGTTGCCTTTCAGGACCTGGTGCCTGCACACCTGCTCCCGCACGCGTTCGGGCTGGCGGATCTGGGCGTCGTGACGCTCCGGGAAGGCTTCGATGGTCTGGTGGTTCCCAGCAAGCTCGCTGGTTTTCTCGCCAGGGGGATCCCAGTGCTTTACATCGGCCCCGAAACGGAGCTGAGCCGGTTGTTGGTCGCCCATGGGGCGGGCATCCGATTTGCTCCAGGAGATGTCCTTGGGGTCAGCTCCCTGCTCGAACAATTGATTGACAACCCCCATCAGCTGAGTTCCTGCCGGGAGGCGGCGCGGTTGTTGTACGCCGATCAGTTCTCATCCCAGGTCGGCCTGCAGCGCTACCTCAAGCTGGCTCAGGAGCTGATCCCAGCTCCCTCGTAGAGGGTGACGATGCGGATTGCTGTCTCCGGAGCCACCGGCTTCATCGGCACGGCCCTGGTGGGCGACCTCTCCCGCGATCACGCAGTGATGGGTTTCTCGACCCGAGCGCTTGATCCCGCCGCCCTTAAGAGCTTTGCCCCTACCCATCTTGTTCATGCTGCCGCCATCGCCCACCGCAGGCCGCCGCGCAGCGCCGCAGGCCCCCGCGAGCTGCACCAGGTGAACGTGCACCTGGCCGGCCGCACCGCCGCCCTGGCCGCCCGGCTGGGGCTGGAGCGGATGCTGTTCCTCAGCTCCATCGGCGTGCACGGCGCCGCCACAGCCCCCGGCGAGGCGATCAGCGAAGCCAGCCCCCTGCGGCCGGGTAACCCCTATGCCGCCTCCAAGCTGGAGGCCGAGCAGCTGATCCGCCGCACCCTCGCCGGCACCGCCACCCGCCTCACAATCTTGCGGCCGGCGCTTGTCTATGGCCCCGGTGCCCCCGGCAACCTGGCCCTGCTGCGACGTTGCGTGGACGCGGGGCTGCCCCTGCCCCTGGGCGCCGTGGCCAATCGGCGCAGCCTGATCGCTCTTCCCAATCTCATCGACCTGATCCACAACGCCCTGCTCCATCCCGCTGCGGCCGATCGCACCTACGTGGCGGCGGATGCCGAAACCATTGCCACCCCCGAGCTGATCCGCCTGATCGCCCGGGCGCGCCATCGCCCCTGCCGCCTGTTCCCACTGCCGACGCCGCTGCTGGCCGCCGCCGGTCGCCTCCCTGTGCTCGGGCCGAAGCTGCTGCAGCTCAGCGGCAACCTGGTGGTGGACAGCTCCCTGGTGCGGCGCGACCTTGGCTGGCAGCAGCCCGTTGACCAGCGCAGCGCCCTGGAGGCTGCCTTCTCCCCTGAGCCCAGCTGAGCCCACCGCCCATGCCCGCGCTCCTCCTGGCCACCACCCTGGCCTCCGCCCTGCTCTGCTGGGCCCTGCTCGCCCTGCTGCTGCCCCTGCTGCGCCGGGCCTTCCCCGACCACCCCAACGCCCGCAGTTCCCACCGGCGCGTCACCCCCCGCGGCGGCGGGGTGGTGTTCGCCCTGGTGGGCAGCGGCGGCGCCCTGCTGCTGGGCAGCTCTCTACCGCTACTGGCCCTGCCCCTGGCCCTGGTGGGATTCCTGGACGACCGCCACTCCATGGCGCCAGCGCTCCGCCTGGCGGCCCAGCTGGCCACGGCCCTGGCCCTGGTGGCGGTGAGTCCGTGGGCCGGCGTGGCGGCGTGGGTCGTGGTTGCCCTCGTGCTGGCGGCCACCGCCCTGATCAACCTCACCAACTTCATGGACGGCCTCGACGGCCTGGTGGCCGGCTGCCTGGCGGTGCTGCTGGCCACCGCCGCCAGCGCCCCAGCCGACGCCGCCCAGCCGGCGCTCTGGCCCCTGGTGGGGGCCCTGATCGGCTTCCTGCCCTGGAACTGGAGCCCGGCGCGCCTGTTCATGGGCGATGCCGGCAGCACCTTCCTCGGGGCCGTGTTCGCCGGCGCCCTGCTGCAGGCACCGGGTTGGCCGTCCGCGTTGGCCCTGCTGCTGGTGGCCACCCCCCTGCTGGCCGACGCCGGCCTCTGCCTGCTGCGCCGTCTGCTCGCGGGCCAGAGGGTGTGGCAGGCCCATCGGCTCCATCTCTACCAGCGTCTCCAGCAGGCCGGCTGGAGCCACGGCTGCGTGGCTGGGCTCTACATTGCTGCCACCGGCGCGCTGGCCCTGGCCTGGCTGGCGGGGGGCTGGTCCTGGCTGTTCCCCCTGGCGGCCGCCGCGCTCCTGCTCGGGCTGGTGCTGGAGCGGCGCGTGGCGGTGCCCTTTGCCGCCCCGTCTACGGTGAGCGCCCCATCGCAGCCACCAGGGTGGCGCTGAGAGTCCGCTGGCCGGTGCTCGGCCGCATCCCGCTGCTGGTTCGTCGCCTGCCCCTGCTGGCGGCGGATGTGGTGCTGCTGCCCCTGGCGGTGTGGCTCAGCTTTCTGCTGCGTCTGGCCGATCCCTGGCCCCCCGAGCTGCAGGAGTCGCTCTGGCTGCTGCCCACGGCGCTGGCGATCGGCCTGCCGCTCTATGCCCTCAGCGGTCAGTACCGCGGCCTCACCCGCTACGTGGGCAGCGCCGCCCTCTACCAGCTCGCCATCCGCAACGCCCTGCTCGTCTTGCTGGTGGCCTTCGCCGGCCTGCAGCTGCAGCAGCCTGCCCCGCCCCGCAGCAGCTGGTTGCTGCTCTGGATCCTGCTCACCGTGTTCACCGGCGGTCTGCGCTTTGCGCTGCGCGATCTGTTGCTGGGGCAGGTGCCCCGCGGCCCGCGGCCCCGCCGCCAGCGGGTGGTGATCGTGGGGGCCGGAGCCGCCGCCGCCCAACTGGCCGCGGCGCTGCGGCTCGGCCACGACACCCGCATCGCTGCCTTCCTCGACGACGACCCCGGCCTCTGGCACCGCACCCTCTACGGCGTGCCGGTGCTGCCGCCCGCCCAGCTGCCCCGGCTGCTGCGCCGCGGCCGCGTCGATCAGCTGATCCTCTCCACCCCCTCCCTCGAGGCCCGCGAGCGCCGGCGCCTGCTCGCCGACCTGCAGGGCTACGGGGTCCCGGTGCTGCAGGTGCCCTCGGTGGAGGAGATCGCCTCCGGTCGCGCCCGGATCGATACCCTGCGGCCCGTGCCGATCGAGGACCTGCTCGGTCGCGAGAGCGTGCCGCCCGACCCCGCCCTGCTCGCGGCGGCGATCAGCGGCCGCAGCGTGCTGGTGAGCGGCGCGGGCGGCTCGATCGGCTCGGAGCTGTGCCGCCAGATCCTGCGGCTGCGCCCGGCCCGGCTGGTGCTGCTCGAACGCAGCGAGCTGGCCCTCTACACGCTCGGCCAGGAGCTCGCCTCCTGGGCCGTGGACGTGCCGGTGGTGGAGGTGCTCGGCGATGTGGCCGAGCAGGCCTTCGTGGAGGGGGTGCTGCGGGCCGAGGGGGTCGAGGTGCTCTTCCATGCCGCCGCCTACAAGCACGTGCCGCTGGTGGAGGCCAACATCTGCGCCGGTCTGGCCAACAACCTCCACGGCACCCGCAGTGCCCTGGCGGCCGCCCTCGCCTGCGGCCTGGAGCGCTTCACCCTCATCTCCACCGACAAGGCCGTGCGCCCCACCAGCGCCATGGGGGCCAGCAAGCGGGTGTGCGAACTCCTGGTGCAGAACGCCGCCGCCAGCCAGAACCGCACGATCTGCGCGATGGTGCGCTTCGGCAATGTGCTCGGCTCCTCGGGGTCGGTGGTGCCTCTCTTCCGCCGCCAGATCGCCGAAGGGGGGCCCCTCACCGTCACCCACCCGGAGGTCACCCGCTTCTTCATGACCATTCCCGAGGCCGTGCAGCTGGTGCTCCAGGCCAGCGCCATGGCCATCGGCGGCGAGGTGTTCCTGCTCGACATGGGGAATCCGGTGCGGATCGCCGACCTGGCCCGCCAGATGATCCAGCTCTCCGGCGCCAGCGTGCGGGACGCTGCTCACCCCGAGGGCGACATCGCGATCCACTTCACCGGTCTGAGGCCCGGCGAGAAGTTGCATGAGGAGCTGCTGCTGGCCGGCGACAGCGACCCCACCGCCCACCCGCTCATCCGCAGGGCACGGGAGGTCTGCCTCTCACCCCGGCGCCTCGACGAGCTCCTGGCGGAGCTGGAATCGGCCCTGGGCCGCTGGGATGAGGCCCGTGCTCTCCAGGCGTTGCGGCGCCTGGTTCCGGACTACCGCCCCGCGACCCCTGCCGCCGCCGATCTGGCCGGGCAGCCTCGGTAGGCTGCCGGTACTGCCCTGGTAGCCGATCTCACCATGCTCAAGCTCCTGCTGGGTGACCCCAATGCCCGCAAGCTGAAGCGCTACCAGCCGATCGTCTCCGACGTGAACCTGCTGGAGGAGGAGATCGCCCCCCTCAGCGACGACGAGCTGCGCGGCCTCACCGGCGAGTTCCGCCAGAAGCTGGTCAGCCATCAGGAGGAGTGCCGCAGCCGCGGACTGAGCAGCGAGGCCACCCTGGAGCGCGAGCGGAAGCTGCTCGACGAGCTGCTGCCCCAGGCCTTCGCTGTGGTGCGTGAGGCCGGCAAGCGGGTGCTCGGCATGCGCCACTTCGACGTGCAGCTGATCGGCGGCATGGTGCTGCACGACGGCCAGATCGCCGAGATGAAGACCGGCGAGGGCAAGACGCTGGTGGCCACCCTGCCCAGCTACCTCAATGCCCTCACCGGCCGCGGCGTGCACGTGGTGACGGTGAACGACTACCTGGCCCGCCGCGACGCTGAGTGGATGGGCCAGATCCACCGCTTCCTCGGCCTCTCCGTCGGCCTGATCCAGCAGGACATGGCGCCACCGGATCGGCGCGACAACTACGCCTGCGACATCACCTACGCCACCAACAGCGAGCTCGGGTTCGACTACCTGCGCGACAACATGGCGACCGACATCGCCGAGGTGGTGCAGCGCGATTTCCACTACTGCGTGATCGACGAGGTCGATTCGATCCTGATCGACGAGGCCCGCACACCCCTGATCATCTCCGGCCAGGTGGAGCGGCCCCAGGAGAAGTACCAGAAGGCCGCCGAGGTGGCGGCGCGGCTTGAGCGTGCCGCTGAACTGGGCAAGGACGGCATCGACCCCGAGGGCGATTACGAGGTGGATGAGAAGCAGCGCAGCTGCACCCTCACCGACGAGGGCTTCGCCAAGGCCGAGCAGTTTCTGGGGGTGGGCGATCTGTTCGATCCGGCCGATCCCTGGGCCCACTACATCAACAATGCCCTCAAGGCCAAGGAGCTGTTCGTCAAGGACGTCAACTACATCGTGCGCGGCAGCGACGCCGTGATCGTCGATGAGTTCACCGGCCGGGTGATGCCCGGTCGCCGCTGGAGCGACGGTCAGCACCAGGCGATCGAGGCCAAGGAGAACCTGCCGATCCAGCCCGAGACCCAGACCCTCGCCTCGATCACCTACCAGAACTTCTTCCTGCTCTATCCCCGCCTGGCCGGCATGACCGGCACCGCCAAGACCGAGGAGGTGGAGTTCGAGAAGACCTACAAGCTCGAAGTCACCATCGTGCCCACCAACCGGCCCCGCTCCCGCTCCGACTGGACCGACCAGGTGTACAAGACCGAGCCCGCCAAGTGGCGCGCGGTGGCCCTGGAGACCGCCGAGGTCCACAAGAGCGCCCGGCCGGTGCTGGTGGGCACCACCAGCGTGGAGAAGTCGGAGCTGCTCTCCGCCCTGCTGGCCGAGCAGGAGATCCCCCACAACCTGCTCAATGCCAAACCCGAGAACGTGGAGCGGGAGGCCGAGATCGTCGCCCAGGCCGGCCGGGCCGGCGCTGTGACCATCGCCACCAACATGGCCGGCCGCGGCACCGACATCATCCTCGGCGGCAACAGCGATTACATGGCTCGCCTCAAGCTGCGTGAGGTGCTGCTGCCGGTGCTGGTGCGTCCCGAGGAGGGCCACCGCCCGCCCGTGCCCCTGCAGCGGGCCCCGGAGGCGGCCCCGGGGTTCGGCGCGGCATCCCGGGCACAGCAGGCCAAGGCCCCCTCCGAGGCGCGGGCCATCGGCGCGCTCTACCCCTGCGCCTTGCCCGATGAACTGGAGCATGCCCTCTCGGCCCTGGCCAAGGAGCTGGTGAAGGCCTGGGGAGACCGGAGCCTCACGGTGCTGGAGCTGGAGGACCGCATCGCCCAGGCGGCCGAGAAGGCTCCCACGGACGACGCCCACATCCAGCTGCTGCGGGAGCGCATTGCCGAGGTCAAGGCCACCTATGACGCCGTGGTGAAGGAGGAGGAAGGCAAGGTGCGGGAGGCCGGCGGCCTGCACGTGATCGGCACCGAGCGCCACGAATCCCGCCGGGTCGACAACCAGCTGCGCGGCCGTGCCGGCCGCCAGGGCGACCCCGGCTCCACCCGCTTCTTCCTCTCCCTGGAGGACAACCTGCTGCGGATCTTCGGCGGCGACCGGGTGGCCGGCCTGATGAATGCCTTCCGGGTGGAGGAGGACATGCCGATCGAGTCGGGCATGCTCACCCGCTCCCTCGAGGGAGCCCAGAAGAAGGTCGAGACCTACTACTACGACATCCGCAAGCAGGTGTTCGAGTACGACGAGGTGATGAACAACCAGCGCAAGGCGGTGTATGCCGAGCGCCGCCGCGTGCTGGAGGGCCGCGGCCTCAAGCAGCAGGTGATCGGCTACGGCGAGCGCACCATCGATGACATTGTCGAGGCCTATGTGAACCCCGACCTCCCCCCCGAGGAGTGGGACCTCACGCGCCTGGTGGAGAAGGTGAAGGAGTTCATCTACCTGCTCGAGGATCTGCAGCCCGCGCAGCTTCAGGGCCTGGCCATGGAGGAACTCAAGGCCTTCCTGCAGGAGCAGATGCGCAATGCCTACGACATCAAGGAGGGTCAGATCGAGCAGCAGCGGCCCGGGCTGATGCGCGAGGCCGAGCGCTTCTTCATCCTCCAGCAGATCGACACCCTCTGGCGGGAACACCTCCAGGCGATGGATGCCCTGCGCGAATCGGTGGGCCTGCGCGGCTACGGCCAGAAGGATCCGCTGATCGAATACAAGAACGAGGGCTACGACATGTTCCTCGAGATGATGACCCAGATGCGTCGCAACGTGATCTACTCGATGTTCATGTTCCAGCCGGCTCCTGCGCCCCAGGGCGCCGCCGTCTGAGCGGCTCGAGGCGGCTCTTTTGAGAGGCCTCAGCCGGTGGTGCCGGGGTTGTCGCCAAGGAACTCGAGGATCTCCCGGTCCTTGAGGTTCTGGGCCTCGCCGCGGCAGGGCTCCGGCAGGGGGCGTCCGGCGGCCAGTTCCCGCAGGCAGCCCTGGGCCCGCGCCAGCTCCCCCTCCAGGGCGTCGATCCGCTCCATCAGGTTGCGGATCACGTTCGCCTCGGTGTCCGGCAGGGCGGAGTGGGCCAGTGGATCGACCCGCACGCCGCTCTGGTGCACCACGCGGCCGGGGATGCCCACCACCGTGCTGTCCGGCCCCACGTCGCGCAGCACCACCGAGCCGGCGCCGATCCGCGTGTTGGCCCCCACGCTGATCGCGCCCAGCACCTTGGCCCCCGCTCCCACCACCACGTTCTCGGCCAGGGTCGGGTGCCGCTTGCCATGGGTCTTGCCGGTGCCCCCCAGGGTCACCCCCTGGTAGAGCAGGCACTTGTCCCCCACCACCGTGGTCTCGCCGATCACCACCCCCATGCCGTGGTCGATGAACACCCCATGGCCGATCCGGGCGCCCGGGTGGATCTCGATGCCGGTGAGCAGGCGGCCCAGCTGGCTCAGCAGCCGCGGCAGCACCGGCAGCCCGGCCCGCCACAGGCCATGGCTGATCCGGTGGAGCACCAGGGCATGCAGCCCCGGATAGCAGAGCAGGATCTCGAGCGTGCCCCGCGCCGCGGGATCACGCTCCTTGATGATCGCCAGGTCGGCCCGGATGGACTTGAGCATCAGGGCATCCTGCCGGAGCCCGGCATGGTTTGACCGAGGGGCCCCCGCTCGTGCATGATCACTTCGCCGGTGATGCCGGCCAGCCCCAGCCAGCGGTTTCCACCGACGGCTCTGCGGTCTGCGGATGTAGCTCAGTGGTAGAGCATCTCCTTGCCAAGGAGAGGGTCGAGAGTTCGAATCTCTTCATCCGCTTGTCAGATCAAGCCACGCAGATCAAGGCACCGCTCAGGCGGCCAGCACCCCGATCTCCTTGCGCAGCTGGTCGATCGTGGCTCCTCCCAGGTAGCTCTGGGCGCAGTGCACCACGGGCATCCGCATCAGCTGGGCGCGGTTCTGCCGCAGGCTCTGCTCCACCAGCTGCAGGCTTGGCCGGTCGCAGAGCACGTGGCTGGCAGCCCGCAGCAGGGCCAGCAGGCGGCTGCCGGTGTCCGGGTTGGCGGTCATCACCAGCAGATCATTGCCCCGCAGGCTGTGCAGGATCACCTCCGCCGCCCGCAGGATCCCCGGGCTGATGCTCACCAGGCCGACGCAGCTGCCGGCCCGCAGCTCCTTGAGCAGATCCAGCTCGTGGCGGAAGTCGTTGAGGTCCACCGGCACCGCCCGCACGCCGTGGCGCTTGGCGATCTCCTCCACGGGCTGAAGGAAATAGCGGCTGGTGACCACGGTGCCGTTGTTGGAGCTCTCCAGCACCCCCTCCAGCTCCTCCATCGGCACCACCTCCACCGGCACCTCCAGGTTGGGGGCGAGCTCCTCGGCGATGAGCATCGAGGCGCCGATGTCCTCCCGCGGCGTGCTCACCAGCACCCGGGCGCCGCAGCGCAGCCGCCAGTCGATCTCCCGGGTGAGCATGTCGCGGGCCTGCTGCAGGGTGCAGCCGCCGTTGAGCAGCCCGTCGATGCTCTGGCGCACCTGGCGGTCGATATCGGGCAGGACGCGGCTGCGGGGCCCCGGCGGCAGCTTGATGTCGCGGGGCTTCTGCTGGTCGCGCACGTAGATGCCGGAGCCGGCCATGGCCTCCACCACCCCGTCGCTCTCCAGCTGGCGGTACACCTTGCTGATCGTGTTGCGGTGCAGACCGGTCTGCATGGCCAGCTGCCGCGTACTCGGCAGGCGGTGGCCCGGGGGGTAGTGCCGGGCCGCGATCGCGAAGCAGATCTGGTTGTAGAGCTGGGTCGACGCCGGGATGTCGCTTTCCTGCTGGATATGGAATCGCACGCCGGGGTGGGCCAGATGGGCTGGTGGTCACCATACGGAGCAACGGCCTGAGGGACAATCCCCCCGTTGGCATACGGGAGTGTGCCGGTTGTCCCCGCCGCCCCCGCCAGAATCGCCCCAGCTGCCGGCGGCGCGATGTCCAACCCAGGCCCCCACGCCGTCTGCTCCGGCTGGCAGCTGCTGAGCGCCGACGGCGCCTCGCCGCCGCTGCGCTGCTGGTGGGCGCGGCCCGCCGGCGATCCGCCCCGGGCCGCCGTGCTGGTGTTGCCCGAGGTCTTCGGCCTCAACGGCTGGGTGCGGGACGTGGCGGACCGTCTGGCCGCGGCGGGCTATGGCGCCCTGGCGCTGCCGATCTTCGCGCGCACGGCTCCGGAGCTCGATGCGGCCTACGACGCCGCGGGCCTGGCGCTTGGCCGCCAGCACCGCGACCAGGTGACGGCCGATCAGTTTCTGGACGATGCCCGGCGCGCCGTGGCCTGGCTGCAGAGCCGCCCCGGTCTGGAGCAGCGCCCGATCGGCTGCGTCGGCTTCTGCTTCGGCGGCCACCTCGCCCTGCTGGCCTCCACCCTGCCGCAGGTGGCGGCCACCTGTGATTTCTACGGGGCGCGGGTGTCCACGGACCGCCCCGGCGGCGGCCCCCCCACCCTGGCCGTGCTGCCGGAGGTGCCGGGGAATCTGATCTGCTTCTGCGGCGCGGAGGATCCGCTGATGCCACCGGCCGAGCAGGAGGCCATCGCCGCAGCGCTCGCTGCCGAGGCCGAGCGCCGCCCGGAGCGCACCCGGCGGCTGGTGGTCGCGCCCCGGGCCGGGCATGGCTACATGTGCGAGGCCCGCGCCGACTTCCGGCCCCAGGCCGCAGCCGAAGGCTGGACGGCGATGCTGGAGATCTTCGCGGCCAGCTTGAAGCCGCCGGCCCCGACCTGAGGCAAGCCCACGGAGGGAAGTCCCCTGAGGGAAGCCCCAGGCCCTCAGCCGGGGCTCTTGCTGGCTGCAGCGGCGGGGGCTTCGCCGGCCTTGGCCTTGGGGGCGGGCTTGGCGGCCGTCTTGACGGCTGTGGTCTTGCGGGGACTCAGGAACATGATCATGTTGCGGCCTTCCCGTTTCGGGGGCTGCTGGATCTCGGCGGCGGCCTCGAGGTCTTTCGCCATCCGCATGAGCAGCACCTCGGCGAGGGCCGTGTGCTGGATCTCCCGGCCCCGGAAGATCACCGTGCACTTGACCTTGTCGCCGGCCTTGAGGAATCGAGAGGCTTGACCGATGCGCACGTCATAGTCGTGCTGGTCGATCTTGTAGCGCATCTTGACTTCCTTGACTTCCGTCTGATGCGACTTCTTCTTCGCTTCCTTGGCCTTTTTTTCCTGCTCGAACTTGTACTTGCCGTAGTCCATGATCCGGCAGACCGGTGGATCGGCCTTCTCGCTCACGAGCACCAGATCGAGCTCCCGATCCCTCGCGACCTCCAGGGCCGCTTCCCGTGTGATCACTCCGAGTTGACTGCCGTCGGCGTCGACCACCCGCAACTGGGGGTAGTTGATCCGGTCATTGATGTTGGGCAGCTCCCGAACGGGGGCTCGGCGGTCAAAACGGGGACGGGGAGGCATTCAGTGGGGTGAGGGTCTGCGGGATGCAGGGGGGACAGGCCGCCGCGCCTGGCGCGGGCAACACACCCTTCACCCTAGAACGCGCTCGATCTCCTGCAACGCCTGTTGCAACCGCGTCTCCGGCCGGCCCGCCTCCAGCCAGATCGGCCGGTGCTGGCGGCGGAACCAGGTGCGCTGGCGCTTGGCGAACTGCCGGGTGCGCTGGCCGGTGATCCGGATCGCCTCGGCCTCGTCGAGCTCGCCCGCCAGCAGCTGCCTGGCCTCCCGGTAACCGATGGTGTCGAGCAGGGGAAGGGCCGCGCCGTAGCGGCCGATCAGCTGCTCGGTCTCGGCCACCAGGCCGGCGGCGAAGAGCCCGCGGGTGCGGGTCTGGATGCGGGCCTGCAGATCGGGCGGATCGAGCCCCAGCTCCACCACCCGCCAGGCGGGGGGCGTGGCGCCCTGCTGGGCGGACAGCGGCCGCCCCGTGGCGTAGAGCACCTCCAGGGCCCGCTGCGTGCGCACGGCGTCGGCGGCGGCGATCCGGGCGGCGGCGATCGGATCGGCCTGCTGCAGCAGTTGGTGGCACACGGGCTGGCCGAGGGCGACCAGCTGGGCCCGTAACTCCGGCTGCGGCGGGACTGCCGGCGGCTGCAGGCCCTGGGTGAGCGCCTTGAGGTACAGGCCGCTGCCGCCCGCCAGCAGCGCCATCGGGCCTCCCGCGGCGGCCTGGGTGCGCCGGTGTTCCGCTGCGATCAGAGGGGCCGCCAGGGCCCGGAATTCCTGCAGATTGATCGGCTGATCCGGATCCCGCAGGTCGAGCAGCTCGTGGCGGGCCTGGGCCTGCTGGGCGGCTGTGGGCTTGGCGGTGCCCACGTCCATGCCGCGGTAGAGCTGGCGCGAGTCCACGTTCAGCACCGCCAGGTCGAGGCTCCGGGCCAGGCCGATCGCCAGCTCCGTCTTGCCGCTGGCGGTGGGTCCCAGCAGCACCAGCACCAGCGGCCGATCCCCGCCGAGATCCCCTGGGGGATCCCCAGCCGGTTCGGGGTGGTGATCGGCGGGCGGATCGCTGGCCATTCCCCCACCCTGCCAGCTGGCCGACAGCCCCCTGGGCCGGCGGGAGAACGATGGTAGATTCCCTCCTGTAGAAGGGTTTTCACCACTTCTCGCCCCTCTTGTCCAGGGCCAGTCGCCGCCTCTGCCCGACCCCTGGGAAGCCCCTCCCGCATGAGCGAAGCCACCAAAGTTCAGGCCGCCTACGGTGCCGAGCAGATCCAGGTGCTCGAAGGCCTGGAGCCGGTCCGGAAGCGCCCCGGGATGTACATCGGCTCGACCGGGCCGCGCGGGCTTCACCACCTCGTCTACGAGGTGGTGGACAACTCGGTGGATGAGGCTCTGGCGGGCCATTGCGACCAGATCCTCGTTGTGCTCAACGACGACGGTTCCTGCGCGGTCACCGACAACGGCCGCGGCATCCCCACCGACATCCACCCCCGTACCGGCAGGAGCGCCCTCGAGACGGTGCTCACCGTGCTGCATGCCGGCGGCAAGTTCGGGGCCGGTGGCTACAAGGTCTCCGGCGGTCTGCATGGCGTCGGCGTGTCCGTGGTCAACGCCCTCTCCGAGTGGGTCGAGGTCACCGTCCACCGCCACGACCAGGTGCACACCCAGCGCTTCGAGCGCGGTGCGCCGATCGGCACGCTCCGCTCCACCCCCGGTGACCCTGCCGAGCCGGGCCGGACCGGAACATCCGTGTGTTTCAAGCCCGACCAGGAGATCTTCACCGTCGGCATCGAGTTCGACTACCAGACCCTCTCCTCGCGGCTGCGTGAGCTCGCCTACCTCAACGGCGGGGTACGGATCGTCTTCCGCGACGAGCGCGCCAGCGCCCGCAACGCCGCCGGTGAGCCCCACGAGGAGATCTACTTCTACGAGGGCGGCATCCGCGAATACGTCGCTTACATGAACGCGGAGAAGGATCCGCTCCATCCCGACATCATCTATGTGAACGCCGAGAAGGAAGGCGTTCAGGTGGAGGCGGCCCTGCAGTGGTGCGTGGATGCCTACTCCGACAGCATCCTCGGCTTTGCCAACAACATCCGAACGGTGGATGGGGGCACCCACATCGAGGGGCTCAAGACCGTGCTCACCCGCACCCTCAATGCCTTCGCCAAGAAACGGGGCAAGCGCAAGGACGCCGATGCCAACCTTGCCGGCGAGAACATTCGCGAGGGCCTCACGGCCGTGCTCTCGGTGAAGGTGCCCGAGCCCGAGTTCGAGGGCCAGACGAAGACCAAGCTCGGCAACACCGAGGTGCGGGGCATCGTCGACACCCTGGTGGGTGAGGCCCTCGGTGAATTTCTCGAGTTCAATCCATCCGTTATCGACCTGATCCTCGAAAAGGCGATCCAGGCGTTCAATGCCGCCGAGGCCGCCCGCCGGGCCCGCGAGCTGGTGCGGCGCAAGAGCGTGCTCGAGAGTTCAACCCTGCCCGGCAAGCTGGCCGACTGCTCTTCCCGGGACCCCTCCGAATCCGAGATCTACATCGTTGAGGGCGACTCCGCTGGCGGCTCCGCCAAGCAGGGTCGGGACAGGCGCTTCCAGGCGATCCTCCCCCTGCGGGGCAAGATTCTCAACATCGAGAAGACCGACGACGCCAAGATCTACAAGAACACGGAAATTCAGGCCCTGATCACGGCCCTGGGTCTCGGCATCAAGGGTGAGGAGTTCGACGAGAAGAATCTCCGTTACCACCGGATCGTGATCATGACCGACGCTGACGTCGACGGCGCTCACATCCGCACCCTGATTCTGACGTTCTTCTTCCGTTACCAGAAGGCTCTGGTGGAAGGCGGATACATCTACATCGCCTGCCCGCCGCTCTACAAGGTTGAGCGCGGCAAGAATCACACTTACTGCTACAACGAAAACGACCTCAAGAAGACCATCCAGGGTTTTGGGGAAAAGGCCAACTACACGATCCAGCGGTTCAAGGGCTTGGGTGAAATGATGCCCAAGCAGTTATGGGAAACCACCATGGATCCTGCCACCCGCATGATGAAGCGGGTGGAGATCGAGGATGCGCTCGAGGCCGACCGTATCTTCACGATCCTGATGGGAGACAAGGTGGCTCCGCGCCGTGAGTTCATCGAGACCCACAGCGCTGAACTGGATCTGGCCCAGCTCGACATCTGAGGGAGGGCCGTTGATGGTTGCGTCCTCTCCGCTGCTCGCGCCCTGGCGCTGGATGGCCCTGCTCGGCTTTGCCCTGGTTGCTCCCGCCGGTCTGCCGGCCGGGGGAGCCGACTGGCGGACGCCGGAACTGCGGCGGCGCCAGAGCAGCCGCGAGCCCGTGCTCAGCGCGGTGCCCCAGGTGCTGCGCTGCGCGCCGGAACGGCAGGCCCCGGCCATCGCCCAGGCCCAGGCAGGGGTTCCGCTGCGGGTCCTGCGCAGCTGGGCCCGGCCTGGGGGCGAGCGCTGGCTGCAGGTGGAACTGGCCACCGGCGCCGGTGCCCGCCGCGGCTGGCTGGCGGGCTGATCACCGGGGCCTTCAGGGGCCTTCAGGCCGCCAGGGCGGCTTCGATGGCGCTGGTGAGCTCGGCAGCCTCAGGCTCCACGCCGCTCTTGAAGCGGGCGAGCACCGTGCCGTCCTTGCCCACCAGAAACTTCTCGAAATTCCAGGCCACCGGGCCGCTGGGCTCGGCCTGGGTGAGGGTCGTGTAGGGCGCCTCGGCCATCACCACCTTGTCGAACAGGGTGAAATCGGCCCCGTAGGTGGTGGAGCAGAACTGCTGGATTTCCGGCAGGCTGCCGGGCTCCTGGGCGCCGAAGTCATTGCAGGGGAAGCCGAGCACCGCCAGGCCCTGCGGGCCGTAGGTCTCCTGCAGCTTCTGCAGCCCGGCGTACTGACGGGTGAAGCCGCAGCGGCTGGCGACGTTGACGATCAGCAGCACCTGGCCGCCCCATTCACCCAGACGCCGCTGGCCTCCCTGGGCGTCGCGCACCATCACATCGCTCACGTTCACGGCCATGGATCGTTCCGTTTTCGGCGGCCGGACGCTAGCGGCTGCTCCCCGCGGCCGGCCCATAAACTCGACACTGCCGTGGCTCCGGGCCGATGAGCGAAGCGAACGGCACCAGCGTGAACCTGAAGACCTCCCCGGTGGGAGGCGGGGGTGTGCCGCTGGCCGACGTGGTCGCCCGGCAGCTGGAGACCCTGCTGGAGGCCGGCAACTACGACGGGGCGAAGCTGCTGCTGCAGCCCGTGCAGGAGGTGGACATCGCCGAGGCGATCGGGACCCTGCCCCGCACCCTCCAGGCCCTGGCCTTTCGCCTGCTGCCCAAGGACGAGGCCATCGAGGTGTACGAATACCTCGACCCCAGCGTGCAGCAGACCCTCCTCGACCGGCTCCGCTCCGGGGAGGTGCTGGAGCTCGTCGAGAAGATGTCCCCCGATGACCGGGTGCGGCTGTTCGATGAGCTCCCCGCCAAGGTGGTTCGCCGGCTGCTGGCCGAGCTGAGCCCGGCGGAGCGTCGCGTCACCGCCCAGCTGCTCGGCTACGAGGCCGAGACCGCCGGCCGGTTGATGACCACCGAGTTCATCGATCTGAAGGAGTTCCACAGCGCCGCCCAGGCCCTCGAGCTGGTGCGCCGCCGGGCCCGGGAGACCGAGACCGTCTATTCCCTCTACGTGACGGACGGCTCCCGCCATCTCACCGGGATCCTGTCACTGCGGGATCTGGTGGTGGCCGATCCCCAGGCCCGCATCGGGGATGTGATGACCCGCGAAGTGGTGAGCGTCTCCACCGAGACCGACCAGGAGGAGGTGGCCCGGGCGATCCAGCGCTACGACTTTCTCGCCGTGCCCGTGGTGGACCGGGAGCAGCGGCTGGTCGGGATCGTCACCGTCGATGACGTGATCGACGTGATCGAGCAGGAGGCCACCCGCGACCTCTACGCCGCCGGTGCCGTGCAGGCGGGCGACGAGGACGATTACTTCCAGAGCAATCTGTTCACCGTGGCCCGGCGGCGGGTGGTGTGGCTCTCGGTGCTGGTGGTGGCCAATGGCTTCACCTCCGAGGTCATCGCCCTGCAGGGCAAGGTGCTCAGCCAGGTGGTGGTGCTGGCGGCCTTCATCCCCCTGCTGATCGGCACGGGCGGGAACGTGGGGGCCCAGAGCTCCACCGTGGTGATCCGCGGTCTGAGCACCCAGCGGATCCAGTCGCTGGGGGCGACGCGCACGATCCTGCGGGAAGCCGTCGCCGGAGCCCTGCTGGGCGTGCTGATGCTGGTGGTGGTGGTGCCCTGGGCCTGGTGGCGCGGCGAGGGACCGCTGGTGGGGCTGTCCGTGGGGATGAGCCTGCTGGCCATCACCACCCTGGCGGCCACGGCGGGGGCGGCCCTGCCGCTGCTGTTCGACCGGCTGGGCCTGGATCCGGCGTTGATGTCGGCCCCCTTCATCACCACCGCCACGGACGTGGCCGGCGTGTTCATCTACCTGCAGACCGCCGGCTGGCTGATCGGCCGCCTGGGTACGGGATGAGCCCCGGGGATGGGCATCGGCAGGCGGCCGCCGCGCCCAGATGAGAAGAGGTTCACACTTCTTCAGGTTAGGCTTAACGGAACTTCAAGGGCCCGGAACCATGATGCTTGCTCTTGCCCCTGACCCGACCAGCCTCTCCGGCGTTGCGGTCTCCCCCGATCGCCCCGCCCGCCAGATGCCCGCGGTCGATGGGGATCTGGTGCGCAGCTACCTGCGCGACATCGGCCGGGTGCCGCTGCTGACGCACGAGCAGGAGATCACGCTGGGCCGCCAGGTGCAGGAGCTGATGGCGATCGAGGAGACGGAGCAGGAGCTGACGATGCGTGCGGGCGGGACGCGTCCGAGTGCGGCGGAGCTGGCGAAGGCGTTGGGTCTGAGCGGTCCTGTGCTGCGCAAGCGCCTGCAGGCGGGCCGTCGGGCGAAGGAGCGGATGGTGGCGGCGAATCTGCGCCTGGTGGTGAGCGTGGCGAAGAAGTACACCAAGCGGAACATGGAGCTGCTGGACCTGATCCAGGAGGGGACCATTGGCCTGGTGCGGGGTGTGGAGAAGTTCGACCCGACACGGGGTTACAAGTTCAGTACGTATGCGTACTGGTGGATCCGGCAGGGGATCACGCGGGCGATTGCGGAGAAGAGCCGCACGATCCGGCTGCCGATCCACATCACCGAGACGCTGAACAAGCTGAAGAAGGGTCAGCGGGAACTGAGCCAGGAGCTGGGCCGCACGCCGACGGTGACGGAGCTGGCGGGGTATGTGGAGCTGCCGGAGGAGGAGGTGAAGGACCTGCTGTGCCGTGCGCGTCAGCCGGTGAGTCTGGAGACGAAGGTGGGGGATGGGGAGGACACGGAGCTGCTGGATCTGCTGGCGGGGGATGGGGAGCTGCCGGAGGAGCGTGTGGACGGGGAGTGCCTGAAGGGGGACCTGCGGGCGCTGCTGGAGCAGCTGCCGGAACTGCAGGGGCGTGTGCTGAAGATGCGCTACGGCATCGATCCGGATTCCGCCGAGACCTCTGAGCCGATGAGCCTCACGGGCATCGGCAGGGTGCTCGGCATCAGCCGGGATCGGGTGCGCAACCTGGAGCGCGACGGACTCGCCGGCCTGCGTCGGCTCAGCGAGGCGGTCGAGGCCTACGTGGCCAGCTGACGCATCCTGCTGACCGTGCCCGCTGACCCCGCGCCTTCCGGGGTTAGTTTCGCCGGCGGAGCTGCTCCTGCCACTCCGTCACCGCCCGTACTCCATGCCATCCGCGTCACTGTCGTCCTGGCTGGAGCTTCGGCGCAAGCTGTGTGACATGGCTGTTCGGGAGATTCCCTGGCGGGACTCACAGGAATGGATCTACGCCGAGGGCGCCTTGCGGCATCGCTCCGGCGGCTTCTTCAGCATCGTGGGCGTCGAGGCGGAGGCCGGCGGCAGGATCACGCTGCACCAGCCCCTGATCGACCAGCCCGAGATCGGCATTCTCGGTTTCCTGATGCAGCGGCGCGGCATGCAGCCGCACGAGCCTGTGCCGCACCTCCTGATCCAGGCCAAGCCCGAGCCGGGCAACATCGGTCTCTCCCAGGCGGCACCGTCGGTGCAGGCCACCAAGAGCAACTACCAGCGCCTGCACCACGGCAAGGCGACCCCGTTCCTCGCCTACTTCACCGGGCACGACCAGGCGATCGTTCATGCCGACAGCCTCCAGTCCGAGCAGGGCACCCGCTTCCTGGGCAAGTACAACCGCAACATGACGGTGGAGGTGCCTCCCGACCTCGACCTCCCCTGTGACAGCTCCTACCTCTGGGCGCCGATGCCGGAGGTCTGCGAGCTGCTCGTCAGCGATTTCCAGATCAACACCGACGCCCGCTCGGTGCTGGCCACCTCCGACTGGACTGCGCTGGCCCCACCGGAGGGCCCCTTCGCCCGCTGGAGCGGCCAGGGGGGATTCGGCGAGGGGCTGTTGCGCTCCTACCGCGCCGGCGCCACGGAACAGCTCAGCAGCGATGCCGCGATCGTGGAGCGGCTGGAATCGATCCGCAGGGCCTACCCCTTCACGGTGCGCGTCGTGCCGCTCGACGATCAGCAGGGGTGGCTCCGTGGGGAGGAGCCCCGGCTGCTGGGACCCGCCGGCAGTTTCGACGTGCGCCAGGTGGCCGTGAGTTGCAGCGAGCGGGAGGTGCAGACCTGGGATCAGCCCCTGGTGGCCCAGGAGCGTGAAGGCACGGCCGTACTGCTGGCGCGGGAGATCGGCGGTGTGCTTCATTTCCTGTTCCGTTGCCGTCCTGAGATCGGCTTCCGAGAGGGCTTCCAGTACGGCCCTGCCCTGCAGGACGCCGGCGGCGCGCCTTCCCCGATCCCCGCCCTCGATGCCGAGGAGCAGCAGCTGGAGACCTTGAGCCTGCAGGCGAGCCCCGTGCTCTCCAACCTCCATTCCGACGAAGGGGGCCGTTTCTACCGCTCCGTGGCGCGCTACAGCATCCTGCTGCTGGGGGAAGCCGAGCCCTTGCCCAGCTCGGACACGCTCAGCTGGATGACCCTGGGGCAGATCGCCCGGCTGGTTCACCGCCAGGGCCTGTTCTCGAACGAGGCCCGCAGCCTGGTGTCCATGCTGCTCGCCTACCTCTGAATCGATGCCGATCGCAGCGCCGGGCGTGCCGCAGGTCACCTTCGTGATCGCCACCTACAAGCGGGTTGATGCCCTGCGCAGCACGTTGCGGGCCCTTCAGCTGCAGAGCGTCAGCGACTGGGAAGCCATCGTGGTGGGCGACTGCTGCGAACCCGAGACCGGCCAGATGCTCAGCGCCCTGGCCGAGCCGCGGGTGCGCTACTACAACCTCACCCAGCGCTTCGGCGAGCAATCCGGGCCCAATTCCTTCGGCCTGGCCCTGGCTCGGGCGCCGGTGGTCTGCTTTCTCAACCACGACGACATCCTGCTGCGGGATCACCTGGAGATGGGCCTGCCGCTGCTGCGTCAGGCCAGGGCGGACCTGCTGATCGCGCCTGCCCTCAAGCTGGTCGATTGCCATCAGGATGCCGATGGCACCATCCGCCCCGTCTTCATGAAGCGGATCACCGTGGCGCCGCCGCTGCAGGATCTGCGCATGCTCCTGAGGCCGGAGGATCTCTATTACGACCCCAGCAGCTTCTGGCTGGTGCGCACCGCTTTCGCCCGACAGGTGGGGCCCTGGACCCACTCCAGCCGACTCTGGCGCACACCGCTGCGCGACTGGCTGCTGCGGGCCTGGCGTCGTGGGGGGCGCTTCGTCTTCGGGGGCGAGCTGGTCGGGATCCGCGTCGTCACCCACAACCATCGGCCCAGCCGCCGGCGCTACAACGCCCGCACCCCCGAGCATCAACGGCTGGTGCAGCTGCTCGCCCACCGCAGCCCTGACCAGTTCCGTGACCTGATCCCGCCGCACCTGCACCAGAACGCCCAGGAGCTGGCCCGCCCCCTCCAGGCATCGGCGGCGGCGCCGGGGGGAGCCAGGGTCACGCCGGCGTTGAAGCTGAAGGCCTGGCTCTTCCGCCTGGTCGGTCTCGACTGGCAGGTGCTGCGGTGGCGCTGGGGTGGCGTGGAGCGGGGGGCCTTCCATTCCCGCCTGCTGCGGCTGCGCACCGGTGAGGCGATCGCCGCCGTGCCGGATCTCCAGCCCCTGCTGGCCGACCCCGAGCGCTACCGCATCCTCTGACGGTGGCGCCCCCTTCAGGTGCGGACCCCGCAGCGGCGCTGGGACGGGCGGATCCGCTGGCTGCCGAAGCCTCCCTGGCCGGGCTGGAGGCCGGGGCGCCGGCCCTTCGCCGCCGGCTGCTCCGTTGGTGGGAACACCATGGCCGGCAGGCCATCCCCTGGAAGCTGCGCCCCGATGGCAGCCCGCCCGGCGATGGCGAGGCCCTCGATCCCTACCCGGTCTGGGCCGCCGAGATCATGCTGCAGCAGACCCAGCTGCCGGTGATGCTGCCCTACTGGACAGGGTGGATGGCCCGGTTCCCGGATCTGGAAGCCCTGGCCCGCGCCGACAGCCAGGTGGTGCTGCTGCAGTGGCAGGGGCTCGGCTACTACGCCCGCGCCCGGCGCCTGCACCAGGGGGCGCGCCAGCTGCTGGCGGCGGGAGGCCCTGGCCCGGTCGTCTGGCCGAGGGATCTGCCGGGTTGGCTGGCCCTGCCCGGCGTGGGCCGCAGCACCGCCGGCAGCATCCTCTCCTCGGCCTTCGATCAGCCCTACGCCATCCTGGACGGCAATGTGAAACGGGTGCTGGCCCGGCTGATTGCCAGCCCCAGGCCGCCGGCGCGGCAGCTCGCCGGCTTCTGGCAGCTGAGTGAGCGCCTGCTCGATCCCGAGCGGCCCCGGGTGTTCAACCAGGCCGTGATGGACCTGGGCGCCACCGTCTGCACCCCCCGCCAGCCCCGCTGCGGGGCCTGTCCCTGGCAGGGGGACTGTGCTGCCTACGCTGCCGGCGACCCCGCCCGCTTTCCCGTGAAGGATGCTCCCAGGCCCCTGCCCTTCCAGGTGATCGGCGTGGGGATCGTGCTGGATGGCGATGGCCGGGTGCTGATCGACCAGCGTCTGCAGGAAGGTCTGCTGGGTGGGCTTTGGGAGTTCCCGGGGGGCAAGCAGGAGCCCGGCGAGCCCATCGCGACCACCATTGCCCGGGAGCTCCGCGAGGAGCTGGCGATCGAGGCCGCGGTGGGGGAGGAGCTGATCCGGCTGGACCATGCCTACAGCCACAAGCGGCTGCGCTTCGTGGTGCACCTGTGCCGCTGGATCAGCGGGGAGCCCCAGCCACTGGCCAGCCAGCAGGTGCGCTGGGTGCGGCCCGAGGACCTGGGCACCTACCCCTTCCCGGCGGCCAACGCCCGGATCATCGCGGCTCTGCTGGAGCGGCTGCAGGGGCCGACTTCGGGCTCCGAGGCTGACGCCGGCGGCGGATCGGGCCAGCCTGGAGCCAGTCGATCAGCCGCCTGATGGCTGTCCATCCCCAGGTCGTCTGCTTCGGCGAAGCCCTGGTGGACCGGCTCGGTCCGCCCGGTGGCGATCCGGCCCTGGCAGCGCTCGACCAGCTCGAGGACCACCTCGGGGGGGCTCCCGCGAACGTGGCCTGTGCCCTGGCCCGCCTGGGCACGCCCGTGGCCTTCGTGGGCCGGCTGGGCCGGGATCGGATCGGCCAGGCCTTTGCCGAGCTCTTCCAGCGCCGCGGCGTGGACCTCAAGGCCCTGCAGTGGGATGGCCGGCGGCCCACCCGGATCGTGCTGGTGCGCCGGGATCCCAGCGGCGATCGCCAGTTCGGTGGTTTCGCCGGCGACCTGGGCGATGGTTTCGCCGATCAGGCGATCGAGGCCGAGCCCCTCGCCCGCGAGCTCGCCGCGCTCGCGCGGCCATCCCAGCCCCGCTGGCTGCTGGTCGGCACGATTCCCCTGGCCAGTGCCACCGCCGCCGCGGCCCTGGAGCGCTGTCTGGCCTGGGCCGAGGCCGCCGGGGTGGCCCTCGCTGTGGACGTCAACTGGAGGCCCACCTTCTGGGATCCGGTCGCCCCTCCGGAGGCTCCCCCCAGCGCCGCTCAGGCCGAGCGCATCCGCCCGCTGCTGCAGCGCGCCGCCCTGATCAAGTGCGCCGCCGAGGAAGCGGAGTGGCTGTTCGGCAGCCCGGAGCCCGCTGCGGTGCGCGAGGCCCTGCCCCAGCACCCCGCGGTGGTGGTGACGGACGGAGACCGGCCACTGCGCTGGTGCCTCGGGCCGGCCTGCGGCGCGCAGCCGTCCTTTCCCGTGGACGTCATCGACACCACGGGCGCCGGCGACAGCTTCACCGCGGGGCTGCTGCACCGCTTGTGCGGCCGCCCCGCTCTGCTGGGCGGGGCCGACCCGCTGGCGGTGGCGGAGCTGATGCGCTTCGGCAGTGCCTGCGGTGCCCTGGTGTGCCAGGGGGCGGGGGCGATCGACCCCCAGCCGAGCGAGGCGGCCGTGGACGCCTTCCTGGCGGCCGCTTCCGGCCCGCCGGGGGTCTGAGCTCTCAGCGCGAGAGGCCGCTGCCGCCCCCTTCGGCGGGGGCCGGGCGCCACAGGCAGGCCAGCCGCCCGGCGGCGGGATCGTCGCCGGGGAGGAGCTGCAGGTCCACCCACCAGGCGCTAGACGGCCGGAAGCTCAGCCGTTCGGGCCACTCCACCGCCAGCACGGCGCCCCGCGCCATGGCCTCCTCCTCCTCCTGGGCGAACAGCTCGTCTGCGGCCGCCGCCAGCTCCAGCCGGTAGAGGTCGAGATGCACCAGGCCGCGGCAGGCCCCATCCGCGCTCGGGAGATAGTGCTGCGCCAGGGCGAAGGTGGGGCTGGTGATCGGCTCAAGGATCCCGAGGCCCGCGGCCAGGCCCTGCACCAGCGAGGTCTTGCCGGCTCCCAGGTCACCACAGAGCAGCACGATCGCCGACTCCGGAGCGAGCAGGCCGGCCAGTTCCCGCCCCAGGCGACGGGTCGCTTCGGCATCCGCAAGGGTGTGGCGGCGCCAGGGTGGGTCGGGGTGGCTCACGGGTGTTCAGAACCTGCCTGTAGATTGCCCGCCAAGCGAGCCCGAAGCCTCGGCGTCTCCGCAGATATTTCCCATCCACGCCCTCCCAGCCGGGAGCGAGCCGTTTCCCAGGAGTGACAACCATGGTGGCCACCCCCGCCGCGCCTGCGCTGCAGACGACAGCCTCGTATGTGATCGCCGATCTCGGCCTGGCCGATTTCGGCCGCAAAGAGATCGCCATCGCCGAAACCGAGATGCCCGGCCTGATGGCCCTGCGGCAGAAGTTCGGCGCAGAGCAGCCCCTCAAGGGGGCCCGCATCGCGGGTTCGCTGCACATGACGATCCAGACCGCCGTCCTGATCGAAACCCTCGTGGCCCTTGGGGCCGAGGTGCGCTGGGCCAGCTGCAACATCTTCTCCACCCAGGATCACGCCGCCGCCGCGATCGCGGCCGCCGGCGTGCCGGTGTTCGCCTACAAGGGCGAAACCCTCGATGAGTACTGGGCCTTCACCCACCGGATCCTGGAGTGGGGCGATGGCGGCACGCCCAACATGATCCTGGACGATGGGGGCGACGCCACCGGTCTGGTGATTCTCGGCACCAGGGCCGAGCAGGATCTCTCGGTTCTCGACAACCCCTCCAACGAAGAGGAGACCGCCCTCTTCAACAGCATCCGCCAGAAACTGGCCGCCCAGCCCGGCTTCTACTCCCGCATCCATGCCGCCATCCAGGGCGTGACCGAGGAGACGACCACCGGCGTGGCCCGTCTGTACCAGCTGCAGAAGAGCGGTGAGCTGCCCTTCCCGGCGATCAACGTCAACGATTCGGTCACCAAGAGCAAGTTCGACAACCTCTACGGCTGCCGCGAATCGCTGGTGGATTCGATCAAGCGTGCCACCGATGTCATGGTGGCGGGCAAGGTGGCTCTGGTGCTGGGCTACGGCGATGTGGGCAAGGGTTCGGCCCAGTCGCTGCGCGGCCTCGGCGCCACCGTGATGATCGCCGAGATCGACCCGATCTGCGCCCTGCAGGCGGCGATGGAGGGCTACCGCGTCGTGCGTCTCGACGACGTGGTGCGCGATGTCGACATCTTCGTGACGGCCACCGGCAATTTCCAGGTGATTCGCCACGAGCACCTGATCCAGATGAAGGATCAGGCGATCGTCTGCAACATCGGCCACTTCGACAACGAGATCGATGTGGCCTCGCTGAAGCAGTACCCCTGGGACAACATCAAGCCCCAGGTGGATCACATCACGCTGCCCAGCGGCAACAAGATCCTGCTTCTGGCCGAGGGTCGTCTGGTGAATCTGGGCTGCGCCACCGGCCACCCCAGCTTCGTGATGAGCAACTCGTTCACCAACCAGGTGCTGGCCCAGATCGAGCTGTTCACCAAGGGCGATCAGTACGGCAAGCAGGTCTACGTGCTGCCCAAGCACCTCGATGAGATGGTGGCCCGCCTGCACCTCGAGAAGATCGGCGCCAGACTCACCGAGCTCACCGCCGAGCAGGCCGCCTACATCAACGTTGCCGTGGAGGGCCCCTACAAGCTCGAGCACTACCGCTACTGACCCCCGGCAGGCCGCCCAGCCTGCCCAGCTGTGTGCAGCTCTCGGAAGTCCAGCCCCCGCCGGCCATGCCGGTGGGGGCTTTCTGTTCGGGCCCGCTCGCCCGGACTCAGAACGGCACTTCCTCCTCGCTCGGTTCGCCGCCCCCGAATCCGCTGCCCCCGAATCCGCCGCCCCCGCCCAGGCCGGCCTCGCCATCCCGTCGGGAGCCCAGCAACTCCAGCCTGTCCACCCGGATCACCGGCTTGGTGCGCTCCTCGCCGCTGTTCCGGTCGGTCCAGCGGTCGAGCTTGAAGCTGCCGATGATCCCCAGCAGGGAACCCTTGCGGACGTAGTCCGCCGCCACCTGGGCCTGTTTGCCCCAGATCTCGAGGTTGAACCAGTCGGGTTCGTCGTCGCGGCTGCGGCGGTTCACCGCCAGGGTGAGGTTGGCCACCACGCTGCCGGACTCGAAGTACCGCACTTCAGGGTCGCGGCCGGCACGGCCGACGAGGGTGATGGAATTGACGCCCATGGCGTGTCTCCTTGGTCGATTGGGTCAATGATGCGGCACCCCTCGGGGCGCCTTCTCCGGTTCAGTTCCACCCTTTGGCCCGGCCGTACCACCCCCCTATGATTTGGGGCTGCCTGGCGGGTCGTCCGTGTTTTTTCGTCGTTTCCAGTTTTCCCGTGACATCGGTATCGATCTGGGAACGGCCAACACCCTGATGTACGTGTCCGGCAAGGGCATCGTGCTGCAGGAACCCTCCGTCGTGGCCCTGGATCTCGAGCGCGGGGTGCCCCTGGCCGTGGGCGACGAGGCCAAGCTGATGCTGGGCCGCACCCCTGGCAACATCCGGGCCGTGCGTCCGCTGCGCGATGGCGTCATCGCCGATTTCGACGCCGCCGAACAGATGATCAAGACCTTCATCCAGAAGGGCAACGAGGGGCGCGGGATCGTCGCCCCCCGCCTGGTCATCGGCATCCCCAGCGGCGTCACCGGCGTGGAGCGCCGGGCCGTGCGCGAGGCGGGCCTGGCCGGCGCCCGGGAGGTGCACCTGATCGATGAGCCGGTGGCCGCGGCCATCGGTGCCGGGCTGCCGGTCACCGAACCGGTCGGCACCATGATCGTGGACATCGGCGGCGGCACCACCGAGGTGGCGGTGCTCAGCCTCGGCGGCACCGTGCTGAGCGAATCGGTGCGGGTGGCCGGCGATGAGCTCAGCGACTCCATCGGTGTCTACCTCAAGAAGGTGCACAACCTGGTGGTCGGTGAACGCACCGCCGAGGACATCAAGATCCGGATCGGTTCGGCGTTCCCCGACGACGAGCACGACGAGACCTCGATGGACGTGCGGGGCCTGCACCTGCTCTCCGGCCTGCCCCGCACCATCAACGTGCGCGCCGGCGACATCCGGGAGGCCATGGCCGAGCCCCTCAACGTCATCGTGGAAGCCGTCAAGCGCACCCTGGAGCGCACCCCTCCCGAACTGGCCGCGGACATCGTCGACCGGGGCATCATGCTGGCCGGCGGCGGTGCCATGGTGCGCGGGATCAGCGATCTGATCAGCCACGAGACCGGCATCCTCACCCATGTGGCCGAAGATCCCCTGCTCTGTGTGGTGATGGGCTGCGGCATGGTCCTGGAGGACTACAAGCGCCTCGAGCGGGTGCTCGATACCCCTGACTTCGTGCGTCAGGCGGCCTGAACCCGATGCAGGCGGGCCGCCGGCTGCGACTGCCGCCGTTGCGATGGCTCACGGCCGGCTGGCCCTGGGGCCTGCTGCTGCTCGCCCTGGTGGGGGTGCGGCTCAGCAAGGGGGCCTTCCTCACCGATGTCTACGCCCTGCTCACCCGGCCCTTCTGGCCCGGTTCGGCCCAGGGGGAGTGGATCAAGGCCGCCGAGCAGCTCGATCTGCAGTCGAGGCTTTCGGTGCTGGAGGCCGACAACCGGCGCCTGCGCGAGTTGCTGGAACTGCAGCGCAGCTCGGGGCAGGACGTGACGGCGCCGGTCATCTCCCGGGACGCCCAGGGCTGGTGGAGCCAGCTGGTGATCGGGCGGGGTTCCCTCCACGGCGTCACCCCGGGCGATGCGGTGGTGGCGCCGGGGGGACTGATCGGGCGGGTGGCCAGCGTCACCCCCAGCACCGCCAGCGTGGCCCTGCTCACCGATTCCTCCAGCCGCGTCGGTGTGTGGATCGGGCGGGTCCAGCGCCACGGGCTGCTGGTGGGGGGAGGCACCGCCCGGCCGATCCTGCGCTTCATCCAGAAGGATCTCGGCGTGCGTGCCGGCGATCTGGTGGTGACCTCTCCCGCCAGCACCCTGGTGCCCCCCAACCTCACCGTCGGGGTGGTGCAGTCGGTCGACGATCAGGCCGTGCCGGCTCCCGAGGCAGTGGTGCAGCTCAGCGCGCCGGTCGACGCGGTGGACTGGGTGCGGGTGCGGGTCCGCTGAGATGGCGGTCCTGACCCGCCAGCGCTGGTGTGTCGCCACGGCACTGCTGGTGCCCTTCCTGGTGCTGGCCTCTCCAGGGGCGGTCAAGCTGGCCGGTGTGCCGCCCAGCTGGGCCGTGCTCTGGCTGCTGCCCTGGGCCCTGGTGGATGGTCCCCTGTCCGGGGCGTTCGCCGGGCTGGGCCTGGGGTTGATGCTGGATGCGCTCGTGCTCGGCGAGGTCACCCAGATCCCCGCCCTGATCCTGCTGGGCTGGTGGTGGGGACGGCTCGGCCGCAAGGGCCCCCCGATCGAGCGCAGCTTCAGCCTCGGTCTGCTGGCCCTGCTGGGCACGGCCCTGGTGGGGGCCACGGTGCTGCTGCAACAGCTCTGGCGCGGCCAGCTCGGTGAGGGGGCGCTTCACACCCTGTGCGCCCAGACTCTCCTCACCGCTCTGCTGGCGCCGATGCTGTGTTCCCTGCAGCTGCTGCTCTGGCGTCAGCAGGCACCGGGCTTGCGCAGTTGACTGACGCTGCGCCATGACGTGATGGGGAGGAAGCCGATGGGCGTCACGCGCCGACAACTGCTGTGGCTGCTGCTGGCCGGCGGCGGCTCCGCTGCCCTGGGGGCCTGCGGTGGCGGACGCCGCGGCGCCGATGGGCGGCGGGAGCTGAACGTCTGGACCCTCGATCTGGCCCCGAAGTTCAACGACTACATCGGCGGTGTGATCGACGCCTGGGAGCGCCAGCATCCCCAGGTGCGGGTGCGCTGGACCGATGTGCCCTGGGCCTCGGTGGAGCGCAAGCTGCTGGCGGCGGTGTTTGCCCGCACCGCCCCGGATCTCGTCAACCTCAACCCCCCCTTTGCCGCCAACCTGGCCAGCAAGGGAGGGCTGCTCGACCTGACCCCGGAGCTGCCGGAGGGAGCCGCCCAGCGCTACCTGCCGGGCATCTGGGCGGCAGGCCGCCAGGGCACCGACCAGTTCGCCATCCCCTGGTACCTCACCGCCAGGATCACCATGGCCAACCGCCAGCTGCTGCAGCGCGCCGGCTACGCCGCTCCGCCGTCGCGCTGGGAGGAGGTGCCGGCCTATGCCGAGGCGGTCCGTCGCCGCACCGGTCGCTACGCGCTGTTCATGACGGTGGTGCCCGACGACTCGGCCGAACTGCTGGAGTCGTTCGTGCAGATGGGGGTGCGGCTCCTGGACGACCGCCAGCGGGCCGCCTTCGACAGCCCTGCGGGTCGCCGGGCCTTCGCGTTCTGGACCGATCTCTACCGCCGCGGTCTGCTGCCCCGGGAGGTGGTGAGCCAGGGCTACCGGCGGGCGATCGAGCTGTACCAGTCCGGTGATCTGGCCCAGGTCGCCACCGGGCCGGATTTCCTGCGCAACCTGCAGACCAATGCCCCCGGCGTGGCCTCCCGGACCGCGCCCTACCCCCCGCTGACCGGTGCTGACGGAGCCGCCAACGTGGCGGTGATGAACCTGGTGGTGCCGAGGCAGAGCGCCATGGCCGCCGAGGCCGTGAGCTTCGGCCTGTTCCTCACCGATGCGGCCAACCAGTACCGTTTCGCCGACCAGGCCCGGGTGCTGCCCTCGTCCCGGGAAGCCCTGCAGCGCCTGCAGACCAGCCTGCGCCGGGGGGGCGAGCGCAGCCCCGCTGAGCAGCTGGTGGAGGACGCCCGCCTGCTGTCGGCCACCACCCTGGAGCGGGCACAGGTGCTGGTGCCGGCCATCCCGGGCATCAAGCGGCTCCAGGCGATTCTGTACACCCAGCTCCAGCGGGCCATGCTCGCTCAGGTCGACAGCGATGCGGCCCTGACCCAGGCCCGCCGCGAGTGGGACCGCTACGCCGCCGCCCGCTGGCCCTGAGCGACCCCGACCGGGGCGCCGTTAGCAGGGTCGCGCCGATCCCGCTGTTTCTTCAGAAATGCTTAAATCCGGCCAGATCGGCCCGCCAGGCGTCGATCCGGGGGATGACCCCAGGCCGGGCCGAGGGGTAAGGTTGCGTTTCTTCATCCCTGCGGCGCCTCGCCCATGCCCTCTGCGGACATGCCGACCACGCCCGCGGAGCCCAAGGCCACCCTGCTCGTCGTTGACGACGAGTCCGCCGTCAGACGGGTGCTGCTGATGCGGCTCCAGCTGGCCGGCTATCGGGTCATCTGCGCGGAGGACGGCGAGGAGGCGCTCAGCCTCTTCCACCAGGAACAGCCCGACCTGGTGGTGCTGGATGTGATGCTGCCCAAGCTTGATGGCTTCGCGGTCTGCCGCAGGCTGCGGGCCGAATCCTGCGTGCCGATCATCTTCCTCTCGGCCCTCGACGCCATCGCCGAGCGTGTGTCCGGCCTGGACCTCGGTGCCGACGACTACCTGCCCAAGCCCTTCAGCCCCAAGGAGCTGGAGGCCCGCATCGCCACGATCCTGCGCCGCGTCGGTCGCGGCTCGGCGGCCACGGAGCCCCGGGAACAGTCCAGTGGCAGCGGTGTGCTGCGGGTGGGTGATCTGGTGGTGGACACCAACCGCCGTCAGGTGACCCGCGAAGGCGAGCGCATCGCCCTGACCTACACCGAATTCAGCCTGCTCGAACTGCTCTTCCGCGAGCCCGGCCGGGTGGTGCCCCGCGCCGAGATTCTCGAGCAGCTGTGGGGGTACCCGCCCCGGCGGGCCGCCGATCTGCGGGTCGTCGATGTGTACGTCGCCCGGCTGCGCGGCAAGCTCGAGCCCGACCCCCGCAACCCCGAGCTGATCCTCACCGTGCGGGGCACCGGCTATGCCTCCCAGCGGATGGGAGACGGAGGGATGACCGCCGCCGGCTGACCCCGCTCCTGCAGGATGGCCCGCAGCTGAGATCCCCTCCCCCGTGTCGGAGCTGCGCGAGACCCGCCTGGAGAAAGCCCGGACCCTCGCCAGCCTGGGCCAGGGTCCCTATGCGCTGCGCTTCGAGCCGACCCATCGCACCGCCGACCTCCAGGTCGACCATGCCGACCTGGCCAATGGCCAGGAACGGGACGTGGCCGTGGCCGTCGCCGGCCGGGTGATGACCCGGCGGGTGATGGGCAAGCTCGCCTTCTTCACCCTGGCCGATGAAAGCGGTCCGATCCAGCTGTTCATCGAAAAGGCCACCCTCGCCTCGGCCATGCCGGAAGACCCCGAGGCCTTCGCCCACATCACCTCCCTGGTGGACGCGGGCGATCTGATCGGTGTGCACGGCAGTCTTCGCCGCACCGACCGGGGTGAACTCTCGGTGAAGGTGAAGGGCTGGACGATGCTGAGCAAGAGCCTGCAGCCCCTGCCGGACAAGTGGCACGGCCTGGCCGACGTGGAGAAGCGCTACCGCCAGCGCTACCTCGATCTGATCGTCTCGCCCCACACCCGTGAGACCTTCCGGCGCCGTGCCCTGGCGGTGAGTGCCATGCGCCGCTGGCTGGATGAGCGGGGATTCCTCGAGATCGAGACGCCGGTGCTGCAGAGCCAGCCGGGCGGTGCCGATGCCCGGCCCTTCGAGACCCACCACAACGCTCTGGATCTGCCCCTCACCCTGCGCATCGCCACCGAGCTCCATCTCAAGCGCCTGGTGGTGGGTGGGTTCGAGCGGGTGTACGAGCTGGGGCGCATCTTCCGCAACGAGGGGGTGAGCACGCGCCACAACCCCGAGTTCACCTCGGTGGAGGTCTACCAGGCCTATGCCGACTACACCGACATGATGGACCTCACCGAGCAGCTGATCGCCCACGTCTGTCAGCAGGTCTGCGGTGCCACCCGGATCACCTACCAGGGCACCGAGATCGACCTGACGCCGCCCTGGCGGCGGGCCACCATGCACCAACTGGTGCAGGACGCGAGCGGGCTCGACTTCACCGGCTTCGCGAGCCGGGAAGACGCCGCCGCCGCCATGGAGGCCCGCGGCCTCGCCGTGCCTGAACTGGCCGATTCGGTGGGGCGGCTGCTGGTGGAGGCCTTCGAGCAGTGCGTCGAGGGCCAGCTGATCCAGCCCACCTTCGTGATCGACTATCCGGTGGAGAACTCCCCCCTGGCCCGGGCCCATCGCAGCAAGCCCGGCATGGTGGAGCGCTTCGAGCTGTTCATCGTCGGTCGCGAGACCGCCAATGCCTTCAGTGAACTGATCGACCCGGTCGACCAGCGGCAGCGTCTCGAGGCCCAGCAGGCGCGCAAGGCTGCCGGGGATCTCGAGGCCCAGGCGGTCGATGAGGACTTTCTCCATGCGCTGGAGGTGGGGATGCCTCCGACGGGGGGTCTGGGGATCGGCATCGATCGGCTGGTGATGCTGCTCACCGACAGCGCCTCGATCCGCGACGTGATCGCCTTCCCCCTGCTGCGGCCTGACCAGAAGGCCGAGGTCCCGGCCTGCTGAGCTGTCGCCCCCCAGGCCGCGACCGGCCGGCAGGGCCGGCCCCGAGGGGCACAATGAGATAATGGGTTCGGTAGGCAATCTCCCCCACCGGGGGCAGCGATTCCATGAGTGGCGAGCGCGTCGGTTTCCGCTTCCAGCACGCAGATGCGGTTGTGAAGCGCAACCCCCAGGGGCGCTCCAGGCGCGGCTGGGTGATGGAGCCGGTGGAGCAGACCACCAGCCGGGGCACCAAGATGCCGGCCTACCGCATCCGCTGGCGCGACAGTGAACGCCCCGAGATCGTCCTGCAGCACATGCTGATCGCCGACCCGGATCCCACGCCTCCCCCCGAGGGCGTGAGCCTGGTGCCGCCGGCACCGAAGAAATGACGGCTGCGGAAGAGCTGAGGGCGGTCCGCTGCCACCCGGCTGCCACCCCGGCTGATCGGTCCGCCACTTACCCCTCCACCTGCACCACCGACCGGGCTCAGCTCCATCCGCGCCATCGGTAGACCAGCAGCCCCAGGTGCTCCTTGAGCATCACCGTGCTCAGGTGGAGCGCCTCCGCATTCGGCGCCAGGTCCAGCAGGGTGCTGCCCAGGGTGGCGCGCCCGTAGTTTGCACGGCTGGGCAGCTGGTAGTCGGCCGGCACCGGGATCACCTCCAGCCCACTCCGCTGCCGGAACGTCGCCAGGGAGCGGGGCATGTGGAAGGCACTGGTGACCAGGAACACCCGCTGCCAGCCCCGGCGCCGGGCCAGCGCGCCGATGTCGCGTGCCTCCTCGGCGGTGGTCCGGGAGCGGTCATTCAGCACGAGGCGATCCGCCGGCACGCCCAGTTCCAGGGCGAGATCGCGGGCCCAGTGCGCCTCCGGTGGGGCAGGGTCGCCCGCGGTGAAGCTCACCCGGCCGCCGCTGGCCACCAGGATCGGCGTCTTCCCCTGGCGCAGCAGGCGGACGCCGGTGAGCAGGCGGTCGCCCCCTTCGCCCACTTCCACCGCCGTGCGTGGCGCCAGGGGGGGGCGCAGGCCTCCACCGAGGACCACCACCGCATCGGCGCTGGGAAGGGAGCGGGGGGCCAGGCTGGCGCTGTGCTCCTCCAGCCCCCAGATCAGCTGGCGGGCGGTCAACGGCATCGCGAAGAGCCAGATCAGGCCGATCCCCGCCCAGCCCAGGCCGCGGGCCCAGCGGCGGTTTCCTCCGGCCTGACCCCCCAGCAGCACCAGCAGCCCGAGGCCGAGGGGGTAGAGCGCAAGCGGCAGCAGCTTCGTGAGCAGGAATCCCATGGCGGTCGCGGCCCCGGGGCCTTTCAGCCCTGACGGCGGCGCAGCTCTTCGAGCTCCTGCTGGGCTTCGAAGGCGGCCCAGTCACGCTCGAGGCTGGGCCCATCGCCCGCGCGGCTCCGGGCCTGGCGGCTGGCGAGGCCGAGGAGCTCCTGCTCCACCGCGGCGAACCGTTGCCCCAGCGCCTCCAGCTCCTGCCAGCGTCGGCGTCCCTGCTGCATCAGCTCCCCCACATGCTGCTCGGCCCGCTCGGCCAGGTCGCTGGCGCCGGCGTCGCGGGCCTTGTCGGTGCGCTCCTGCCACTGGCGGATCTGGCTGGCCAGCTGCAGCAGGCCCTGCCGCTGCCGCTCCGCCTGCTGCTGCAGGCCCCGTCGCTGGGAGCGCAGGTGGGCCTGCCGGTCGCGATCCTCCTGATCCCGCAGCAGGGCCTCCTGGTCGGGGTTGGCGGCGAGGAAGGTCTCCAGTTCCCGCTCCAGCCGGGCTTCCAGGTCGTCGAGCCAGCTCACGGACCTGCAGCTCCTCCGGTCGGATCACCGGCCGGGCTGGTGATCAGCGGGGCCTCGATTTCCTCCTGCAGCGGGGTGATCGCCGCTTCGCGGGACCGCAGCAGCAGCTGGGTCAGGCGGGCGACGGCCCCCTCCCCCAGCTGCTGATCGCCGATGCGGTCGAAGGCCTGGCGGTACAGGTCCTCGAGCTCGGCGATCAGTCCCTCCCGCATGCGGCGCATTGCCGCCCGCTGCTCCTCCCGGCCCATGCTCAGCCCTCCCGTACACGGCCATCCTGCACAACGCCATCCTGCTCCAGCAGATGGAGGGAGAGATCCCCCGCCGGATCACTCCAGCGGCATCGGGGTCGCCAACCGGCCGCGGCGGCCAGGGCGGTGAAGGCCTCCGGGGTGTACTTCAGGCTGTATTCGGTGATCAGCTGCTCGCCGGGCTCGAAGGTCCAGCTCCGGCCCGCCAGCCGGACCCGTTGGCGCCTCCGGCTGATCAGGGCCATGGCGATGCGGCTGTGCTCGGCCTCCCAGCGGGCCTGGTACTCGAAGGCGCTCGGATCGAAATCGCCGTCCAGGTCGCGGTTGAGGCGCACCAGCAGGTTGCGGGCGAAGGCCGCCGAGACTCCCGCCGCGTCGTCGTAGGCCGCCTCCAGGCGGGCCGCGGGTTTGGGCTGGTCGATGCCGATCAGCAGCCGGCTGCCCGGGCCCAGCAGCCTGGCGAACTGTCCCAGCAGCCTCCTGGCCTCCGCCGGCGTGAAGTTGCCCAGCGAGCTGCCCGGGTAGAAGCCCAGCAGCCGCTGGCCGGCGAGCAGGGGATGGTCGGGGAGCCGCTGCAGACGGCTGTAGTCGCAGCAGATGCCCAGCACCGGCACGGACGGATGTTCGGCCTGCAGTTCGGCGCAGGCGGCGGCCAGGTGGTCCGCGCTGATGTCCAGGGGCACGTAGGCCGGCGGCTGAAGGGCCCGCAGCAGGGGGGCCACCTTGCGGGCGCTGCCGGCGCCGAACTCCACCAGCACCCCCTTCCCGAGGCTGGCGGCCAGCTCAGGCGCCCGCTGCTCCAGCAGGGCCGTCTCCACCCGGGTGAGGGTGTATTCCGGCTGGGCGCAGATGGCCTCGAACAGCCGGGAGCCCTGGGCGTCGTAGAGCAGCCAGGCCGGCAGCTGCCGGGGGCGCTGTTCCATGCCGTCCGTCACGAGTGCCGCCATGTCGGCGGTCTCGGGGTGCAGGTCGATCAGGGGGCAGGTCCTCATCGGCGATCCTGGGCCAGCCGCAGGCCCGCCGCCATCCAGCGGCAGGCGGGCGGATAGAAGTTGCGGTAGGAGCTGCGGGCGTGGCCGGCCGGGGTGAGGAAACAGCTGCCGCGCAGCACCATCTGGGAGCTCATGAACTTGCCGTTGTATTCCCCCACGGCTCCGGGTGCTGCCCGGAAGCCCGGATAGGGACGGTAGGGGCTGGCGGTCCACTGCCACAGCAGGCCGTGGGCCCGGGGCAGGTGCAGCGCCAGCACCTCCCACTCCGCTTCCGTCGGCAGGCGGGCGCCGGCCCAGCGGGCGTAGGCATCGGCTTCGAACCAGCTCAGATGCCGCACCGGGGCTTCCGGATGGCGCTTCACCGGCCCGGCGAGGCTGAATTCGAGGTTGTCCCGCCAGTAACGCGGCGTCCGCCAGCCGCGGGAGGTGGCCACGGCCCAGCCCTCACTCATCCACAGGTCGGGGCGGTCGTAACCGCCGTCGGCGATGAAGGCGGCGTAGTCGGCGTTGCTCACCAGCCGAGCGGCGATGGCGAAGGGCTCGAGCCACTGGCGATGGCGCGGGGCCTCGTTGTCGAAGTGGAACCCCCCACCGGCGTGGCCGACCCTCACCAGCCCACCGGGGTGCTCCAGCCAGGTGGGCTGGTGACGGTCGGAGCCGCGCCAGGCCGTCTCGAAGGCCCGCTCAGGCCCGGGCCCGTAGGGAGGCTCGAGCGGATTGCGGCTGAAGCCGTCCAGCAGATCCATCAGCAGCAGTTCCTGGTGCTGCTGCTCGTGCTGCAGGCCGAGCTCCACCAGCTCCAGCACAGGGGGATGCCGCTCCTCCGTCCAGGCCTCCAGCTGCTGCAGCAGCAGCTCCAGGGCCGCATCCACCCGGTGGCGCCAGTCCAGCACCGCGGCGATGGAGGGGCGGCTGAGCAGACCCCGCTGGGGACGCGGATGGCGAGCGCCGATCGCGTCGTAGTAGCTGTTGAACAGAAAGCCCCAGCGGGGGTCCGCCGGCTCGAACGCCAGGTCCTGACCTCTCTCCAGCTGGGGCCGCAGCACGAAGGTCTCGAAGAACCACGTCGTGTGGCCCAGGTGCCATTTGGGCGGACTCGCATCGGCCATGCCCTGCAGACAGAGGTCCTCGGGCTCCAGCGGTTCGATCAGGGCCAGACTCTGCTGGCGAACCTGGCGGAGCCGGGCCTGCAGGCCACTGGTCATGGGATGGCCGGGGTCAGGCCTGACCATAGGGAGCTTGCCTACGATCCCGCCACGCGGTTTTCACGCCATGGGCGGCATCACTGAGGGGTTCGTTGGAGCGGTGGGCCACACCCCGTTGATCCGCCTGCAGGCGCTCAGCGCGCTGACGGGTTGCGAGATCCTCGGCAAGGCGGAGTTCATGAACCCGGGAGGATCCGTCAAGGACCGGGCGGCCCTGGGCATTCTTCTGGAGGCGGAGCAGGAGGGATCGCTGCAGCCCGGCGGCACGGTGGTCGAGGGCACGGCCGGCAACACGGGCATCGGCCTCACCCACCTGTGCAATGCCCGGGGGTATCGGGCCCTGATCGTCATCCCCGACACCCAGTCCGCCGAGAAGATCGGCCTGCTGCGCAGCCTCGGGGCGGAGGTGCGCACCGTGCCGGCGGTGCCGTACCGCGATCCCAACAACTACGTGAAGCTCTCCGGCCGCATCGCAGCCGAGACCCCGGGAGCGGTGTGGGCGAACCAGTTCGACAACCTCGCGAACCGTCGGGCCCACTACGCGAGCACCGGGCCCGAGATCTGGGAGCAGACCGCGGGCAAGGTGGATGCCTGGGTGGCGGCCACCGGGACCGGCGGCACCTACGCCGGTGTCGCCCTCTACCTCAAGGAACGCAACCCCAGGGTGCGGTGCGTGCTCGCCGATCCCCACGGCAGCGCCCTCTACAGCTGGGCCCGCACGGGGGAGCTCAGCAGTGAGGGCAGCTCCATCACCGAGGGGATCGGCAACAGCCGGGTCACGGCCAACCTGCAGGGAGCCCCGGTGGACGACGCCGTCCGCATCGACGACCAGTCGGCCCTCGAGACCATCTACAGCCTCCTCTGGCGGGAGGGGCTCTTCCTCGGGGGCTCCGTCGGCATCAACGTCGCGGCGGCGGTGGAAACGGCCAGGCGGCTGGGCCCCGGTCACACGGTCGTCACCGTGCTCTGTGACAGCGGCGACCGTTACAGGTCCCGGCTCTACGACCGGGACTGGCTGGCAGGCAAGGGCCTGCGCCAACCTGAGCGCACCCTGGTCCCGGCAGGTTGATGGCCTCCGATTCCGTTGCCGCTGCCCAGCCGGGCCAGATCATCGGCGAGCGCTACCGGCTGGAACAGTGCCTCAGCGAGGGCAGCCAGGGGAGCCTGTGGCGCGCCAGGGACCAGCTGGCGGGCGATGCTCCCGTGGCCTTGCGTCGACTCGGACCTGAGCTGGATCAGGGGCGGGCGCTCGAACTCTGGGGCCGGCTGCAGGGCGTGCTGCACCCCCAGGTGCCCCGGCTGGGGGGCAGCCTGCGTGCCGACGCTGCCCTCTGGCTCGTGCGCGAGTGGCAGGGCGGCCGCACCTACCAGGAGATCGTCGAGGTCCGGGGGGAACGCCAGATGGTGTTCGGGCCCGGGGAGGTGCTGCTGCTGCTGCGGCAGCTGCTGCCGGTCCTGGCCGTGCTGCACGGCCAGGACCTTGTGCACGGGGACCTCTGCCCGGCCAATCTGCTGCGCCGGGACAGCGACGGGCTGCCGGTGCTGCTCGACTACGGCCTCGTGGTGGGTGGCGTGGCCGCCACCCCCGGGTTTGCCCCACCGGAGCTCGCCCAGACGCGCCGCCCCCTGCCGTGGATGGATCTCCACGCCCTCGGGGTGACAGCCCTGGTGCTGCTGAGCGGCGATCCCCCTGCCCGGTTGCTGGACCCCGTCACCCTGAGCTGGCGCTGGCCGGCCGCGCTGGCCAGCGAACCCGATCTGCACCGCACCCTGCAGCGCCTGCTCAGCCGTGAGCCGGAGCAGCGATTCGCCTCGGCGACCCAGGCCCTGGCGGCCTTCCAGGCCCTGCCGATGCCGGAGAGCACCGGCCCCGTTCCCCGCGCCGACCGCACCGTGGTGCTGGTGCCACCGCCGGTGACGGCCGCCGCGGCGACCCCGGCTCCCGCGCAGCCGGTCCCGCCGGCCCCCCAGCCAGAGCTCCCCCCGCTCCATGCCACCGTGCCCGCCAGGACGGGGCGCAGCCGGGGCGAGGAGCGCGATGAGGCCGCCGAGGGGGGCATCTGGCCGGTGGTGATGGCCCTGGTGCTCTCTGCCGTGGTCGGTACGGCCCTGGGCTGGTGGTGGCTCAGCCGTGGCAAGCAGGCGGCCCCCTCCACACCGGATGCCGCCCTGCAGCTGCCGAGCAGCCTGCCGCCGGCCGAGGTGGATCAGCGCCAGCAGCTGCTCAACCGGCTGCGGGCGATGCAGGTGGACCGCTCCTGGTTCCTCAAGCTGGTGGACGCGAGCCTGCTCGCCCAGTTCCCGGAGCGCGGCGGCCGCCTCCCCAGCGACTCCCTCGAGGACGCCCCGCTGCGGAAGGTGTGGAACGAGCTGGCCGAGGAGTGGCTGGCCCGGGTGGAACAGCTGCCGCTGGAGATCCGTCGCCGACTGGGCAGCTACAGCAACGGCGACTGGGAACGTCGCCAGGCCGATCTGGTCAAGCAGGGTCTCAGCCCCGAAGTGCTGCGCCAGCTCGTTTCGGGCAGCGCCCAGAACTTCCTGCCGGGCCGCTCCGGCGCCGCCGTCCCGGCCGAACCCTTCCGCCAGCTCTGGTATGCCGCCGCTGAGCAGATCCTGGCCAGCGTTCAGATCGAGCCGATCCGCGCCGAGCCCCTGCAGACCCAGGTGATCTCGGCCTCCGTGGATGCCGGAGGCGCCCGTCTCTTCCCGGTGCGGTTGCCGGAGGGCTACCGGCTGGTGCTCGGGGTCAACGGCTCGCCGCTGATGCAGATGAGCGTGTTCGGGCCCGACGGCACCCAGCTGGAGCCCAAGGGGCCGCTGCGGGTGGTCAGCCTCGGCTCCCAGAAGCGCTCCCCGGTGCAGCTGCTGGTGACCAACGACGGCGTGGCGCCGGCACTGATCACCCTGTCGCTGCGGGCCGACCCCCCTCCCGAGGCCCCGCCCGTCGAGCAACCGACCGAGTCCAGGCCGGAGGGGGCGACCACGCCGCCGAGGCCACCGATCGGCTGGCCCGACAAGCCCGCCGAGCCACCCGCCGAGACTCCCCCCGACAGTGCCAGCGGTCCCGAGCCGCCACCACCGCTGAACTGACACGCTGAACTGACGCGCTGACCTGACGTACTGACCTGACGTTTCGGGGGCAGGTGCAGGCCTAGATCCGGGCGATGGCGGCGCGGGTCTCCTTGGCCTCCTGCTTGCGGCGTTCCTCCTGGCGCTTGTCGTGGAGTTTGCGCCCCTTGGCCAGCCCGAGGGTCACCTTGATCCAGGACCCCTTGAGGTGCAGGTTGAGGGGCACCAGGGTCAGGCCCTTCTGGTCGAGGGCGCCGCGCAGCTTGTCGATCTCCCGGCGGTGGGCGAGCAGCTTGCGGACCCGCAGCGGGTCATGGTTGAAGTAGGCGCCCGCGTGGCTGTGGGGAGCGATGTGCACGTTGTGCAGCTGCAGTTCCCCGTTGCGGATCAGGCAGAAACCGTCCCGGAGGTTCACCTGACCGGCGCGGATCGACTTCACCTCGGTGCCCAGCAGCTCGATGCCGGTCTCGAGGGTGTCAAGGATCTCGTACTGATGCCGGGCCAGGCGGTTGTCGGCCAGCAGGCGGTTCGCGGCATCCCGCCGGGCCCGGGCGGCGGCCTTCTTTGCTCCGCCTTTCGCCATCGCGTCCTGCCCTGCGTCCCGTTGGCTTGCATCCCCGACCCTAGGCAGGGGCCGGTACCCTCCATCCATGGCGATCGTCTCCTCGGCCTCTTCCGCCCCAGGTGGCCGTCCGCGGGCCAGGCCGGCGCAGGGGCGACCGGCCGATCCGGGCCCCCTGGAGACGCTCCCGGGGGAGCAGCGCCTGGTGGATCCCGCGGTCGCGGCCAGCGACGGGGACAGCCCGCTGCAGCGGGAGGACGGGCTGCGGCCGCGGCGGCTGGCCGACTACATCGGCCAGGGGGAGCTCAAGCAGGTGCTGGGCATCGCCGTGGAGGCCACCCGTGGCCGCGGCGAAGCCCTCGACCACGTGCTGCTCTACGGGCCGCCGGGCCTCGGCAAGACCACCATGGCCCTCGTGCTGGCCGAGGAACTCGGGGTGCGCTGCCGCATCACCAGCGCACCGGCCCTGGAGCGCCCCCGTGACATCGTCGGCCTGCTGGTGAATCTCCAGCCCAATGAACTGCTGTTCATCGACGAGATCCACCGTCTCAACCGGGTGGCCGAAGAACTCCTCTACCCGGCGATGGAAGACTTCCGCCTGGATCTGACCGTGGGGAAGGGCACGACGGCCCGCACCCGCAGCCTGCCGATCGCCCCCTTCACCCTTGTGGGGGCCACCACCCGCGCCGGTGCCCTCAGTTCGCCGCTGCGGGACCGGTTCGGCCTGATCCAGCGGCTGGAGTTCTATGGCCTCGACGATCTGCAGGCCATCGTGCAGCGGGCCGCCGGCCTGCTCCAGGTCGCCCTCGACGCCGAGGCGGCCCTGGAGGTCGCCCGCCGGTGCCGTGGCACCCCACGGATCGCCAACCGCCTGCTGCGCCGGGTGCGCGATGTGGCGGCCGTCGGCGGCCACGGGCGTGTCTCCGCCGCTCTGGTGCAGGAGGCGCTCAGCCTCCACCGCGTCGATGCCCGGGGGCTCGACGCCCATGACCGTCGTCTGCTGACGCTGATGCTCGAGAGCTACGGCGGCGGCCCGGTCGGGCTCGACACGCTGGCGGCCGGACTCGGGGAGGATCCCGCCACCCTGGAGGCGGTGGTGGAGCCCTACCTCCTGCAGCAGGGCCTGCTGCAGCGCACCCCCCGGGGCCGGGTTCTGACCGATGCCGGTCGGGCTCACCTGGCGGCGGCGTGAGCAGGTCGATGGGCGTTCCGGCCATGGGGTGCATGCGCGCTCTGGGGTGCATCAGGGCCGGGGGGTGGTTGGCGGGCTGGCGTCGCACGCATCTGCTGGTGCTGGCGGCGGCGACCGCGCTCCTGCTGGGCCTTGCCTCAGTGGCTGCCGTGCCCCCTGCCCTGGCCCTGGAGCCGCCCCTCGCCCACCAGCGGCTGTTCGAGCAGGCCCTGGCGACCAGCCGGGAGGGGCGCTTCGCCGAAGCCCTGCCCCTCTGGGACCGGGTGGTGGCCCTGGCCCCGGAGGACGCCGCCGCCTGGAGCAACCGCGGCAATGTGCGGCTGGCCCTGGGCGATCCCGAGGGGGCGATCGCCGACCAGACCCGTGCGGCGACCCTGGATCCAGCCAGTCCGGATCCCCATCTGAACCGCGGTACGGCGGAGGAAGCCCTGGGCCGCTGGGAGGCGGCGGAGGCTGACTACCGCTGGATCCTCGAGCGCGACCCCGCCGAGGCCTCGGCGCTCTACAACCTCGGCAACGTGCTGGGGTCCCGCGGGGACTGGCGGGCTGCCCGGGCCAGTTTCGAGGCGGCGGCCGAAGCCAGGCCTGGCTTCGCCATGGCCCGTGCCAGTGCCGCCCTGGCCGCCTTCCAGCTGGGTGACCTGGAGACGGCCGAGCGGGCTCTGCGCGCCCTGATCCGCCGCTACCCACTCTTCGCCGATGCCCGGGCGGGCCTCACCGCCCTGCTCTGGCGAGAGGGGGCCCGGGGTGAGGCCGAGAGCCACTGGGCGGCGGCCTCGGGCCTCGATCCCCGTTACCGCCAGGGAGAATGGTTGCGGCAGACGCGGCGCTGGCCCCCCGATCCGGTCGAGGCTCTGCAGCAGTTCCTGGCCCTCTCCTGACCGGCCCCGCCGGCCGTCGTTTCCCTGATGCGCATGAACACCAGCCCCGCTCCGACCAACGCTCCGGTTGCCGGGCCCAGCTGGCAGTCATTGGCTCTGGAGCCCGAGCTGGCGGCGGTGCTGCCCGAACTGATCCAGTTGCGCCGCCATCTTCACCGCCATCCGGAACTGAGTGGCCATGAGCAGCAGACGGCCGCCCTGGTGGCGGGGGAGCTGCGCCGTTGGGGCTGGCAGGTGCGGGAGGGCGTGGGTCGCACCGGCGTGGTCGCCGAACTGGGGTCCTCCGCCGGGCCGGAGGGTGAGCCGCTTCCTGTGGTGGGCCTGCGGGTCGACATGGATGCCTTGCCGGTGGAGGAGCGCACCGGTCTCGACTACGCCTCCACGGTGCAGGGGTTGATGCATGCCTGTGGGCACGACCTGCACACCGCCGTGGGGCTGGGCGTGGCGCGCCTGCTGGCGGCCGTGGTGCAGCGGCAGCCCCAGCTGCTGCGCGGCCGCGTGCGGTTGCTGTTTCAGCCGGCCGAGGAGACGGCCCAGGGGGCGGCCTGGATGAAGCTGGATGGGGCCACCGCGGGGCTTGACGCCCTGTTCGGCGTGCATGTGTTTCCGAGCATCCCGGTGGGGAGCATCGGGGTGCGCAGCGGCAGCCTCACCGCGGCGGCGGGCGAACTGGAGGTGGAAGTGCTGGGCGAGGGCGGCCATGGCGCCCGACCCCACCAGAGCACCGATGCGATCTGGATCGCGGCCCGGGTGGTCAGCGGCCTGCAGGAGGCGATCAGCCGACGCCTCGATGCGCTGCATCCGGTGGTGGTGAGTTTCGGGCGCATCGAAGGGGGCAGGGCCTTCAACGTGATCGCCGATCACGTGCGCCTGCTCGGCACCGTCCGCTGCCTCGACAATGACGTGCATGCCCAGCTGCCGGCCTGGATCGAGGAGACCGTCCACGCCCTCTGTCAGGGCCATGGCGGTGAAGCCCGGGTCCGCTACCGCTGCATCTCACCGCCGGTGCACAACGATCCCGCCCTCACCGAGCTGGTGGCGCAGGCCGGTGCCGAGCTGCTGGGCCCCGATCGGGTGCAGTGGCTCGAGCAGCCTTCGCTGGGGGCGGAGGACTTCGCCGAACTGCTCGATGGCCTGCGCGGCACCATGTTCCGCCTGGGGGTGGCCGGCCCCCAGGGCTGCAGCCCGCTCCACAGCAACACCTTCGCGCCGGATGAGGGGGCGCTGGCGGTCGGCATCCGGGTCCTGACCCTCAGCCTGCTGCGCTGGATGGATCGGCCGCGATGAGGCAGCGCTTCTGGCTGAAGGGGTTGCTGGCGCTGTCCGCGCCCCTGCTGCTGGCGATGGCCCTGGTCGTGGCGGTGCACCGTCAGGGCCACGACCGCCTGCCGGTGCTGCCGGCGCTGGTGATCGGGGTGGGCCTGCTGGCCACGAGCGTCAACAACCGGCGCCGCCGCAGGCGGCGTCTGCTCGAGGCGCTGCGGCAGGTTGGGCCATCCGCCAGGCTGGAGGAATGACCAACCCTTCCGACGTCCCGGCCGAGCTGGAGGCCCTGCGCGCCGCCATCGCCTCCGGCGATCCGTCCCGTTCGATGCCAGCCCTGGCCGGATTGCGGGAGATCCCCGCGGAACAGGCGGTGCCGCTGCTGCTGCTGGGCCTCGAGCAGTCGGCCTTCATGGTGCGCTCGCTCAGCTGTGCCGGTCTCGGGGTGAAGCAGAGCGAGGCGGGCTGGACCGCCCTGCTGGACGCCCTGAAGCATGACGAGGATGCCAACGTGCGCGCCGAGGCGGCCAATTCGCTGGTGAGCTATGGCCTGGAGCGGGCCTGGCCGGTGGTGCTGGAGGCCTTTCGCCGCGATGCGCAGTGGCTGCTGCGCTGCAGTGTGCTGGCGGCGGTGGCGGACCATCCGGCCGCAAGACCGGCCGATCTGCTGGAACTGGCCCGGCTGGCCCTCACCGATGCGGATGGCACGGTGCGCGTCGGCGGGGCCGAGATCCTGACCCGGCTGGCCCGGGCAGCCGCCTCGCCCTCGGGGGACAGGGCCGTCGCCGAGGAGGCGCGCACCCTGCTGCAGAGCCTCCAGCAGGACGGGGATCACCGGGTGGTGGCCGCGGCGCTGAACGGCCTGCAGGCCTGAGCCTGCCTGCCTGCCCGTGCCATGGCAGGCAGGCTCAGGCCGGTCTTGCTAGGTTTTCAGCGTCACTAGGGGTGCCCGTTCCCGTGCCGTCCAGGCACGTGTTCCATGGGCTGAGATCACACCCTCCGAACCTGATCCGGGTCATGCCGGCGCAGGGAAGTGAGAACGAACTCCAGCTGCGCCCCGAATCCGTCTGTGCCCGATGCAGGCATCGGGCACAGACGGATCCCCCCCCACCATCGCCTGACTCCCTCATGCGCAGCGCCTGGATCGAGAAGCGTCGTGGTCACGCCAATGTGAGCCAGATGCACTACGCCCGCCAGGGCCTGGTTACCGAGGAGATGGCCTTTGTGGCCCAACGGGAGAACCTGCCCGAGTCGCTGGTGATGGAGGAGGTGGCGCGGGGCCGCATGATCATCCCGGCCAACATCAACCACACCAACCTTGAGCCGATGGCGATCGGCATCGCCAGCCGCTGCAAGGTGAACGCCAACATCGGTGCCTCGCCCAACGCCTCCGACCTCGATGAGGAGGTGGCCAAGCTGCGCCTGGCGGTGAAATATGGCGCCGACACGGTGATGGATCTCTCCACCGGTGGCGTCAACCTCGATGAGGTGCGCACGGCGATCATCAAGGCCTCGCCGGTGCCGATCGGCACGGTGCCCGTGTATCAGGCGCTTGAGAGCGTGCATGGCTCGATCGAGAAGCTCGACGCCGACGACTTCCTGCACATCATCGAGAAGCACTGCCAGCAGGGGGTCGACTACCAGACGATCCACGCCGGTCTGCTGATCGAGCATCTGCCCCTGGTGAAGGGCCGCCTCACCGGCATCGTCAGCCGCGGCGGCGGCATCCTGGCCCAGTGGATGCTGTACCACCACAAACAGAACCCGCTTTACACCCATTTCGATGACATCATCGAAATCTTCAAGCGCTACGACTGCAGCTTCTCCCTGGGCGATTCGCTGCGGCCGGGCTGCCAGCACGACGCCTCCGACGCCGCCCAGCTGGCTGAGCTCAAAACCCTGGGCCAGCTCACCCGCCGCGCCTGGCAGCACGACATCCAGGTGATGGTGGAGGGTCCGGGCCACGTGCCGATGGACCAGATCGAGTTCAACGTCAAAAAGCAGATGGAGGAGTGCAGCGAGGCGCCCTTCTATGTGCTTGGCCCCCTGGTGACCGACATCGCCCCCGGCTACGACCACATCACCAGCGCCATTGGCGCGGCGATGGCGGGGTGGTACGGCACGGCCATGCTCTGCTACGTGACCCCGAAGGAGCACCTGGGCCTGCCCAACGCCGAAGACGTGCGCGAGGGCCTGATCGCCTACAAGATCGCCGCCCACGCCGCCGACATTGCCCGTCACCGCCCGGGGGCCCGCGACCGCGACGATGAGCTGAGCCGGGCCCGCTATGCCTTCGACTGGAACAAGCAGTTCGAGCTGAGCCTCGATCCGGAGCGGGCCCGCGAGTACCACGACGAAACCCTGCCGGCGGACATCTACAAGCAGGCCGAGTTCTGCTCGATGTGCGGTCCCAAGCACTGCCCGATGCAGACGAAGATCACGGATGCGGATCTCGAGGGTCTGGCCGAGGTGCTGGAGCAGCAGAAGGCCGTCAATCCAGTGTCGGTGTAAGCGCTCCCCCTGGGCCCCACGGCCGGCCTGCACCTTCAGCCCTTTGAGGCTTCGGCGGGCTCAAACAGGTTCCGCCAGCGGCGTTCCTGGAGCACTGCATCCGGTGTGCCCTCGGCGGGAAACCGGGTCAGGAACTCCTTGTCGGTGGCGGGCTCATAGGGCCCCTGCTTGAGTTCGAGCATCACCGTGTCCGGGAGGAGGGCCACCAGGGTGTGGAACTGGCCCTCGGCCAGCTCGATCCCCTTCAGCGGACCGTTGGCCTCCAGTCGCTCGATGCGGCTCACCTCTCCGGCCCTGTTCAGAACCAGCAGGCCGATGGCCCCCTGGAGCACCACGAAGCACTCGAAACCGCTGCCGGGTTCGTCCCGACAGTGTCGGTGCGGGCGCACGTAGGTGCCGGGCTGCAGGGCATTCAGAAACCGCTGCACCTTGTCAGGCAACCGGTGCAGGTTGTGGTGGCGGCGCAGACGGGCCTCCCGGCGCGCCTCCCCACTGAGCCGATCGAGCAGGGTCTGATCGATCCGTTGCAGGGGCGGACGGGGCTCCGGCGACCGGGGGACCTGGGGCGAGGTTTCCGGAGGCACAGCGGAGGGCAGGGGTGCTGACGGCCATTCCACCAGCTCACAGACGGGATGGTGCGCTCAACTGGCCGGGCGGATGCGCAGCAGACGGCCCCGGGGCTCATCGGTGAGCACATACAGCTCCCCATCGGGACCCTGCCGCACATCCCGCACCCGGGCCCCCACCGGCAGCACCGACTCGGTGATCACCTCACCCGCCGCGTTCAGCTGCAGCCGGCGCACCCCCCGGGCCACGAGCCCGCCCGCGAACAGGTCGCCGCGCCATGCCGGTATCCGATCCCCCTGCAGCACCGCCAGACCGGAGGGGGCGATGGTGTCCATCCACACCCGCCGCGGTGAGACGTACCCCGGCGCTGCCGTGACCGGTGCCACCGGCAGGCCGGTGCTGTACTCCCGGCTGTGGGAGACGACAGGCCAGCCATGGTTGCCCCCAGGTTTCAGCCGGTTGAGCTCGTCGCCGCCGCGCGAACCGTGCTCCGTGGCCCAGACCCGCCCGTGCACCGGGTCGTAGGCCATCCCCTGGATGTTGCGGTGGCCAAGGCTCCACACCGCCGGATCGGTGGCCTGCACGCCGGCACGCTCCCCGGCCCTCCCACCTGCGAAGGGGTTGTCCGGGGGAATGGAGCCGTCGTCGCGCAGCCGGATCACCTTGCCCAGGTGGCTGGCGGGGTGCTGGGCCTGCAGGCGGATCCAGGCGCCATCGAGGCTCAGCGGCGGGTTGCCGCCATCCCCGATCGACACCAGCAGGGTCTCGTCGGGCAGCCAGAGCAGCCGTGAGCCGAAGTGCTGACCGCCCGGCTTGCTGCGGTTCACCGCGAAGATCACCTGCCAGTCGCGCAGACGGCGGCCGTCGAACCGGGCCCGGGCCACGCGGGTGCGGTTCGACTCCTGGGTGCCGTGGGCATAGCTGAAGTACACCCAGCCGGTCTCCGCGAAGCGCGGATGCACCGCGATGTCGAGGAGTCCGCCCTGGCTGGAGGCGAACAGCTGGTCTGCCACCACATCCGCCGCCACCGGGGCCAGGCCGGCCACCGGCTCGGGATCAAGCTGCCCATCCCGAACGATCCGCAGCCGGCCCGGCCGTTCGGTGATCAGCAGATCGCCGTTGGGCAGCCAGGCCATCCCCCAGGGGTGCTCCAGCCCCTCCACCTCCGGGTTCAGCGTCACCCGTTCCACGGGGAGGCGCCCCGCCTCAGGGCTGAGCAGGCTGGCCCGGCTGCCGCTGCCGCTGATGCCGGAAGGGTTGTCGCTGCCTGGTGCCGAATCTCCGGTCAGGGCCGAGCACTGCGGCAGCACCGAGGCGAACAGCGCCACGGCCAGGCCATCGATCGCCAGCGTGATCCAGGGCTGCGGCTGAAGGCGGAACCGGCGAAGGAGGAAGCGCACGCGTCCTGGGAGTGGCCATCCCAGTCTGCGCGGAACGACAAAAGCCCCGCCGTAGGGCGGGGCTTGCAGTAGGGGGCTTGGAGCGCGCCGCCGGTACGGGGCTCAGCCCAGTGCCTTGGCCTTGGCCACCACGTTGTCCACCGTGAAGCCGAACTGCTCCATGCAGACCGGACCGGGGGCCGAGGCACCGAAGCGGTCGATCGAGACGCTGTCGCCCTCGAAGCCGGTGTACTTGTGCCAGCCGAAGGAGCTGGAGGCCTCCACCACCAGCCGCTTGCGCACCGTGCTGGGCAGAACGCTCTCGCGGTAGGCGGCGTCCTGCTCCTCGAACAGCTCGACGCAGGGCATCGACACCACCCGCACGTTCTTGCCCTCGGCCCGCAGCTGGGCCGCGGCCTTCACGCACAGATCCAGTTCGGTGCCGGTGCCGATCAGGATCAGGTCGGGGCTGCCGTTGCTGTCCTCGAGGATGTAGCCCCCGCGGGCCACGGCGGCGGCGGTGGAATTCGCCTGGTTCGCCATCGCCTGACGGCTGAGGATGAGGGCCGTGGGGCGCGTCCGGTTGGTGATCGCCACCTGGTAGGCACCGCTGGTCTCATTGCCGTCGCCCGGGCGGATCACCAGCAGGTTGGGAAGGGCCCGCAGGCTGGCCAGGGTCTCGATCGGCTGGTGGGTGGGGCCGTCCTCACCCAGACCGATCGAATCGTGGGTGAGCACGTAGATCACACCGATCTCGCTCAGGGCGGAGAGGCGGATCGCCCCCAGGGCATAGCCGGCGAACACCGCAAAGGTGCCGCCGTAGGGAATCAGGCCGCTGGCGTGGTACGCGAGACCGTTGAGGATGGCGGCCATGGCGTGCTCCCGCACACCGAAGTGCAGGTAGCGGTTGGCCTCGGCACCCTTCTGGAAGCCCTTCTCCCCCTTGATGTCGGTGAGGTTGGAGTGGGTGAGGTCGGCGGAACCACCGATCAGCTCGGGCAGGTTGGGGCCGATCGCGTTGAGGCAGTTGTAGGAGTGCTGGCGGGTGGCCAGGCCCTTGTCCTCAGGGGTGTAGCTGGGGAGGTTGGCATCCCAGCCCTGGGGCAGTTCCCCCCGCAGCTGGCGCTCGAACTGGGCCGCCTCGGCCGGATACTTGGCGCGGTAGTCGGCCAGGGTGTTGTTCCAGGCGGCCTCGGCAGCGGCACCGCGGCTCAGGGCCTGACGCCAGTGGTCGTAGGACTCCTGGGGCACTTCGAAGGGGCCGTAGCTCCAGGCGAGGTTCTTGCGGGTGAGTTCGGCCTCGTCGGCTCCCAGGGCGGCGCCGTGAACGCCGGCGGTGTTGGCCTTGTTGGGTGAGCCGTAGCCGATCGTGGTGGTGACCTTGATCATCGAGGGCCGGTCGGTCACGGCCTTGGCTGCCTCGATCGCCCGGGCGATGGCGGCCACGTCGGTGTTGCCGTCAGGCACGTGGATGGTGTGCCAGCCGTAGGCCTCGTAGCGCTTCAGCACATCCTCGGTGAAGGACACCTCGGTGTTGCCGTCGATGGTGATGTGGTTGTCGTCGTAGAGGGCGATCAGCTTGCCCAGACCCAGGTGACCGGCGAGGGAGGCCGCCTCACCGCTGATGCCTTCCTGATGGCAGCCATCGCCCATGATCACGTAGGTGTGGTGATCGACGACGGTGCAGTCGGGCCTGTTGAACTTCGCCGCCAGATGGGCTTCGGCCATGGCCAGTCCCACGGCGTTGGCGATCCCCTGACCCAGGGGCCCGGTGGTCACCTCGACGCCGGCGGTCTCGAAGGTCTCGGGGTGGCCGGGGGTCTTGGATCCCCACTGCCGGAACTGCTTGAGGTCCTCGAGGGTCACCGAGTCGTAGCCGGTGAGGTGCAGCAGGGCGTACAGCAGCATGCAGCCGTGGCCCGCCGAGAGCACGAAGCGGTCGCGGTTGAACCACTTGGGGTTCTTGGGGTTGTGCTTGAGCGTCTTGTCCCACAGGGCGAAGGCCATGGGGGCGCAGCCCATGGGGAGCCCGGGGTGACCCGAGTTCGACTTGTTGATCGCATCGACGGCCAGGAAGCGGATGCTGTTGATGCAGAGCGTTTCCAGCTGGCTGGCGGAAGACGTGGAGGCGGTTGGGGTGGCGACCATCGGGGGACTAGGGATAGGGGTGGGTCGGGGTGTACGCAACAGGCAAGGCCGGACTGTCGAGCTAACGGGTCATCAGCTCATGCACCGGAACTCAGGCGCTGGAAGGCCAGACAGACGTTGTGGCCACCGAATCCGAAGGAGTTGGAGAGCACCACATCGAGTTTCTGTTCCCGGGCCTGGTTGGGCACGACATCCAGATCACAGGCCGGATCCGGATTTTGGTAATTGATCGTAGGGGGAACGATGCCGTGCTCCATGGCCAGCACCGCCGCCACGGCCTCGATGCCGCCGCTGCCTCCGAGCAGATGGCCGGTCATCGACTTGGTGGAGCTCACCGGGATGGCGTGGGCCCGGGCACCGAGAGCGCTCTTGATCGCGGAGGTCTCGTTGCTGTCGTTGGCTGGGGTGCTGGTGCCGTGGGCGTTGACGTAGTCCACGGCGTCGGCGTCGAGCCTGGCATCCAGCAGGGCCTGGCGCATGGCTTCGGCGCCGCCGACACCCCCCGGGGACGGGGAGGTGATGTGGTGGGCATCGCAGGTCATGCCGTACCCCACCACCTCGGCGAGGATCCGGGCTCCCCTGGCCTCGGCGTGGCTGAGGCTCTCCAGCACGAGCACGCCCGCGCCCTCGCCGATCACGAAGCCGTTCCGCTCCGCATCGAAGGGACGGCTGGCCGTGGCCGGATCGTCGTTGCGGAAGGACAGGGCCTTGGCGCTGGCAAAGCCGGCGACGCCCAGCGGGGTGATCGCGGACTCGGCCCCCCCGCAGACCATCGCATCGGCCAGACCGAGCTGAATCAGTCGGTAGGCATCCCCGATGGCGTTGGATCCCGCCGCGCAGGCGGTGGCCACGGCCGTGCTCGGTCCCTTGGCACCAAGGGCGATCGCCGTCAGGCCGGTGGCCATGTTGGGGATCATCATCGGCACGCAGAAGGGGCTGACCCGATCCGGTCCCCGGTCGGCCAGCACGTGGGCCTGGGTTTCCATCATCAGCAGGCCGCCCACGCCGGAGCCGATCGCCGTGCCGACCCGGTGCTGGTTGCTTTCATCAATGGTCAGGCCGGCATGCCCGACGGCCTGCTTGGCGGCGACCACGGCGAACTGGCAGAAGCGGTCCCAGCGCTTCGCCTCCTTGGGCTCCAGCCATCCGCTGGGATCGAACTGCTTGACCTCAGCGGCGAAGCGGCAGGCATGGCGGCTGGCGTCGAACAGGGTGATCCCCGTGACGCCATTGCGACCACTGCACAGACCCTCCCAGTAGCTGGAAACGTCATTGCCGATCGGAGTGACCGCGCCGAGGCCGGTGATGACGACGCGCTGCAGACCCTGGACCATGGAGCGGTTCAGGCCTGCTTGTCCTGGATGTACTTCACGGCATCGCCCACGGTGGTGATGCCTTCGGCGGCCTCGTCGGGAATCTCGATGTCGAAGGCTTCCTCCAGGGCCATCACCAGTTCCACCGTGTCGAGGGAGTCAGCGCCCAGGTCGTTCTGGAAGTTGGACTCGGTCTTCACCTCGGCCGCGTCGACGCTGAGCTGCTCGGCAACGATGGAGCGCACTTTCTCGAAGATCGCTTCCTGGGACATGGCCGCTGTGAGAGTCGATGCACTCTACGGGTCGCCCTGACGGGTCTCCCGCCACGGCCTCTCGGGACGTCTCGGTAGGTGTCTCGGCAGGTGGTGAACGCGTGCAGAGGGGGCTGCCGGGCCACGGGAGGGCCCGTATGAACAAGGGTGAAGGCCTCGGGCTCGGGGCAGATCCAATCCGGACAGCTTGGGTACCTTTGGCGGCACGCCGAGTCTCAGCACACCGGAGTCCAGATGTCCCACGCCGTCAAGATCTACGACACCTGCATCGGCTGCACCCAGTGCGTCCGCGCCTGCCCTCTGGATGTGCTGGAAATGGTTCCCTGGGATGGCTGCAAGGCCGGCCAGATCGCCTCATCCCCCCGCACCGAGGACTGCGTCGGCTGCAAGCGCTGCGAAACCGCCTGCCCCACCGATTTCCTCTCGATCCGCGTCTACCTCGGCGACGAGACCACCCGTTCCATGGGCCTGGCCTACTGAGGACCAGGCCTGCGGATTCCGGACGCTGCTCTGCATGGCGGCCTGGAATGGCGGCCTGTCCATCGCCTGGCGATCCCCGCGCCGAACGCTCGCGGTCACCGGCTGACCCCTCCCGTCGGATCCGCAGCGGATGGCAGCGCCATCTCCCATACGGATGGCAGGGCCATCTCCCATAAGCTCAGGCCCGGCCCGCTGCCGGGCTTTTTTTTGCTCCTGCCCTATGTGCGGCATCGTTGCCCTGATCGGTTCACGGGAAGCGGCCCCCCAGCTGCTCGAGGGTCTGCGTCAGTTGGAGTACCGCGGCTACGACTCTGCCGGCATCGCCACCGTCGAACTCGCTCCCTCCGGTTCGGCAGGCGTTGACGGGGAGCCGCCTGGACGGCTGCACTGTCTCCGGGCTGAGGGCAAGCTGGTCAACCTCACGGCCCGCTATGAGGCCGAGGGGGCGCCGGGGCACTGCGGCATCGGCCATACCCGCTGGGCCACCCACGGCAAGCCGGAAGAGCGCAATGCCCACCCCCATCTCGACGGGCGGGGTGAGCTGGCCGTGGTCCAGAACGGCATCATCGAAAACCATCGCAGCCTGCGGGAGCAGCTGCAGAGCGAGGGGGTCGTCTTTCGCTCTGACACCGACACCGAGGTCATCCCGCACCTCCTCGCCAGGCAGCTGGAGCGACTGCAGGCCTCCGGCCAGCCCGCAGACGCCAGCCTGCTGCTGCGGGCGGTGCAGGAGGTGTTGCCCCAGCTTCATGGGGCCTACGCCCTGGCTGTCGTCTGGGCCCAGGCACCCGGTGCCCTCGTGGTGGCCCGCCGGGCGGCACCTCTGCTGATCGGGCTCGGCGAAGGTGAATTTCTCTGTGCCAGCGACACCCCTGCCCTGGCGGGTTTCACCCGCACCATCCTCCCCATGGAGGATGGCGAGGTGGCTCTGCTGACCCCGCTGGGCATCGAGCTCTACGACGGCAGCGGGCGCCGGGTGCAGCGCACACCGAGCCTGCTCAGCGGCACCGAGCACGTGGCTGACAAGCGCAGCTTCCGCCACTTCATGCTCAAGGAAATCCATGAGCAACCGGAAACGGCGGCCCTCTGGGTGGCGCGCCATCTGCCGGAGCCCACCGAGGGACGTCTGGTGGCGCTGCCTCTCGATCCGGGGTTATACGAGGGGCTCGAGCGGGTTCAGATCCTGGCCTGCGGCACGAGCCGGCATGCCGCCCTGGTGGGCGCCTACCTGCTGGAGCAGCTGGCCGGCATCCCCACCAGCGTGTTCTATGCCAGTGAGTTCCGCTATGCGCCACCCCCGCTGAGCCGGCACACCCTCACGATCGGGGTCACCCAGTCGGGCGAGACCGCGGACACCCTGGCGGCCCTGGCGATGGAGCAGGAACGGCGTCGCCTGGTGGCCGACCCGGCCTTCGCGCCCAGGCTGCTGGGGATCACCAACCGGCCGGAGAGCTCCCTGGCCCGGATGGTGCCCCACATCCTCGACATCGGCGCCGGCATCGAGGTGGGCGTCGCCGCCACCAAGACCTTCCTCGGCCAGCTGCTCGCCTTCTACGGGCTGGCCCTGGCCCTGGCCGAGCGGCGCGGGGGCGCCAGCGGCCCCGGCGGGCCCCGGCAGCTGCGCGATCTCGTGAGTCAGCTGCGTCAGCTGCCTGCCCTGCTGGAGCGCCTGGTGGCCGACCACGACCAGCGCTGTGAGGCTCTGGCGCACCTGTTCGCCGATACCCAGGATGTGATCTTCCTCGGGCGCGGGATCAATTACCCGATTGCCCTCGAGGGGGCCCTCAAGCTCAAGGAAATCAGCTACATCCATGCCGAGGGCTACCCGGCCGGGGAGATGAAGCATGGGCCGATCGCCCTGCTCGATGCCCGGGTTCCCGTGGTGTCGATCGCCATGCCCGGCACGGTGTTCGACAAGGTGCTCAGCAATGCCCAGGAGGCCAAGGCCCGTGATGCCCAGCTGATCGGCGTGGCCCCCGAGGGGCCCGACACCGGCCTGTTCGATGTGCTGCTGCCGGTGCCGGAGGTGGATGAACTGCTGAGCCCCCTGCTCACCGTCATCCCGATGCAGCTGCTGAGTTACCACATCGCCGCCCACCGCGGTCTGGACGTGGATCAGCCCCGCAACCTGGCCAAGAGCGTCACGGTGGAGTGAGGGGGCAGGGCGGCGGCAGCGGCGAGGCCCCTCAGGGTCGCAGCAGGGCGTCACTGCGTCCGTAGCGGTCCTCGAAGCGCACGATGTCGTCCTCGCCCAGGTAAGAGCCGCTCTGCACCTCGATCATCTCGACGGGGATCTTGCCGGGGTTGCTCAGCCGGTGCCGGGCACCCAGTGGGATGTAGGTGCTCTGGTTCTCCCCCACCAGTTCCTCGGTACCGTCCTTCTCCACCACCGCCGTGCCCTTCACCACCACCCAGTGCTCGGCGCGGTGGTGGTGCATCTGCAGCGACAGGCTGGCGCCGGGGTTGACCACGATCTTCTTCACCTGCCAGCGCTCACCCTCCACGACCCCGTCGTAGGAGCCCCAGGGTCTGTAGATCTTCCGGTGCGCCCTGCTCTCCCGGGCCCCCTCCCGCTCCAGCAGCCCCACCACAGCCTTGACGTCCTGGGCCCGCTCCCGGTGGGCCACCAGCACCACGTCGTCGGTTTCCACCACCACCAGATCCTCCACGCCGAGACCCACCACCAGCCGGTGCTCGCTGCGCAGGTAGCAGTTGCGGCTCGCCTCGCTGATCACCCGGCCGCGCAGCACGTTGCCGTCGCCGTCGCGGTCCGCCGTCTCCCACAGGGCACTCCAGCTGCCCACATCGCTCCAGCCGGCCTGCAACGGCAGCACGCTGCCCAGGGAGGTCCTCTCCATCACGGCCACGTCGATCGCCACATTGGGGCAGCCGGCGAAGGCCTCCCGCTCGAGCCGCAGGAAATCCAGGTCAGCCGCGTCGTGCTCCAGGGCCGAGCGACAGGCGCTCACCACCTCCGGGGCCAGCCGTTCGAGCTCCGCCAGCACCGCACTCGCCTTGAACAGGAACATGCCGCTGTTCCAGGTGAAACGGCTGGAGGCCAGGAAGCCTTCCGCCGTGGCGCGATCGGGTTTCTCGACGAAGCGCTGGATCGGCACGGCCTGCGGCTGGCTGAGTGCGCCGGTGGCGAGGGGTTCCGCTGCCTCGATGTAGCCGTACCCGGTCTCCGGGGCGGTGGGCACGATCCCGAACGTCACCAGCCGGCCAGCCTCGGCCACCTCGAGCCCCGCCACCACCGTCTGGCGGAACCGCTCGGTGTCCCGCACCACATGGTCCGCGGCGAGCACCAGCAGCAGCGGATCCTCCCCCTGCGCGGTCGCCTGAAGCGCCGCCACCGCCACCGCCGGTGCCGTGTTGCGCCCGATCGGCTCCAGCAGGATTCCGGCGGGTTCGACCCCGATCTGGCGCATCTGTTCCGCCACGATGAAGCGGTGGTCCTCGTTGCAGATCAGCAGTGGCGGAGCCAGCCCGGGCAGCCCGGCCAGCCGCTGATGGGTCTGCTGCAGAAGGGTTTCCTCACCACTGCTGCCCAGGGCCCAGTACTGCTTGGGATAGCTCGCCCGGGACAGCGGCCACAGGCGGGTGCCGGTGCCACCGCACAGGATCACGGGAACCAGGGTGCTGGAGCTCATCGGACCAAGGCGTCGGACCCATTCAAGGGCAGGTTCAGGTTCCAGGCCCAGGTTCGGGGGTACGTTCGGGGGCCGGCGGGCCGATCTGCTGCCGCCTCAGAGCTCCAGCAGCCCCGGCGGTGGGGTGATGCCGATCCAGCCTCCGTCCAGGTTCACCTCCGGCACGATCGCCGCCACGAAGGGAATCAGCAGGAGGCGACCTCCGGCCTCCACCTGGAGCAGGTCCTGGCCGGCATGCACCAGGTCGGTCACGGTGCCCACCCGGGCGCCCGTGTCCAGCAGCCGCACCTCCAGGCCCACCAGGTCGAGCAGGTGGAATTCGCCGCGGGCCAGCCGGGGGCGATCCCTGGCGCGCACCAGCAGGCTCTGGCCCACCAGGGCTTCGGCGGCCTCGCGGCTGTCCACCTCCGCCAGGCGGACCACGAAGAGCTCCTTGCCCGGCAGCTGCCGCCCGCTCTTCAGCTCCACGGCCCGGGCCGCGTCCTGACCCCGCTGCAGCCAGCGGCGACCCGGCCGGGTGAAGCGCTCCGGAAAGTCGCTCATCGGCAACACCCGCAGTTCCCCTTTCAGCCCCTGGGCCGCGACCACTTTGCCCACCACGAGCAGGTCGTCCTCGGTGGCCTCCAGCGGGATCGGGCTCTCCGGGCTCCCCAGCTCCGGAGGGGGGGGTGCCGGATCATCTGGATGGGGATCCATGCCGCTGGAGGCTGCTGCGGTCGATAATGGCTTCACGCCGGACCCCTGCCATGCCCGACCTGCCGATCCTGCCGGGCTCCACCGTGGTGGTGAGAGACGCCCGATCCATCTACAACGGCTACAAGGGCTTCGTGCAGCGGCTCAGCGGCAGTCAGGCGGCGGTGCTCTTCGAGGGCGGTAACTGGGACAAGCTGGTGACCATCCCCCTCAAGACCCTGGAGCAGGCCTGATCGTCGCCAGGGCGAGCCGGGCGGCGTCCTGCTCCGCACTGCGGCGGGATGGGCCCCAGCCTTCCAGATCCATGGGCTCTCCCTGCAATGTCACCCTGCAGCGGAAGCGGCGGGGGTCGCCGTGGGCCCTGGAGTGTTCCTCGCAGGCGTAGACCGGCAGCCCCAGGCCCTCACCCTGGCTCCACTCCTGCAGGGCTGATTTCCAGTTGTGGCGATCCGGATCGGCCAGGAGCTCGCTGCAGCTGCGCTGCCAGTGGGGCGTGAGCCAGCGATGCACGGGGTCGAGGGATCCCCAGCTGGTGTACAGCCCTCCGATCAGGGCCTCGCAGAGTTCGGCCCGCACCGTGGCCAGCCCCGCCCTGTCGCCCCTGGCCATTGCACCGATCCGCCACACGCTCGGGATGCCGCAGCTGGTCGCCAGGTCCGCCAGCCACCGGTCGCTGACCAGCTGGGCCCGCAGTGCGGCGTGGCGGCCGACGCTGAGGGCGCCATGGTGGGTCCGGAGGTACTCGGATGCCGCCAGCCGCAGCACCGCGTCACCCAGGAATTCCAGCCGCTCGTGGTTGGGGCCCAGCAGCGCCGAGGTGTGGGTGAGGGCCTCGTCGATCGGGGCCAGGGCGCCATCGTCGCGGCCGGGACCACCGGGGGCCTCCGGGTCCAGCCCGAGGCCCGCCAGGAAGGCGAGCAGCTGTCGGCGGCGTTCGGGGGTCACGTCGCGGATGGAGGAGGGCAGTGGCCGATCGCCGATGGTCGAGGGGTGCACCGGCGGGTGACGCCAACGGGGCTCAGGGTCCTTTCGAACCTAGCCGCGGGGCAGGGTACAGCCGATGGGGGGCATCCCATCCCCGGGCAGGAGGCAGGTGGGGGTGGTCCCGGCAGCGATGACATGATCTCTCGATGCAGGTTGATGCTGATCAGGCTCAAGCGTGAGAGGTTGGTTCATCCCATCCGCGAAGCCATCCCATCCACCAATCCACCCCATCCACTCTCATCCACCCAATCCGAGCGGCGGTGGCTGTTCTGCTGACGTGTGGACCGTTTGGCCTGCCTGTGGGCATCAGCCGCTGATGGTGTGGCATGTCAGCGGTAATGCTCCAGAAAACCCTTTCTGACAGCCTCACACTGGATAGGGGTCAGGGGTTTTCCTTCGAATTGGCCTGATTGTTCCACCGCGGCCATCTGGCGTCTGGCGCGTACTTGCTTGTCACTGGAAAGATTCAGCAGTGCCTCGTTGGCGAGCTGTTCCAGAGCCTTGAAACGGGAGCTGAAGATGTCATCCGCCCGATAATTACGGCGGCAATAGCGCACGGCTCCCAGGTTGGTCCCGATGCGTGAGGCTGGATCGCTGCCCTGAGACATGGGGGAAGGGATCGGCGATGGCCCGGCGATGGGCTGGGCGATGGCTGCGGCGCCATGGCACCCAACCCATGCCAGGAGAAGGAGGGGAGTGCCGCTGATGCAGGTTCTGGTGAGAAGGCGAAGCTTCGCCATGACCGGTGTGTTCATGATCAGATCCCCTTGGCTTCCCCGAAGGCCGACTTGCTCTGGATTACGCGGGCTTGCTCAGACTAGGCACACTGACAAGCACGCTGTAAGTAAGCACAGTCTGGGTAGGCAGGCACAGTAGCGCCGGTTTTTGGGAGCTCTTCCGTTGGCTTGGCTGTGATGCTGGCCCTGCTGCGCGGGAACCCAACCCTTGGGCATGAAGGTTGGTGAGGAGTGCACTCAGGTATGAGGTCTTTTCTTCATGTCGAGAGAACCATCCCTTCGCGTGCGAAAAGAGCGTCCGGAAAAATATCCTGACATAATTTCTCGGCGTTTTCCAGATAGTCGTCGTCGTGGTCGGGGTCGTGATGGGTGACCACCAATTGTCTGACATTGGCTCTTATGGCAACTTCGGCGGCCTGCTCAAAGCTGCTGTGACCCCAACCCCTTTTGGTGGCAAGCTCTTCGTTGGAATATTGACCGTCATGAATCAGGATGTCTGCGCCTTGGGCAAAGGTCACAATATTTTCGTCAATTGCGTCGCCGTGTTCGATGTCTGTTGAAAATACGATGGAGCGGCCGGCCCGTTCGTAGCGATAGCTGTAGGCGTCTCCGGGGTGTCTGTGCTTGATGGCTTTGATTGTGACAGGGATGCCGTCGGGCGGGATGAAGGTGTGAGAGGAGCTATCGAGCAAGATGAAATCAAAGTTGGCACCCATGTCCCGCATTGAAACGGGAAAATATGTTTCCTGCATCTGAGTTGCGAAAATATCTTTCAGCGTGTGGGCGCGCCGCTTCCCGCCTTTGGCCAGGATCTTGATCGTGGTGGTTGGGTCATAGGCTGGGCCGAAGAATGGGAATCCTTGGATGTGGTCCCAGTGAAAATGTGTGAATGCAATGAAGATCTCCTTTTGATCGGTCCCCATCGCGGTGAAATCGGCGCCGAGCTTTCTGATCCCTGTTCCTGCGTCAATGATGCCAATTCTCCTTGTCTCCGGGGCCATGATTTGGAGGCATGTTGTGTTGCCTCCAAACCTTGTGTACTGTTCTCCGGAGACGGAGATTGATCCGCGGACTCCGTAGAATTTAACCTGCATGGAACTGGAGTCTTGGTGGCAGTCGTTCCATTATGGAGTCAAACCCAATGTGCTGTACGGTTCCAGCCCAGCACCCGTGGCGTGTCGATTCGGGGCCTTGTGCCGCAAATCACGACCTCTGGTGAACGTTTGCCTTCCCGCTTCGCTTCGCCGAGGAAGCTCCTGCGCCAGAAGGCTCAGCGTTGCTGACTCCTTGGCAGAAGTGCTCCCCCCCAAGCCGCCATTTCGTCCATCAGGTTTCCCATCTCAGCCTGCCGCGATTGGCCGGCATGGTGTGTTTGATTGATCCAGGCTGGGTTGCGGTGTGATGTCAGCCCGGATGTCTTGCGGCGATCCACCGCAGCACGTCCGGCCCCGTGGGTCCATCCCCTGGGGGGCTCGGGCTTGCTCCTGCGCTAACGGCGAGGACCCATCTGGCGGTGGCGTAGGGGTGAAAGCAGGGCGTAAGCCGGGTTCTGTTCCAGGCAGGGCGAAGCCCTGCCTGGGGTGATCATCTGTCTGGGACCGCCGTTGCCGGCGGCCTCGAGCGGCGCACTTGGGTCGGGACGGGTGTCATGGCCAACCCTTGTCCCTGGGCCTTGCTCCCGGCCGGGGTTTACCGAGCCAGCACCTCTCGATGCTGCTGGTGCGCTCTTACCGCACCTTTGCACCCTTGCCTGTGCACAGGGACGGGCCCCGGCCATCGGCGGTGTGTTTCTGTGGCACTGTCCTCACGGTCACCCGCACTGGGCGTTACCCAGCAAGCCTGGCCATTGGGGAGCCCGGACTTTCCTCAACCGGGCTGGTCTCGGACCCGAAGGCCGTCCACCACCCGGTCGCGATCACCTCGCCTGCTTTCCCCCCCATGATGCCTGCTCGAAGGAACCCGGCTGGAGGGAGGCCTTCTGGAGGTCCTGGCTGGTTGGGGTGTGGTCGCTTCGGTTGGGTGTGCTCGCAGGGCGACCGGTGCGGGCGACCGGAGCGGCCGACCGGATTGGCCCACCGGCGCGCCCTTGGAGCCCGGGCCCGCGCATAATGGCGGCCCCGGGGCTGTAGCTCAGCCGGATAGAGCGACGGTTTCCTAAACCGTAGGTCGTGGGTTCGAGTCCCGCCAGCCCCGTCGATCATCAGCCGCCGCTCAGCTGGCGAAGGCTCAGCGGTGCGCAGCTCGGCTGGGCCCGGGCACGGCCGCTGGGCGTTCGGTAGTTGGCGCTACCGGTGGTGGCCTGTTCATCCTCAGCACCGTCGCTAGCGTGGCTTCAGCCGCCGGACCGCGATGACGCCATTGCACGATCTGCGCCTTCGTCTGCTGGTGCAGCAGGAGAGCGAGCGCATTGCCGATGGCCAGCTCGACGAGCTGGACCTCTCGGTGGTTCAGGCCCGTTGCCTCTGCTGGCTGGCGTTGCTGGCCGAGGCCCACGAAGAGCAGGCGGGCGATGCCGAGCGCCGTGGGGATACCGAGCAGGCGATGGGGTGGTTCGCCGATTCGATGCGGCTGCGGGATGTCATCCAGGTGGTCAGCTCGATCGAGATCCCACTGCCGGCCGCCAACGGTGAGGAGGATGACTCCGGCGACCTCTCCGGGGCTGGCCCCCTGGCCGCCTGAGCCCGGATCAGTCAGCCCTCCGGGGCTCGGTGTCATGATGGAGCCTGACATCCCTGGGGAGCGCGGTGCCCGAAGAGCCCTGCCAGTGCCCTGATTGCCAGCGTTTCTATCGGGAACACGACCGATTGATCCGTGAGAATCCAACGCTGAGGCAGCAGCAGGAGCTCAACTGGGCCGCGCTGCAGTCCTTCCGGACCCTGGCCGGCCGGGTGATGGAAGAACTCCAGAAGCAGCAGGATGCGGCCGGTGAGGCCGCCTCCCCACCCGCGGCCAAGGCCGAGCCGGGTGGGGCCGCCGTGGCCCCCGGTGACGCCTCCGAACCCGATGCCCTCCAGCAGGCCATGGCCGATCTGGAGAACATCAATGCCCATCTGTTCTCGATCGAGGCGCTGATGGAGCGCATCTTCGACGTGCGCATGCCGGAAGAGGTGGAGCAGAAGTTCCGTGAGGTGGCCGGTGAACTGGCCCCGGATCCCCTCAATGCGGACCGGTTGCGTCTCAATCGGCTGCTCCACCAGACCCCGGACCTGCCCGATCGGGGCTGAACCGGGAGGGCCTCAGCCCGGTTCGTCCTCCATCTCGCACTTGATCGTCACCGGGAAGGGCTCGGCTCTCCAGATCCGTTCGGCGTACTCGGCGATCGAGCGGTCCGACGAGAAGAAGCCGCTCCGGGCGGAGTTGAGCAGGGACATCCGGTTCCAGCGACGGCGATCCGCCCAGGCCGTGTTCACCTCGGCTTGGGCGCGCAGGTAGTCGTTGAAGTCGGCCAGCACGAAAAAGGGATCACGTCCGGTGAGGTTCTGCAGCAGTGGGCGGAACAGTTCGCCGTCACCATTGCTGAAGTGTCCCTGCTCTACCAGACGCAGCACTTCGGTGAGTTCCGGCATCGCACTGATCAGCTCCCAAGGGCGGTAGCCGGCATCGTGCAGCGCCATGATCTCCTCGGCGGTCTTGCCGAAGAGGAAGAAGTTGTCCGCGCCGACCTGCTCGCGGATCTCCACATTGGCGCCATCGAGGGTGCCGATCGTGAGCGCCCCATTCATGGCGAACTTCATGTTGCCCGTTCCTGAAGCCTCCTTGCCGGCTGTCGAGATCTGCTCGGAGAGGTCGGAGGCGGGATACACACGCTCGCCCAGCTTCACGTTGTAGTCCGCCAGGAAGATCACCCGCAGCCGGCCCTCCATGTCGGGGTCGGCATTGATGGTTTCGGCGATGCCGTTGATGAAGCGGATGATCAGCTTGGCCATGTAATAGCCCGGCGCTGCCTTGCCCCCGAAGATCACCGTGCGCGGTGCCAGATGGTCCCCCTCGCCGTTCTTGATGCGCAGGTACTGGGCAATCACCTGCAGGGCATTGAGGTGCTGGCGCTTGTATTCGTGGATGCGCTTGACCTGGACGTCGAACAGGGAGGCCGGATCCACCAGCACGCCGGTGTGACGGTGAATGTAGTGACTGAGCTGGTTTTTCACCGCCAGTTTGGTGGCCCCCCAGCGCTCCAGGAAGCTGGTGTCGTCGACGTAGTTCTCGAGCTGGCGCAGCTGGCTCAGGTCCTGCACCCAGCGGTCCCCGATCACCTCATCCAGGAGTCCGGAGAGCTGGGGGTTCGCGAGGGCCACCCAGCGTCGCGGGGTGACCCCGTTGGTCACGTTCGTGAACTTCTCCGGCCAGAGGTCGGCGAACTCCGGGAAGAGCTGGGTCTTCACCAGCTCGCTGTGCAGCGCGGCCACGCCGTTGACGTGGTGGGAGGCCACGGTGGCCAGATGGGCCATCCGCACCGATTTGCCCCCCTCCTCATCGATGATCGAGACGCGCTGCAGCACGGCCTCGTTGCCGGGGTAGCGGATGCGCACCTGCTGCAGGAAACGGCGGTTGATCTCGAAGATCAGCTCCAGGTGGCGGGGCAGCAGCGAGCCGAACAGCTCGAGGCCCCACTTCTCCAGGGCTTCGGGCAGCAGGGTGTGGTTGGTGTAGGAGAGCGAGCGGGTGGTGATGGCCCAGGCGTCCTCCCACTCCAGATGCTTGTCGTCGATGAGCAGGCGCATCAGCTCGGCCACCGCGATCGCCGGGTGGGTGTCGTTGAGCTGCACGGCCCAGTGGTCCGGAAACTCCGCGATCGGCAGGCCCCGTGCCTCGAGGCTGCGGATCATGTCCTGCAGGGAGCAGCTCACGAAGAAGTGCTGCTGCTTCAGCCGCAGTCGCCGACCTTCAGCCGTGCCGTCATTGGGGTAGAGCACCTTCGAGAGGGTCTCACTGCCCACCTTCTCCTCCACGGCGCCGTAGTAGTCGCCGATGTTGAAGGCATAGAAGTCGAAGCTCTCGGTGGCATCGGCGCGCCAGAGGCGCAGGCGGTTGCAGGTGTTCACCCGGTAGCCCAGCACCGGCACATCGTGGGGGATGCCGATGGCGTGTTCGGCCGGCACCCAGCGCACCCGGTACTGGCCGTGCTCGTCCTGGTAGCTCTCGGTGCGGCCGCCGAAGCCCACGAAACAGGCCTGGTCGGGCTGGGGCAGCTCCCAGGGCCAGCCGCCCTTGAGCCACTTGTCGGTGATCTCCACCTGCCAGCCGTCGCGGATCAGCTGGTCGAAGATGCCGAACTCGTAGCGGATCCCATAGCCGGTGGCAGGGATCTCCAGCGAGGCGAGGGATTCCAGGAAGCAGGCCGCTAGACGGCCCAGGCCCCCGTTCCCCAGCCCGGGCTCCTCCTCCACATCGAGGATCAGGTTGATGTCGTCGATGCCGAAGCGGCGCAGGGCTTCCGCGGCCGCATCCTGAATGCCCAGCATCAGCAGGTTGTTGCCGAGCTGGGGGCCGATCAGGAACTCGGCCGAGAGGTAGGACACCACCCGCGTCGGTGCGGCCCGCAGCGCCTCGATCCCGGCCAGGTAGCGGGTCATCAGCCGGTCGCGCACGGCGTAGCTGAGGGCGACGTAGAGGTCGTGGCGGGTCGCTGTGGGCGCCAGCTTGCCGAGGCTGTAGAAGAGGTGCTCGGTCATGCCGTCGAACACGTCATCCGGTTCCGGACCACTCCGGTCGGGGTCGGCATAACAGCCCGGGGTGGGCAGGCGCAGGGTCTTGGGTTTGATGGTTGTCATGCTTGGGGGGGTGTCCAGCGCCAGTTGGTGACCTCAGGAGCGTCCATGCCGTGCTGGTGGGCGTAGGCACGGTTGGCCAGGATGGCGTCCTTCATCTGTTCCTTGACGTGGGCGGCGCGGGAACCGAGGCTCGGCACCCGGTCGATCACGTCGATCACCAGGTTGAAGCGGTCGATCTGGTTGTTCATCGCCAGCTCGAGCGGCGTGTTGATGTTGCCCTTCTCCTTGTATCCCCGCACGTGCAGGTTGGCGTGGTTGGTGCGGCGGTAGGTGAGCCGGTGGATCAGCCACGGATAACCGTGGAAATTGAAGATCACCGGCTTGTTGGTGGTGAACAGGCTGTCGAAGTCCCGATCCGAGAGGCCGTGGGGATGCTCGCTGGGCTGGGTGAGGGCGAACAGCTTCACCACGTTGAGCACGCGAATCTTGAGCTGGGGAATCTCCCGGCGCAGGATCTCCACCGCCGCCAGGGTCTCCTTGGAGGGGATGTCGCCGGCGCAGGCCATCACCACATCGGGATCATCGGGTTGGGTGCCGCAGTCGTCGTTGCTGGCCCAGCGCACGATGCTGATCCCCTTGGCCACGTGGGCGCGGGCCTGCTCGAGGTTCATGTACTGCAGATGCTTCTGCTTGTCGGAGACGATGATGTTGCAGACGTTGGTCTCCAGCATCGCCTCCTCTGCAACCGCCAGCAGGCTGTTGGCATCCGGCGGCATGTAGACGCGCACCACATCGCCGCTCTTGTTGCCGGCCAGGTCGATGAAGCCCGGGTCCTGGTGCGTGAAGCCGTTGTGGTCCTGGCGCCAGACCGTCGAGGAGATCAGACAGGTCCAGGGACCGATCGGTGCCCGCCAGGGGGCATGGAGGTTGCAGGATTCCAGCCACTTGGCGTGCTGGTTGAACATCGAGGCGATCACGTGCGCGAAGGCCTCGTAGGTGTGGAAGAAGCCGTAGCGGCCGGTGAGCACGTAGCCCTCCATCATTCCCACCAGGGTGTGCTCGGAGAGCATCTCCACCACCCGGCCGCTGCGGGCCAGCTCACTGCCGTTGCTGTCCTCGGGCAGCAGGTCCTCCATCCACACCTTCTTGCTCACCTCGTAGATCGCCTGGAGGCGGTTCGAGGCGGTTTCATCGGGGCCGAACACCCGCAGCGAATCGGGGTTGAGGCCGATCGCATCGCGCAGCAGTTCCCCCAGCGGGTAGGTGTTCTCCGCCTCGACCCGGCCCGGAGTGTCCACCGTCACCGCGTAGGACTCGATCGGCGGCAGCTGCAGTCTGTGGCGCAGCAGCCCGCCGTTGGCATGGGGGTTGGAGCCCATCCGCCGCAGCCCCTGGGGGGAGAGGGCCTGCAGCTCGGGCAGGAGGGTGCCGTGCTCGTCGAACAGCTCCTCGGGCCGGTAGCTGCGCAGCCAGGTCTCGAGCATCGCCAGCTGCTCGGGATCCTTCTGCGGGCCCGGCAGGGGCACCTGGTGGGCGCGCCAGAAGCCCTCCAGTTTTTTGTCGCCCAGGGCGGCGGGTCCGGTCCAGCCCTTGGGAGAGCGCAGCACGATCATCGGCCAGTGGGGGCGCTGGGCTTCGCCGCTGCGGCGCGCCTCGGCCTGGATGGCCTGGATGCGGCCGACAGCTTCCTCCATGGCGGCGGCCATGGCGGCGTGCATGGCCATCGGTTCGCTGCCCTCGACGAACAGCGGCTCCCAGCCGTAACCGCGCAGCAGGCTGGCCAGTTCCTCGCGGGGGATGCGGGCCAGCAGGGTGGGGTTGGCGATCTTGTAGCCGTTGAGGTGCAGCACCGGCAGCACCGCCCCGTCGCTGATCGGGTTGAGGAACTTGTTGATGTGCCAGCTGGTGGCCAGCGGTCCGGTTTCCGCCTCGCCGTCACCGACGCAGGCCAGGGCGATCAGATCGGGGTTGTCAAACACCGCCCCGCAGGCGTGGGAGAGCACGTAGCCCAGTTCACCGCCTTCATGGATCGAGCCGGGGGTTTCCGGGGTGCAGTGGCTGCCGATGTGCCCCGGAAACGAGAACTGCTTGAAGAAGCGCCGCATCCCGGCTTCATCGCGGGATTTGTCGGGGTAGACCTCGCTGTAGCTGCCGTCGAGGTAGGTGGGTCCGAGCACCCCAGGTGCGCCGTGGCCCGGCCCCGACAGGTAGATCATGTCCAGGTCCCGCTGGCGGATCAGCCGGTTGGCATGGGCCCAGATGAACGCCTGCCCCGGGCTGGAGCCCCAGTGGCCCAGCAGCCGGTTCTTGATGTGTTCGGGTCTGAGCGGCTCCTGCAGCAGTGGATTGTCCTGCAGGTAGATCATCCCCACCGCCAGGTACTTCGCCGCTCGCCACCAGCGGTTGATCCGCTCGAGCAGCTCGCCGTCCACTCCCTCGGGGGGAGTCTGGAAAACGGACCCCGTTGTGACATCCGACGCCTGCATGGCCTGTCTCTCCCTGGTGACCGTGGTTGGACGGTAGCGACGGTTGCCACGCCGGCCCCCTCCCGCTGCCTAGAGATCTGCGTCCGAACACCGGGCGACGGGCCTACGGTCAGCGGCGCCTGAACACTCCCTATGACCCTGCCAGCGCTGTTGCTAGAGGTGGGCAGCCACCAGCTCGAGGTCGCCGAGACCCTGATCTCGGTCGGCGAGTTCCTCGTGATCTTCGTGGCGGCCCGGCTGCTGGCCGAGCTGATGGTGCGCGTTCAGCTCCCCACGATCCTGGGGGAACTGGTGGCGGGGGTGCTGATCGGGGTTTCGGGCCTGCACCTGATCGTGCCACCCGAGACCCAGGCGCAGCTGAGCGGCTGGGGTCTGGCCCTGCTCGGTTCGCTCGCCGACCTGGCGCCCGAGACCGTGCAGGATCTCTATGCGGAGACCTTCCCCAATCTCCAGTCCGTCTCCCAGATCGGCCTCTACGCCCTGCTGTTTCTGACAGGCCTGGAAAGCGAGCTCGACGAACTCGTGGCGGTCGGGGTTCAGGCCACCACGGTGGCCGTGACCGGGGTGGTGCTCCCCTTCGCCCTTGGCACGGCCGGCCTCTACTACTTGTTCGACGTGCCGTTGATTCCGGCGGTGTTTGCCGGGGCGGCGATGACCGCCACCTCGATCGGGATCACCGCCAGCGTGTTCGGCGAACTGAAGTTCCTCAAGACCCGCGAAGGGCAGACCGTGATCGGAGCCGCGGTGCTCGATGACATCCTCGGCATCGTCATCCTCGCCGTGGTGGTGAGTCTGGCCGGTGGCGGCGGCTTCGCTGTCGGCCCGGTGATCAAGCTGGTTGCGGCCGCAGGCGTGTTCGTGGCCGCAGCGCTCTTCCTCAGCAGCAAGGCCGCCCCTGTCTTCGACTGGGTGCTGGATCGGCTCAAGGCCCCGGGCGAGGTGGTGGTGGCCGCCTTCGTGGTGCTGTCCCTCTCCTGCTTCGCAGCCCAGGCGATCGGCCTGGAGGCGGCCCTGGGAGCCTTCGCTGCGGGCCTGATCCTCAGCGGCTCGCGCCACACCCATGCCATCCAGGGCACGGTGCAGCCTCTGGTGGCCCTGTTCGCCACCATCTTCTTCGTGCTGATCGGCACCAGCATGGATCTCTCGGTGCTGAATCCGCTCAACCCCGAGAACCGCGAAGGGCTGGTGGTCGCCGCCTTCCTGCTCACCGTGGCGATCGTGGGCAAGGTGGTGGCCGGCTGGAGCTACGTCAGCAAGGAGAAGACCAACCGTCTGGTGGTGGGCCTGGGGATGATGCCCCGCGGCGAGGTGGGCCTGATCTTCCTGGGGCTCGGCAGCCAGGCCGGCCTGCTCACCAAACCCCTCGAGGCGGCCATCCTGTTGATGGTGATCGGCACCACCTTCCTGGCGCCGATCCTGCTCCGCCTGGTTCTGGGCGGGACGCCAGGAGGCCCCGATCTTGATCCCCTTGCCGAAATCCCCACCTGACCCCCCCCAGGCAGAACACGCCGCGGAGCCGGCCCCGGGGCTGCTTCGCCGCTGGGGCCTGAGCTGGAGCGGCTGGCGGGACAACCGGCGCGGCGAGTGGTGGCTCCTGGCCCAGCTCGTCCTGATTGCGGCCCATCTGCTGCCCCCCTGGCCCAGCCCCGGGGCCTGGGGCTACGCCTGGCCCCTGCCAGTGGCGATCGCTGGAGCCGTGCTGTTCCTGCTGGGGCTGGTGCTGGCGGCCCAGGCCTTCTGGGGGCTCGGCCCCAGCCTCACACCCCTGCCGGAACCGATGCCCGGGGCGGCCCTGGTCACGTCCGGGTCCTACGCCCGCTGCCGCCATCCGCTCTACCAGGCGGTGCTCCTCTGCTCCCTGGGGGTGACCCTGGTCTTCGGCAGCCTCCTCCACCTGGCCCTGTTGTTCGGCCTGGCAGCCGTGCTGGGCGGCAAGGCCAGGCGGGAGGAGCGGGCCCTGCAGCGGCTCCATCCCGCGTACGTCGCCTACCGCCAGAGCACGGCGGCGATCATTCCCCATCTTCCCTGGCTCGACTGGCGAGAGCTGTGAACAGGCCCCAGCCCACGGCGATCAGTCCGAGGCTCGACGCCCAGCCCGGCCCCAGGGCCAGACCCAGAGCCAGGTCGGTCGCCGTGCCCAGCAGCAGGGCCAGCAGCAGGCTGAGGCCCAGCAGCACCAACTGCTGGGCGTACTGGGGCAGGGGCCCTGCCGCCAGGGCCTGCTCGAGCCGGCTGAGCGGCAGGGTGAGCGGCAGATAGAGCGCCAGGGCCCAGAGGGCGATTCCCGGGAGCACGGCGCTCCAGTCAGCACTGGCGAGGGGCAAGGGAGATCGGGCGGGCTCCCTAGCATCGACCCTCCCCGCCGGCCCCCGTGGTGTCCGACCAGCCGATCGCCCAGCCCTGGAGTCACCGGGGTCATGCCGTCCACGCCGTGGTGGCGGCCCCGGCCCAGCCCCGGGGGCCCGCCGTGCTGCTGGTGCACGGCTTCGGGGCCTCCACCGACCACTGGCGCCACAACATTCCGGCCCTGGCGGTCAGCCATGAGGTGCATGCCCTCGATCTGCTCGGCTTCGGCCGCAGCGCCAAGCCGGCGGAGCTGGCCTACGGCGGAGCCCTCTGGCGCGACCAGCTCGCCGCCTACGTGGCCGAGCGGATCGGCCGGCCGACCGTGCTGGTGGGCAATTCGCTCGGGGGGTTCGCCGCCCTTGCCGCGGGCGTTGCCCTCGGGCCCCAGGCGGCCGGGGTGGTGCTGCTGAACGCCGCCGGGCCGTTCAGCGATGAGCAGGCACCGCCGCGGGGCTGGGGGGCCATCACCCGCCAGACCATCGGAGCGGCCCTGCTGAGAAGTCCTGTGCTGCAGCGGTTGCTGTTCGAGAACCTGCGCCGGCCCGCCACGATCCGCCGCACCCTGAACCAGGTGTACATCGACCGCACCAATGTCGATGACGCCCTGGTGGAGGCGATCCGCCGGCCTTCACTGGACCCTGGGGCGTTCGGCGTGTTCCGCACGGTGTTCGACATCCCCCGCGGCCAGCCCCTCGATGAACTCTTCGCGGAACTCGCCTGCCCCCTGCTGCTGCTCTGGGGTATCCGCGATCCCTGGATCAACGCCGCCGGGCGTCGCCAGGCCTTCCAGCGCCACGCCCCCGCCTCCAGCACCACCGAGGTGGTGCTGGAGGCGGGCCATTGCCCCCACGACGAGGTGCCCGAGCTGGTCAACACGGCCCTGCTGAACTGGCTGGACGACCTCGGAGGCTCAGGCGGTGACGCCGCCGGTGTGGCCAGGGCCGTCAGTGCCGGGGAGCCACCCCCGGCAGCCGGCCTCGCGCCAGTTGCTGCTTCGGATCGAACTGCCGCTTGATCGCTTCGATCATGGGGCGGGAGGGGGCATCCAGCCAGGCGGGAAGCGTCGACCCGGAGGGTTGCTGCAACACCGTGAGGTAGCCGCTCCGGGCCCGGCAGAGCTGACGCAGGGCCTCGATCCGGTAGGCGGGCACGGCCTGGGCTCCGGCCCAGCCGCAGCCCAGGCCGGAGCCGGCGCCCAGTTCCAGATCCAGACCGTCCAGGGCGGGATCGGCCAGCATCCCGGCGGTCTGGTCGGGCTTCACCCCGAGCCGCAGCAGCCAGCCCGGCGTGCTCGGATCCCCCCGGCCGGCGGCTGTGGGCACGGCTGTGGGGAGGGCGGTGGCGGTGGCCAGCTCTTCCGGCTCCAGTGTGCGGAGCTCGAGCCCCGGCGCCTTCTCCCGGATGCAGGCGAGCTGTTCGTCGAGGGTCTGGGCGCTGATGCTGGCCAGGCTCACCACCAGGGACGTGCCACCGCCACGTCGCTGCCAGTCGACGCGCTCGGGGGTGAGGCTCGAGTCGAGCAGCCAGCGGCAGAACGTCGCCAGCGGCTCCAGCGCACCGGCCAGCCGGAGGCCGCGGCGCTGGGGCGGGATCGGTTGGGTGCGCAGGGTGGCCGCCGTGATCAGGGCCAGGGATCCCCAGCTGCCGCAGAGCAGCCGCATCAGGTCGTAGCCGGCCACGTTCTTGACCACCTTGCCGCCGGCCCGGGCGCGCACGCCGTCGCTGCGCACGAGCTCGATGCCGATCAGCTGGTCGCGCACCCCGAGGTAGCGGTGGCGGTAGCCCCTGGCCAGGCCGCGGGCCAGCAGGCCGCCGATCGAGCCGCTGCCGGCTCCGGAGGCGTCGCTCCCCCAGGGCCAGTCCAGGGGTAACCACTGCCCGTGGTGGGCCAACGCCTCCTGAACCACCACCAGTGGGGTGCCGGCCTCCACCGTGATGGTGAAGTCGCCGGGATTGTGTTCAAGGATCCGGTTCAGCCGCGCGCAGCTCAGCACCGTGTGGGGCTGGGCCACCGGCGGCCCCCAGTCGATCCGGCTGCCCAGACCGGCCGGCAGCCAGGCGTCACCCTGCCGGTGCAGGTCACGCACCAGCTCCTGCAGCTCGTGGGGCTCCGGGGTCATCACGGCACGATGGTCCCATGAAGGTTGTGGTGCTCGACGACGACCCCACCGGATCGCAGACCGTGCACGGCTGCCCGCTGCTGCTGCGCTGGGATCCGGCCACGCTGCGGCGGGGACTGGCCCACCCCTCGCCGCTGCTCTTCGTGCTGGCCAACACGCGCGCGCTGGCGCCGGCCGCGGCGAGGGAGCGGGTGGCCGGGATCTGCCGGGCCCTGCGCCAGGCCGTGGCGGCGGAGCAGGCCGAGGGCCGTTGCCACCACTGGCTGATCGTGAGTCGCGGCGACTCCACCCTGCGCAGCCACTTCCCGCTGGAGTGCGACGTGATCGCCGCGGAGCTGGGTGCCGCAGCCGGGGAGGATCCGGCCGGCTTCGATGCCACGTTCCTGGCGCCGGCCTTTCTGCCGGGTGGCCGCACCACCGTGAACGGCGTGCATCGGCTGAACGGTGAGCCGGTGCACACCACCCCCTTCGCCCGGGACGGGCTGTTCGGCTACGGCAGCAGCGATCTGGCGGTGTGGGCCGAGGAGAGGAGTGGCGGCCGGATCAAGGCGGCCAGCGTGGCGCGTCTGGGGCTGGCGGCACTGGATGCGGCGGCGGCATCGCCCCAGGGCCACAGGGCGCTCTGTGCCCGGCTGGCGGCGCTGGATGGCAACAGGCTGGTGGCTGTGGATGCGGAGCGGCCGCGGCAGTTGGCGGCCCTGGGAGCCGCGGTGCGGGAGCTCACGGCGCCCGCTGCCAGCGAGGGCTGGGGCCGGCCGCGGCGGTTCCTGTTCCAGGGCGCCGCCAGCCTGCTGAACGGTCTGGTCGACCTGCCGCCCCAGCCCCTGGAGGCGGCCGGCCTGGCCGGCTTGCGGCGGCGGGGGGGCGAGGGGGCGCTGCCGGGGCTGGTGCTGGTGGGCTCCCATGTGCCCCTGGCCGATGCCCAGCTGGAGGTGCTGCTGCACGAGCCTGGTTGCGCGGCGTTGGAGCTGCCGGTGGCCCGGCTGGCGCGGCTGCTGGAGGGGCCGGCGCCGCGGGAGCTGCTGGCTTCGCTGGAGCAGGCCTGGCGCGAGCAGCTCCAGGCCTGCCTGGTGGCCGGCCGCACCCCGGTGCTGCACACCAGCCGCGGCGAGGTGTTCTGTGCCAGTCCCGCCGAACGGCGGCGGCTGGGGGAGGCTCTGGCGGCGCTGATGGCCCGGCTGGCCGGGTCCCTGGCCCCGCAGCTGGGGTATGTGATCAGCAAGGGGGGCATCACCACCCAGGCGCTGCTGAGCGAGGGGCTGGATCTGGTGGCCGTGGAGCTGCAGGGCCAGCTGTTGCCCGGCCTCTCACTGGTGCTCACCCCGGCTGAGGCGCGCGTGCCGGGGCTGCCGGTGCTCACCTTCCCGGGCAACCTGGGGGAGGCGGGCACGCTGCGGCAGGCGTGGCGCTGGATGGAGGGGTCTCCGGCTGCCGCTGCTGGGGGATGAGCAGACCCACTCCGGCCAGGGCCAGGGCGGCGAGGCTGTTGGTGGTGTCCTGCAGCAGGGCGGTGGCCAGGAACGCCGTGGACACCAGCGCGATCAGCAGCGGCGCCAGCGGGTAGGCAGGCAGCCGGAAGGGCCGGGGCAGCTCGGGTTCCCGCCGCCGCAGGGTGATCAGGGCGGCGATCCCCACCAGGGGCAGGCACACGTAAAGGAAGGCGGCCATGGCGAGCAGGTGCTCGAAGGAGCCGCCCAGCACCAGGGCGGCGGTGAGGGCCAGGGTGAGCCCGAGGGCGCCGGTGGGGGTGCCGCCGGCGTTCACCGCCAGGGCCGCTGTGGGGAAGAGACCGTCGCGGCTGAGGCCGTAGAGGATGCGCGGGGCGGCCATCACCACGGTGTTGATCAGCCCCAGCAGGGCTACCAGGGCCACCCCGTGGATCAGCAGGCTGCCGCCCGCACCGGCCAGCAGCCGGGCGGCATCGGCCGCCGGCAGGTTCGAGCCGGCCAGCTGAGCGGGCGTGAGCACGTGCAGCAGGGCAGCGTTGATCAGCAGGTAGAGCGCCAGCACCGCCAGCACGCCGCCGATCAGGGAGCGGGGCAGGTCGTGGCCGGGATCGGTGAACTCCTCCGAGAAGTAGATGGGGCTGGCCCAGCCGTCGTAGGTGGTGATCACCGGCTGCAGGGCGGCCAGCAGGGCCAGACTGAGGCCGCCCCAGGCCAGCGGTGGCAGGGCCGGCGGGGCTTCGAGGGCGCTTGCCGGCCCGGCGATCTCCGCACCGCCGGGCAGCAGGAAGCAGGCCAGCACCAGGGCGAGGAAGGCCGCCGCCTTGGCCAGGCTGAGCAGTTCCTGGCTGGCGCTGCCGGCCTTCACACCACGCCACTGGATCAGGCCGAAGCCGGCGATCGCGAGCAGGCTGATCAACCGGGGTGGCAGGCCCAGAGCCGGAAGCAGCAGGGCCAGCAGCTCACCGGTGGTGGTGGCTACCCAGGCCAGGCCGATGCAGTGGGCCAGCCAGTCGGTCCAGCCCACCAGGCCACCGGCCCGCAGGCCGAAGGCCCTTTCGGCGTAGACATACCAACCCCCGGCCCGGGGCAGGCTGCTGGCCAGCTCGGCCACGCACAGGGCCCCGAGGCCGGCGTAGAGGCCGCCCAGCAGCCAGGCGGCCAGGATCAGCCAGGGGGCGCCCAGCTGGGCCGCCACGAGGCCGGGGGTGACCAGGATGCCGGCGCCGATGGTGCCCCCCACCGCGCCGGCCAGCCCGAAGCCCAGGCCCAGCACCTGCTGCAGCTTGCCGGGGGCCGGGGTGCTCATGGAGGGAGTCTGGCGGGTTCTGGTACGTTGCCGCCCGGACTGTCGGCCGATGCTCCCTTTTCACTGGCTCACCCAGACGATCGCCTTCGGGCTTGGGATCGCGTTCAGTCCGATCAACATCGCCCTGGTGGCCCTGCTGATGCTGGGCCGTCAGCCCCTGCGGCGCTGTGCCACCTACCTGGGGGGATGGGTGCTGGCCAACGGCGGCGCCCTCGGCGTGGTGGTGCTGATCGGCAGCCGCTTCAGCTGGGCCCTGCATCTCGGTACCAGGGCCCAGGTTCAGCTGGATCTGCTGGGGGCCGGGGCGCTGCTGGGGCTGGGACTGTTCCAGCTCACCCCAGCCGTGACGCTGGGCGAGGAGAACTGGGCGATGCAGCTGATCGCCCAGCTGCCGGAACTGGAGTGGCTGCCGCTGCTGGGGCTCGGAGCCGGATGCGCCCTGGTGAGCCCGGAGAACCTGGTCTTCTACCTCAAGGAAGGGGGGATGCTGCTCACCAACCACACCAGCCTGCGGGGTGATCTGGAGGTGGGCGCGGTGTTCGTGGCCGTGACCACCTCGCTGCTGCTGCTGCCGCCGCTGGCCTGGTGGCTGAGCGGGGGCAGGGCGCGGGAAGCCTTCACCGTCCTGAACGACTGGTTGATCCACCGGGCCGAATGGCTGGTGGGGGTGCTGGCCATGCTGCTGGGGCTGTATCTGGGCTGGCAGGGCCTCGAAGGCCTGCACCACATCACCGTGATGGCGGTGCGCCAGGGGTGAGTGGGGCTGCGTTCAGCTGGATGGGGCTCAGTAGAGCTTCCTGCAGGTGGTGGTCGGGGTGAGCTTCATCAACGACCACAGGGCGCCGTACTGGGCGGCGGAGACGGCCAGTTCCTCCTCCATGCGCCTGCCCATCGGTGTTCCGGGTGCGGCGGTGGCGCCGAACTCGTTGTTGATCAGGGCCAGTCCCTGGCACATCGTCTCGATGTCCGGGTTGAGATCGCTCTCGGCTCTGGCGGCAGGCACTGGAAGGAGCATCGGCAGCACCACCACGGCCAGAGCGAGCCGGCTCAGGAGCGTGGAGGCAGCGGTGCCGGTGGTGGCAGACATGGGGCGGCACGGAGAGGCCATGCCCGGAGGCTAGGGGGGAGCCGCGGCGCTGACGCAGGGGTGGGCCGTTTCTAGGTTTCGGACAACCAGACCGGTGACGGCGATGGCGTTGCGATCGGCCCTGTTCCTGCTCACCAACCTGGCGGTGGTGGCCACGATCTCCCTGTTGATCACGCTCGGGGTGGCGGTGGGCTGGCTGCCGCCCGATCTGCCGCTGGGCCCGTTGCTCTCGGGCTGTTTCGTGTGGGGGGCCGCCGGTTCCTGGCTGGCGCTGCAGGGGTCGCGGGAGGCGGCGAAGCAGGCGATGGGGGTACAGCTGCTCGATGGCCGTGAGGGCCCTGAGGCCCAGTGGCTGGTGCAGACCGTGACCGCGCTGGCCGAGCGGGCCTCCGTGCCGATGCCCGAGCTGGGCGTCTACGCCTCGCCCGAGTGGAACGCCTTTGCCACGGGGCCATCGCCCGAGCGGGCTCTGGTGGCCGTCTCGAGCGGCATCCTCGACGGCATGCCGGCGCCGGAGCTGGAGGCGGTGCTGGCCCACGAGATGAGCCATGTGGGCAATGGCGACATGGTCACCATGGCCCTGCTGCAGGGGGTGATCAATGCCTTCGTGATGTTCCTGGCCCGGGCGCTTGCGCTGCTGCTGCCGCGCCGGAGTGACGACGACGGCCGCCGGCCACCACCGCTCACGGCCCTGATCTGGCCCCTGGAGGTGGTGCTCGGCCTGGCGGGCAGCCTGGTGACCGCCTGGTTCTCGCGGCACCGGGAGTTCCGGGCCGACGCCGGGGCCGCCCGACTCACCGGCGGCCCCGACGCGATGGTGAAGGCGCTTGAGCGTCTCGGTGCCACCCAGCAGCTGCTGGATCGGCGCGATCCCCCTGCCCTGGCCCCCTTCAAGATCGCCGGGCCCGCCGGTCTGCTGGGCCTGCTGGCCACCCACCCGCCGCTGGAGCAGCGCATCCAGGCTCTGCGGCAGGCCAGTGCCGCCCCCGATCCAAGTTCCCCCGGCGGGGTGCGCCCCGCTTCGGCCGGCTGAGCGGCTGAGCGGGGCGGCGCTCCCGGCGCAATCCTGAGGCCGCCGCGAGAGAACTACTTGACGCCGATCACCATCGCATCGGGCCCCACCAGCGGCTCCACCCGGGTGGAGGAGAAGCCGGCCTCGCGCATCCAGCCCATGCAGTCGGCGCCGGTGTAATCGAAGCCGCCGGGGGTTTCGATCAGCATGTTGAGGCTCATCAGCAGACCAAACGCATTCTTGGAGCGGTCGTCGTCGATGATCGCCTCGTACACCACCAGGGCACCGCCGGTGGGCAGGGCCTCGAAGGCCTTGCCGATCAGCATCCGTTTGGTGGGCAGGTCCCAGTCGTGCAGGATGTGGCCCATCAGCACCACATCGGCCGCGGGCAGGGGTTGCTGGAAGAAATCACCGGCGGCGAAGTGCAGCCGTTCGGCCAGGCCGTGGCGCTCCACATAGCTGGCGAAAATCGGTTCCACGGGCGCCAGATCGAAGCCGATGCCGCTCAGGTGGGGCTGGGCGAGGGCGATCTGCACGGCGAGATCCCCCTGGGCGGTGCCCACATCCACGAAGGTGCGGACCTGCTGCCAGGGGAAGGTGCGGGCGATCGTCTGGTTGGCACCGCGGCTGATCCCCGACATGGCGGCGAGGAATTCCTCCAGGCCCTGGGGGTCGGCGTAGAGCACCTCGAAGAGGCCGGGGCCGCCGGTTTTCAGCTCGTTCTGGGGTTCGCCGCTGCGCAGGGCCTCGCTGAGCTGCCCCCAGGAGGGATAGAGGCGGTGGTTGGCCATCTCCAGCAGGCCGCCCACGTAGGTGGCTTTCGCCCGATCGAGGAAGAGATCCGTTTCCGGAGTGTTGGCGTAGGTCCGGTCGGTGCGCCTCAGGAAGCCCAGGGCCACCAGGGCATCGAGGAAGTCGCGGGCGGAGCGTGGGTGGAGCCCCAGCCGGGTCTGGAGAGCCTCGAAGGCCAGCGGTCCGTCCGCCAGCTGGCTGAATACGCCGAGTTCCACGGCACTGAGGAGGGTCTTCGAAGCCCAGAAGGCCAGGCCGGTCTGGAGGATGGAGTCCGGGGAAAGGGGGGGGGTCATCAACGCCAGGGGCGAAGGGAAGGGCGGTGCCGAAGCCACCGCCATGCCCCGAGGATGGCCACGCCGAGCCCTGCTGCGCCGGCTGCAAAATGTGAAGTCAAGGCTGGGCGAAGACGCTCTGAATGGCCCCTGCCAGGTCCTTCAGCATCTTTCCGCTCGCGCCTGAGTGGGAAGAGCCATGCATGAGGGCCAATGTCTGAGGCTGAAGCTCTGATAGTCCAGTCAGGAGTGTGTCTGTCTGTGGGGTGTAGGGCATGTAGAAGGCCAGCGGACCCTGCTGCATCTGCCGCATCGCCGCAAGCGATGGTTCGATCAGGTCGTCAGAGGTGACAGCGGGGGCATCGCCGAAATGATGGAAGAGATCGGAGCAGAACAGGGTTTTCTCGGTCTCCTCAAACAACAGGCCTGCGTCCCAGCCATGGGGCAGGTGGGGCGTGGGATGAAGGCGAAAACGATATTTCCCTGTGGACAGCACATCGTTAGGCATCATGCCCCGGGCTGGTTTGATGGCGTAGTCGTCGACGCTGACCACTTTCCCAGCGAAAGTACAGACTGGCTCAGCATCTGGCGCCGATTCCAGCCAGTGATTCAGGCCTCCAACTTCGTCGGATTCAAAATGGCTCCATGCCACATAGCGAAGCCTGGCCGGATCAATCAAGCTGGACACGGCCTCCCTGAGCATGGGAAACATCCCCTTCATGCCCGCGTGAAACAACAAGGGCTGCTCGTCGCGAACCAGAAAGTGGTTGAATTGCATGTCGAGATCTGGCGCATAGATTGATAGGCGGAATGTATCTGGCGCGATTTCGGTGATGTTGGTCATTTCGGATGGGCCTCTGGGTTGAAAACGATGACATGTCGCCACTGGGGCCTGTGCGCGTCGATCGCCGGCTCACCTGCTCGTGGGCTCACCCCCCGCGCAGTCGCACTGAAAGATGCATCTGGGAGCTGCCTGGACTGATCGGCACTTCCTGCACGGTGAGGTAGTTCTGCGCCTTCACCAGTTCGCTCAGTTTGCGGAAGCCATAGTTGCGGGCATCGAAGGACGGGTCGTTCTTCTGCAGCAGGCTGCCCACCATCCCCAGCGGTGCCCAGCCGTCGTCCTGGGTCACGGCCGTGATCGCTTCGCACAGGAAGGGTTTGAGCGGCGGCGCGTCACTGTCGCCCTGGCGGCCGCCGCCGCCGGAGCCGGAGCTGCCGCCGGAGCGCTTGAGGATGTCGGTGTAGAGAAAGCGGTCGCAGGCGGCCACGAACGCCTTCGGGGTCTTGCGCTCCCCGAAGCCGATCACCAGCAGCCCCTCCTCGCGGATGCGGGTGGCCAGCCTGGTGAAATCGCTGTCGGATGACACCAGGCAGAAGCCATCCACCCGGCCGCCGTGCAGCAGATCCATCGCATCGATGATCAGGGCCGAATCGGTGGCGTTCTTGCCGCTGGTGTAGCTGAACTGCTGCACCGGCTGGATGGCGTGCACGTTGAGCACCTCCTTCCAGCTGCTCAGCTGGGGCGTGGTCCAGTCGCCATAGGCCCGTTTCACCGTGGCGGTGCCCACCTGCGAGACCTCCGCCAGCAGATCGCTGATCACCGCCGCCTGGGCGTTGTCGGAATCGATCAGCACCGCCAGGTTCGGGGCTTCGCGGCTCATGCCTCCACCCCGGCGCGCCAGCTCTGGTCCAGCAGCTGGATCGGGTGCTGCACCGGCAGCGCGGCGGCCGCTTCACCATCGAGGTGGCGGCGCAGCTGCATCGTGCAGCCGATGTTGGCGCTGCTCACCAGCTCCGCGCCGGTGGCGGCCAGGTCGGCCGCCTTGATTCGCCCCAGCTCAGCCGCCTCCTGGGGCTGCACCAGGTTGTAGATGCCGGCGCTGCCGCAGCACACGCCCGCCTCCATCGGCTCCGCCAGGCGCAGGTGGGGGATGGCCCGCAGCAGCTGTCGGGGCTGGGCCTCGATGCCCTGGCCGTGGAGCATGTGGCAGGCGTCGTGGAACGCCACCGTGAGCGGCCGCTCCGCGCTGGCCTGGGTGCCATCGGGGTGGGGCAGCGGCTGCAGGCGCTGACGGAATTCCTGGCTCAGCCCCAGCCGGGCCAGGAATTCATGGATGTCGGCCACCGGCGCCGGGAAATCGCCGCTGGCCAGGCGGTCGTAGGCCTTCATCGTGTGGCCGCAGCCCGAGGCCGCCACCAGCACCGCCTCGAGCGGTTCGGCGCCGCCCGGCCGGCCCGGCCCCAGCACCGCCTCGAAGCTCGCCACCAGCGCATCGGCCAGGGCCCGGGTGTGGGCCTCTTCGCCCTGGTGGTGGGTCACGGCGCCGCAGCAGCCCTGCTCCGGCGGGATCACCACTTCAATGCCGTTGGCGCTCAGCACCCGCACCGCCGCCGCGTTCACCTGGGGATCGAACAGCCGCTGCACGCAGCCCAGCACCAGCCCCACCCGGGCCCGGCGCTCCCCCCGGGCCGGCACCACCACGGGGAAGCCGTCGCGGAACGTCTCGGGGGCCAGGGGGGGCAGGAGTCGCTCCATCGCCTCCAGCTGCGGCCCCAGCAGGCGGGTGAGGCCACTGCGCCGCGCCAGACCCTGCAGCGGCGTGCCGGCGTAGGCCCGCAGCGGCGCGAGGGCGATCCGCAGGCGGCGGGGGTAGGGCAGCAGCGCGAACAGCAGCCGGCGGAAGGCCTGGGCGGCCGGACTGCGCAACTCGGGCGCGTTGAGCTTCGGGCGGGTGGCCTCGATCAGCTGGTCGTAGCGCACCCCCGAGGGGCAGGCCGTCACGCAGGCCAGGCAGCCCAGGCAGCTGTCGAAGTGCCGGGCCACGGTGGCATCGAGCGCCAGCTCACCCGCTTCGATCGCCTTGAGGGCGTGAATGCGGCCGCGGGGCGAATCCATCTCCGTGCCCAGCACCCGGTAGCTGGCGCAGCTGGGCAGGCAGAAGCCGCAGTGCACGCAGGGGTCGGTGAGGGGCGCCTGCAGTGCGGCCCCGGGCGCCGCAGCCGCGGAGGTTCGGACGGGCGTGGTCTCCATGGCCTGAGTCTGCACCGCTCCACTCCTCGGTGACTCAGGCCGGCCCCTGCAGGACAAACCGGTACCGCACATCCCCGTGACGGAGGCGATCGATCGCGGTGTTGATCTCGGCCATCGGCAGCACCTCCACCAGCGCTTCGATCTCATGCCGCGCGCAGAATTCCAGAAACAGGGAGGTTGCTGCCGGGGTGGAGGTGAGCGAGGAGCGGAAGGAGAGGTTGCCCTTCACAAAGGGCAGGACTTTCAGCGGAATGGGGGAAGGACAGAGCCCCAGCTGGTGCAGGCAGCCCTGGGGGGCAAGTGCTCCCACCACCGCATCCCAGTCGAGGGCATGGTCACTGGTGTTGAGGATCAGGTCGTAGGAACCTGCCTGCTGAGCAAGCTCCGGCAGCAGCACCACGTGATGGGCCCCCAGGCCGCGGATCTCGTCGGATTTGGCCGCGTTCGTGGTGATGCCGGTCACCTCACAGCCCCAGGCTCTGGCCAGCTGAACGGCGAGATGGCCCAGCCCGCCCACACCGATCACGGCAACGCTGGCGGTGGGGGAAATGCCGGCACTGAACAGGGGTTCGAACACCGTGATCCCGGCACAGAAGAGGGGGCCCGCACTGGCGGGATCCAGGGCCTTCGGGATCGGGATCACCCAGTCCTGGTGCGCTTTGACATGACTGGCAAAGCCACCGGGTCGGCCGACCACGGTCATCTCCAGGTTGTCGCAGAGGGTCTGCCTTCCCGACAGGCAGTAACGGCAGTGCCGGCAGGTGCCGGCGACGAAACCGAGGCCCCGCACACTGCCGATCAGGGCTGAATCCACCCCATCGCCCACCTCCACGACCCTGCCGATCACCTCATGCCCGGCCACGGCAGGTGGTGCATCGCTGGGGCGCACTTCGTCGATGTGCAGGAGGTCGCTGTGGCAGAGACCGCAATACAGCACCTCCAGCAGCACCTCGTCGGGGCCTGGAGGAGCCAGTTCGATCGGCAGACGGCGCAGTGGACCGCTGGCTTCCGTGTTGCCCCAGGCAAAGGTCGTGGCCATCGAATCAGAGGGCTCCGAGATAAGACTGCGCAACGATGCAATCGTTTTCAATCACAAAGGTATCCACGCCCTGCACGATCCGCCCGCTGCCGCTGGAGGCGGTCCAGGTCATCAAGGCGAAGCGACCCGCCACCGTGAGGCTGCTCCCCTGGGGAACGAAGCCCTCGAAGTTGGCCAGAACGTCCTGGAACATGCCACGAATCGCTTCCAGCCCCCGGTAAACGCGGTCCGGTCGGATCACCACGGCATCTTCCCCGTAGTTGGCGAGGATGGCCTCGAGATCACCACGGGCGAACGCGGCACCATTGCGGGCCAGCACCGCCCGGGTCTGGGCCTCCTGCGCCTGGAAGTCCGTCTCGGCAGGATGGATGACATCGTCCATGGGTGTCGGGCCGGGGCGTGGCGGGACAGGGTGCTTCCCACCCTAGGGAGGCTCCACCAGCCCGGGCCATTCGATGTGATGGGGTCCGCCACTTGAAGACCCCCGCGACCTATCGAAGGCTCCACTCCTCTGTGCGGCCCGAGGTGATCTTGCCGGCGGGCCAGGAGTCTGAGTTCCTCTCAATGCCAGATTTTATGCCACTGCAGAAGCCATGTTCTATCGCCAGCCGGGTGGCTACAACAAAGGATTGACGGCTTTTGTGAAGACCGCGCAATAATTTTTGGAGTATGCCGATCTTTTGGGCAAGCCCTTGTTGCTCAGAGCTTCTCTAGCCCAATGCCTTCAGATGACAGCTGATCTCTCCTCACCGCGATACCTCTCCTCCGCAGACCGTCATCCGGTCGGGGATCCCTTTCTGCTTGCGCCGACGACCCTGATTGAACGAGCTGGATCAGGTAAGGGACCGGATCTGATCTCCCACGTCCATCCTGAGCCCCTTCGCTCCTTGGCATGGTCAGCGGAGGTGGGCTGGGGGGAATCTGAAGTGGGGATGCTTAGGGTTGCCCCCCTCAACGATCTCTGTGCATGGGTTGACCGAAGCCTGCAGATGACTGAAGGTAGTGACATACCTTCTCCGATCAACCAGGCAGTACAGACCATGAACATTGCCATCGTGGGTTCAGGGAATATTGGAGGGGCTCTAGGTCTCCATTGGGCCAAGGCAGGCCATCAGGTGATGTTTAGCGGCTCCCGCAACCCGCAGAAGCTGGATGCCCTCGTTCAGAAGGCAGGTGCGAAGGGGAGTGCGGGCTCAGCTGCTGAGGCCTGCCAGTTTGCCGATGTGGTGCTGCTTGCGGTTCCCTGGCCAGAAGTCGAGCGCGTTCTAGCAGAGCTTGAACAGACTCTTCACGGCAAGATCCTGATTGATGCCACCAATCCCTTGACCACAGACTTTATTGACCTGGCGATCGGCTTTTCCGACTCCGGGGGAGAAGTGATTGCCCGCAGACTTCCTGAGGCCCATGTTGTCAAGGCATTCAACTCTGTGGGCGCCAACATCATTCAGGCAGAGTCGAAGATGTTTGGGGGGATTGTTCCTACACTCTTCTACTGCGGCAATGATGTCGCAGCCAAGCAGGTTGTGGCCGGACTGATCGCTGACAGTGGCTTTGATCCCGTTGATGTAGGGCCGATTCGTAGTTCCCGATTCCTTGAGCCCCTGGAGCAGCTCTGGGTGGAAGTCATCAAGTCGGGGATCCAGGAAGAGTTCATCATCTCCTTGCTGCGTCGATGAGGATTGTGGCCAATTACAACGTCAATCCATTATTCAGGGTTCATGCGTATTCTGCTTGTTGGTGCAACGGGAACGATCGGCAAAGCCATTCTGGATGTGCTGCAGGATCGGCATGAAGTTGTGGCGGTCAGCCGCTCATCCGCCCCCCTCCATGTCGATCTGGGTGATCCAGCATCCATTCGATCTCTGTTCAATCAGCTTGGAACGCTGGATGCGGTTGTTGGTGCGGCGGGTGCTGCACGCTTCAAGCCCTTCCCCCTGCTGAAGGACGAAGACTATGCATTCTCACTCCAAAACAAGCTGATGGGACAGGTCAACCTGATCCGTTACGGGATACCAGCCTTGAGCGATGCGGGCTCCATCACAGTCACCACGGGTCTGTTGGCTCAGCAGCCCATGGTGGGCAGTGCGGCCGTGAGTCTGGTGAATGCGGCCTTGGAAGGTTTCGTACGTGCTGCTGCTTTGGAAGCGCCACGAGGCATCCGGATCAATGCGGTGTCCCCTCCCTGGGTCCGGGTGGCGGACCAGAGTCCAGGGGCGCCTGGGATGGCAGGGCTTTCGGCGCATCAGGTTGCCCTGGCCTATCGGGTCCTTCTGGAGGGCGATCAGACGGGCCAGGTCGTCACGCCATGAGACTGCAGCACTGGGGGCCCGATTCCATTGGCCGCCGCAGGCAACATGGCCAACTGCCTCGAGCCTGCAATGCCGAGGTTGCTCCAGCTGATCCTCGAAATGCCTGTAAATTTCCTTGTGTTGACCGGGCAGGACCTTGTAGGGCTTCTTATATCTTTGCTTTGGCCGGATCTCCTGATGAAGTTCTGGCTCCCCTCTGGCTCCCCTCTGGCTCCCCTCTGGCTTCGTGATCCTGGCATGGCCAGGCGTGACCGACGCGACTTAGCCCATGACCGAAAATGATCTGATTGATGCAATCTTTGCCATTTACGATCGCTACTGGAATATCATTCAGTGGTGGGGAAGCGTTTCCTTTGGATTGATCGCTGTTGCTCACTTTGCCGCCGAAAAGCTGAACGTCTATCTGCTGCTGCTGCTTGTGATGCTCTACAGCCTCTTCACGGGCTGGGTGGCGTTGGACTACTTCTTTAATGTTCAGATACTGTCGGGATTTAATGCGGACTTGGCCGAGTTTGGCGGCTTGGCCCATCATGGCAGCAGGGCACTCCTTGAGAGCAAAACCGTCTACAAGGGCGTTGCATTGCAGAACATTGCTGTCGCGATAACCTTCTGTGGGAGCATCTCTTATCTTGTGTATTCCTATGTCTCTCGGAGGTGATCCCGCCTTTGCGTGCTTGGGCGGTCGTCATATCTGTCTGTATCGTGGGAGGTCGTTGGCGAAATGATCGGTTCGCTTCCTTTCTCCAGGGTAACCCTATGCTGAGCCTGCTGTTTTTCGGTTCTGTGCTGGCGCCATAGGGGATAAAGGTTCACGGCAGCAGCGGGCGGCAACAGCGGGCGGGGCCCATGGGATTGCTGTGATCGCACATCTATGTCTTCCCATGGCGATTTGTGTCCCTTTGCGGACCCGGTCACCGGTCATCATGAAGCTTTGATGGTCTGCATGGCTCAGCTTTGCTGACCATTTTTAGGGTGGAGCGACGAAGCCTCTTGCATGGCCTCAAGCCATCTTGGCTTGAGGGGGTCTTTGCCTTGGCACTCAAGATGGGTTACGAAACATCATCCCCACGTTCTGAAATTGCCCCTGTCCGCCGCTCGAGCGCGGGCGCCGTCTGGATGGGTATGGCCTTGCTCTTGACCGCGGTGATCCTGCAGGTTGGCAAGGCTGAAGCCGAGACTTCCTCCAGCGATCCCCCCCGCGGAGAGCCTTTGGCTGGTTCTGCTGCTCAGCTGGGGCCTCAACTGTTGCTGGCTAGCCCTCGGCTGAGCGATGGGATCGCAATGGATGCCCCATTCGACGGCCTGCAAGAACAGGTCCAAACCGCGGAGAGCTCTCTCCCTTCAAGCTGGGCTGACGATCCATCAGTCCCGCTGGCAGTCCCGCCTGCAGTGGCTCTGCAGCATATCGATAACTCGCCATCATATCCCGGTCTGGCGGAACCATACAGCCTGCAGACAGTTTACCAAGCCGATCGGAATTCCGATCCAAAATCCCCAAAGTTAGAGGTAGCTGATTCGGCCCCCAAGGCTGACTCTGAGTTGCCCAGCAATCCATTTGGAATTGTTCCTCTTCAAGAAGGAGAAGTACGATCCAGAGCACTCCACTGCGACGCCTTGGAGCACCTGAAGACGCCACGCACCTACCGGCGTCTTGACAGCTATTTCAGGCCAGACTTTCTCAAGCCCAGAGGTTCTGAAGCGAACCTGATGGAGCGCGATTATCTGACTGGTAATTGGGGCGGAGCTCGTGATCAACTCTATGAGCAAGGAATTGAATTCTATGGATGTATAGCCGTTGATCTCGCGACCGACCTGGTCAGCAATGCAAGGCCAAATAATCGAGTGCTGGTTCCCAAGGAAACTGCCTTTGGCACTCCCAGCAGTGGTGTGCATCGCAGTGAGTACAATATTGTTCAGATATACGGCTTGGACTTGTACTCCAGGCTGATCAACAAGAATTGGAAGGGTGGTCAGCTTCATTTCTCAGCAACGTGGCCAGAAAGCGAGCCTTTGTATGCCTATAGAAATCGACTGAATGCAACGGGAACCGGGCAGATCCATGGTCACTTCTATACGAATCAGGGCGTTGGCGACCCTACCTATGTGGATCAAGGGGTTCGGCTGTTTGAGCTTTGGTTTCAGCAGCGCTATGGACCCGGCCAGCAGTCTTATGTGAGATTTGGAAATATCTTTCCGATGATCACGTTTAATCGCTCGATTTTGTCTGGAATGATGAACTTCTGGACATTCACCGAGCCGTGCATGTTGGGAACGACCTACTTCACGGGCAATGCCCCATGCTATCCGCAGGCGCCACTTTCATTCCAGTGGTATCACAAGCTGGGGCCGTCCATGGACTTTGAGATGCAAGTATCCCAGGGATACTACGCTTCAACTGGGCGCAATAATATCCGTGGAGTGCGCTGGAACTTTGATAAGGGAGATGGCGTAGAAGTCATGAGTGAGCTGACCTGGCTGGGAGGTACCTACTCCGGCAATCCCAAGGACTATGGCAAGCCTTGGTATGTGAAGGCCGGGGTCATGTTTCATTCGGGCAAGATCTACTCCAACAGGTTCGACATCAATGGCGATCCCGCTGCGATCACAGGGCTTCCCAGACAGGAGCTCCAGGGTAATCAGCAAGTCTATTTATCTACAGAGGCCATGCTCTACAGAGAGCCCAATAGCTACAATCGCGGCTTGACAGGATTCTTTCGTGTTGGTGGGGGATTTCACGATGACCGGAATGTTGTGAAGAACTGGGCTGTTCTTGGTTTGGGGTATGAAGGTCTGCTGAGGAATCGTCCCCATGATGTCCTGTATGCCGGCTGGGGGGTTGTTCGCGGGACCGATGGATTTGTTGATTATCACAAGGAGAAGGCAACCTGCACCAAGATTCCTGGATGTGATATCGATGGCATCCAGCATGCATTGGAGTTTGGATATAGTTTCTATCTCAGCCCGTGGTTTACGGTGACCCCCACATTGCAGTATATTATAAATCCAAACCTGAGGTCAGATCTGGGCAACATCCTAACCCTCGGTGTTGCCACAAGGATATCGTTCTGATGGTTGTGCGCCACGGGACCCGCCCAGACCTGTCCCTACGCTCTGTGGTCATCATCGGACATGGATCCGCTGCCACTGTGAATCGGTAGTGGGACTTCTTCCGGTCTTGCCAATGTGTTGGAGCCATGTCTTTGCATCGATGCGCGTTCCTTGTCCGGGTTGCTCTCCGCTTGCAGCTGGCTTTCGTGTGTGTCTTAATGGGCAGATATTTGCTGTGGGTGTGTGGAGAGACAGGCACTAGTCCGTCAATCCCTCCGTGGCTCTCCTAAGCCCCTTTTGCATGGATGGCAACGGTCCATGCATGGCCTTGCTCTGCTGGCTCTGCTAGCCCAACCGGCCGTAGCGCAGGAGGTTCAGCGAGATTCCACGTTGGACATCGTGCAAGGCCAGAGCACATCAGTGCTCGGTCCTGAACTGCGTGTCACCTCCGACGAGGCCAGCGAGGCCAGGGAGGCTGATGAAGCCGAGCTGATGTCTGAGCTGTTTCTTCCGCAGCAAGCGGGCACAGAAGGCGAGAAAGTTGCTCGCTTCGAACCTCCTTCGGCTTTTTCACCGGGCGAGAGTGGTGATTTCCTGAGTACTGAAGACCAATGGGAAGAGTTTGTCACTGCTGACATCGGGGCGCCATCTTCTCAAGACGATGATGAGCAGGGAGAGTATTTCCCAAATCCCTTCGGTCTCAAGATTCCGAAGCATCGAGGCCATTTTGACTTCAGTCAGAAGAAGCACTGTGATGTGTTGCGTCACTTGAAGGTTCCGCCGACGCCACGGCGCTTGGATGCCTACATGAGGCCTGAGTACATTCTTTCCAGGCCCAAATCCCACGACTTTGCCACCAATGACCAACTTCTTACTGATTCTGGTCGGCAGAGGCTTTACGAGAAGGGGATTGATGTCTACGGATGCTATGCATTGGATTCGCTTGTAGATATTAAAGATAATCTTTCAGATATCCCCGTGGTTCGAGGGACTGGCCCTTTCCATGACTGGCAGGGGAACTCCCAGGGCATTCTGGGAATCGACATCTACTCACGGTTGGTTAGTAACACTTGGAAGGGCGGCCAGATTCACTTATCGTTTACTTGGCCGGAGGCCCTCAATGGGGGACCAATCTACTCCTATGGCAATACCCTGAATCCGGCTGGCCTCGGCACTCGCCAATATCAGGGTTACTTTTATACCGATGTGGGGCGCAGTCGAGAAGACAATCCCATTATGCAGGGTGCTCGAATATTTGAGTACTGGATTCAGCAGGCATGGGGCAAGAACGGTCTCAACTCCATCCGATTGGGTGCGATCAATCCATGGATTACATTTAACAAGTCCCTTGTTGCTGGAATCTTCAGTTTCTGGGCCTTTGATGAGCCGGGTGTCATTGGCACCTCTCCCAGTACGGCGAACGGTCCCTTGGTTGTGACGGCGCCACCAGGCCTATCCATTGAAGGGGTGATTGGTGACAACCTGACGCTGAAGGCGATGGTTGCCAGTGGCTACTGGGATCCAAGTGGTGGTATCGATAATCGTAGGGGTTACAAGCAGTACTGGAACCTGGATGAGTATGGCCTTGAGTTCTTCTACGAGGCCACATGGCGAGGTGGAACCTATAGCACCAAGACGAATGACAATGGTATCCCTTGGTTCATTCGTATTGGTGGCCAGAATCACACCGGAAAGGGCCTTGATAATCTTTATGACATTGATGGAAACTACTTTTTCCTGACCAATCGTCCCCGCCTTGAGTATCGAGGTAACAGCCAGTACTATGCCATGGCTGAAGCGATGCTGTATCGCGAGCCAGGTAGCTTCAACAGGGGGCTATCGGGCTTCATCAAGGGGAAGTGGAGTCCCTGGCAACGGCGCGGCAGCACGACCAAGGGTGTTTATGGGGGCCTCGCCTACGAGGGCATCTTTGGCCGTGATCACGATATCTTTTACATGGGCTATGCGCACATGATGGTTAATGATGGCGTTGTTGAGCGCAGTCTCAACCAGACGGCATGTACTGAGGTCCCCGGCTGCAAGGTGAGTGACTTCCAGGGCGTCTTTGAGGTTGGCTATAGCGCTCAGATCACCCCATACTTCTTTATTCAGCCCAAGCTCTATTACATCTTGAATCCGAACGTCCGCCGCGACCTTGGCGATCTCTTTTCCTTTGGCCTCGAACTTCGCGTTTCGCTGTAGCTGGCCTCGCCCGACAGCAGATTCACCGGGCTCGGCTGCCGTCCCCTGCGAGCGTGCCCGCCGATGGCGGCCTTGATGGCGACTTTCGTTTCTCCGACTACGCTGGTCTGTGCTGAAGCGCTGGAACCAGTTCCCGCCCATGACGGATTCATCACGGCCTCCTGCTGATGTCCACGCGACATCTCCGTCTTCTGCACATCCAGGCACGGAGGCAGGACGGCTGGTTCAGGCCTATGTGAAGAGCTTCAACGCCCGAGATGCCCAGGGGATGGCCGCGGTGTTCTCCCCAGATCTCGTCACGATCCACCCCGACGAGCCTGCTGTGGATGTCACCTCCGCAGCGCCGTTCCTGGAGAGGATGCTCGCCCTCTGGCCCCGAGACCTGCACTACGACCTGCGTCGCCTGTCGGATCGCTCGCTGGACGATGGCATGAGTGAGGCGTGGGCCGAACTGGTCATCGGTGCTCCGCGACAGCCGCCCCTTGCTGCTGAGGTCGTCATTTACCGTGTTCGTGAGGGGCGCGTGGTTCAGCTGACGGTGTACAAGCTGATGCACCCCAGCCACGTCGCCTATCAGCCGTCCTCGTCGAGTTGACGGCTCACCCAGGCAATCAAACCTTTGTAGCGGTCGATGGCGTGCTGCTGGACCGCTGGCGTCAACTGCTCAAGCCACATGCGCAGGGGGCCCTCGAGCCAGTTGTCCCCGACAAACATCTCGAATCGGCCGGAGCCGTCCAGAGGGCCCCGTACGGGAATGATCATCCCGCCACTGAGTGCTCCGTCTTCAGCGAGATTGATCAGGCCGTAGGTGTACTGGAACTGGCCATCGTGACGGGTCCAATCCGCGATGTACTCATGGCCATTGGTCGGTAGTTGGCACCAACTCAAGTCGCCAAGGTAGGTGAGGTCATCGCGGCCCCAGAACGCTGAAGAGTCGTTGCTGGCGAGATCCGTTCGCAGACCCCTCACGCTAGGAGGCTCGGTAGGAGGCTGAAAGTTCGTCATCGCTGGATTACCCCTTTTTGATGATTTTGTAGTCTGACAGGGAGACGCGGAAGGCCTTCATCGAGGGCACATGGGTGATGGTGAGCAGGCCGGGTGCAACATCTGTGCCATAGGATTTCTCGGGGACCTGCAGGCTCTTGGTGTAGTTGCCCTTCTCGTCCAGCAGTGCCTTGCTGACATAGGCTTCGTAGCCAATGGCCTTGCCCTCATAGGTGATGTAAAGGAAGTTGCCCCTGAATGGGCCCCCTGCAAACTCGGGCGAGTTGCCGGGGTCGGCTGCATGGGCATGGCCCTTCAGGGCTTCGGTGTCCCAGTGGAAGCCGCTCCCAGGCAACACCATGTAGCCCTTGGGAAGCTGTTCTGCAGACGGAGCCTCGTAGAACGCCTTTTCATTCTGTCCGCCCGTTGGGTGAACAAAGGGGAAGTGGATGTCAAATTGCGGCTTGTCCCATACTTTTTCTGGTGCGTGTCCATAGGGCAGCCAGCTGATGTCGAGTTTGTCGATGCCGGTGGCCTTGGCCACTGCTTTGGGCATCTCCAGGGTCGTCACCATCGTGTCATTCATCTTGCCTTTCCCCTCCGCGCCTGCCGGCTGGCAGATCAGCCACTTGGCTCCTTTTGAGGCTGCATCCGCCTGGCAGTTCTGGGGCAGGCCGTTGAGGGCGGCTTCGGAAATCAGCACGCCGATTTCCTGGCTCTCCCCATCGCCCTTCAGGATCCCGTAGGCCCGCACGCTGCCCTCACCCATCGCCATTTCCGTGCCCAGCTCCGTGGTGCAGGGGGCGGCCTCGCAGGCTTTCACTGGTGTCAGAGAGGCCTCCTCGGTCATGGCCTGCTGCTCAGGCTTCTGTCCGCAGGCCGTGGCCAGGGCCAGCAGAGATCCTGCGAACGTCAGTCCCAGAACCTGGAGGCGGGTTCCCATGGCGGGATCGTTGTGACTGCTGAAACGGTAATCAGGGATTTCGCCCCGGCATGGTCCAGCCAGGATTCGACACGAAGCCGCCGCGTTGCCCGGGTGATCGCCGGGCGATCACCCCCCGAAGTGGCGTACCACCGCCTCGGCGAAGCCCGAGCAGCTCACCGGCTCCACCGGCGGCTCCATCAGCCGCGCCAGGTCGTAGGTCACTTCGCCGCCGGCGATGGCGGCGCTGATCCCCTGGGTGATCAGGTCGGCGGCCTCCTGCCAGCCCATGTACTCGAGCATCATCACGCCGCTGAGGATCACCGAGCCGGGGTTGATGCGATCCAGGCCGGCGTGCTTGGGCGCGGTGCCGTGGGTGGCCTCGAAGATGGCGGCGTTGTCGCCGATGTTGGCGCCGGGGGCCATCCCCAGACCCCCCACCACGGCTGCGGCGGCATCGGAGATGTAGTCGCCGTTCAGGTTGAGGGTGGCCAGCACCGAATACTCCTGGGGCCGTGTCTGGATCTGCTGGAAGATGCTGTCGGCGATGCGGTCGTCCACGAGCACCATGCTCTTCCACTTGCCGTAGCCGTGGCTCTCGCCGATCGAATCGAGCACCTGCTTCACCTCGGCATCGATCGCGGCCTTCTTTTCCGCCGTGAGGCTGTCGTAGCCGGGTTCGATCAGGCGGGCGTTGTCCTGGATGCTGAGCGAATGGTTGCGCTCGAGGTTGTCGAGAATCCAGGACTCACGCTCGGTCACGCAGACATCGCGGAATTCGGTGGTGGCCAGTTCGTAGCCCCAGTCGCGGAAGGCCCCCTCGGTGAACTTCATGATGTTGCCCTTGTGCACCAGGGTCACGTGGCGCTTGTTGCCCTGCAGGCTGAGGGCATGGCGGATCGCCTTGCGGATGTGGCGCTGGGTGCCGTGCTTGCTCACCGGCTTGATGCCGATCCCCGAGCCCTCCGGGATGCGGCGCTTGCCGAGCTTGCCGTTCGCGGGGATCACCGTGTCGTTGAGGTGCTGGATCAGCTCCAGGCACACGGGATCGGAGGCTTCCCACTCGATCCCCATGTAGATGTCCTCGGTGTTCTCCCGGTAGACGATCACATCGAGATCCTGGGGCCGCTTGTGGGGGCTGGGGGTGCCGGCGTAATAGCGGCAGGGGCGAACGCAGCAGTAGAGATCGAAGATCTGGCGCAGGGCGACGTTCAGGGAGCGGATGCCGCCCCCGACCGGCGTGGTGAGCGGCCCCTTGATCGCCACGCCGTAGGCGCGGATGGCGGCGAGGGTGTCCTCCGGCAGGTACTGGTACGTGCCGTAGAGGTCGCAGGCCTCATCACCCGCGTAGACCTTGAACCACTCGATGCGGCGCTCGCCGCCGTAGGCCTTGGCCACGGCCGCATCTAGCACCCGCTGGGTGGCGGGCCAGATGTCCACGCCGGTGCCGTCACCCCGGATGAACGGGATGATCGGATCGTTCGGCACCACCGGCTGACCGTCCTCGAAGCGGATGGCGGTGCCGGCGGTGGGGGCGGTGAGTTTCTCGAAGGTCAGGGGGCTGGTAGCCATTCCTGCGGCACGGTCGGTCGTCCGACCCTAGGTTTCGGGGCAGCGTTGGTTCTGCTCAGGGGAAACGGCATGAACGCCGCCGATCAGGCCGGAAATCTGGAACTGGCCCAGACGATTGCGTCCGTGGCGGCCCTCTTCCGGGCCCACTTCCCCGATGCCCGCGCCAACCTCACCCCCTGGCGCGACGATCCCTGCACCCGGGAATTCGCCGACCGGGAGAGCGTGGATCTCTCGTTTCACCTGCCCGGCTGGAGTCCGCGCAGCCAGTGCCGCTCGTTCCTGGTGCAGCTGCGCCTGGAGGCTGCCCCCGGGGGGAGCGGCTCCGGCGGCACCAGGCGGCGGCCGAGGCTGCTCGGGGTGCTGATCCGGGGGCTCACCTATGAGTCCGAGCGGTGGCGGCTGGCCACCGTGGGCGACTGGTGCCCCACCGGCAGCCACCTGCCCGACCCGCACGCCGCGGCCAAGCTGCAGCAGTTCTGCCGCGAGCTGTTCGACCTGTTCGAGGGTGGCCGGGCCTGCGCTGCGTAACCCTTCGCAATCTTGCGGCCGGCACGGCAAACAGCGCGCCTACGGTTGGTCCTCGCCAGTGCCGTGCCGTCGCGTCGTCATGTCCGTTGCTCTCGCCTCCCAGCTGCGTGAAGGGACCAAGAAAGCCCACACGATGGCCGAGAACACCGGCTTCGTGAGTTGCTTCCTCAAGGGCGTGGTGGACAAGGCCAGCTACCGCACCCTGGTGGCCGACCTCTACTTCGTGTACTCCGCCATGGAGGAGGAGCTCGCCAGGCTCCGCAGCCATCCCGTGGTGGGTCCGGTGGCCTTCCCCGAGCTGAACCGCCGCGAGACCCTCGAGCAGGACCTCGCCTACTACTTCGGTCCTGACTGGCGCAGCTCCGTGAAGGCCACCCCGGCGGCCCAGGAGTATGTGGCGCGGCTGCACCAGGTCGCCCAGGAGAGCCCCGAGCTGCTGGTGGGCCACCATTACACCCGCTACATCGGCGACCTCTCCGGCGGCCAGATCCTCAAGAACATCGCCCAGAAGGCCATGAACCTGGGCGATCACGATGGTCTGCGCTTCTACGAGTTCGACGCCATCCCCGATGAGAAGGCCTTCAAGGTGAACTACCGCGCCACCCTGGATGCCCTCCCCATCGATCAGGCCACGGCGGACCGCATCGTGGCGGAGGCCAACCACGCCTTCCACCTCAACATGAAGATGTTCCAGGAGCTGGAAGGCAACCTGATCGCCGCCATCGGCAAGGTGCTCTTCGGCTTCCTCACCCGGCGCCAGCGCACCGGCAGCACCGAGGCCGTGGCCGCCTGAGGTCGCTCAACTGAGGCCGGCACGCTGACAGCGTCCCCGGCTGCGTCAGAGTCGGGCGGCGTCCGCGCCCGGCCCTTGCGATCGCTTCGTTTTCTCGTGCCCGGCACCGGCGGTCGCCTGCGCGGCGGCGGCCTGCTGGTGGAGCTGCAGACGGCCCGGCTGCTGCAGCAGCTGGTGCCCACCGAGGTGGTCACCTACCGGCGGCGGGAGCCGGATCACCCCTTCCTGGCCGATCTGCTGCGGGCTGAACCGCCCGATGGCGCTGCCGCTCGCAAGGTGCTCTGGATCGTGAGCTGGGGCTTCGAGGTGCCGCGCCAGCTGCGGGCCCTGCGTGGCCGGGCCGTGGCCTACCACGCCCACAGCAGCGGCTACGGCTTCGCCCTGCCGTCCGGGGTGCCGGTGCTGGCGGTGAGCCGCAACACCCTCGGCTACTGGGGCCAGTGGGCCAGCCGCAACCCCCTGGCCCTGGTGCCCAATGCCCTCGATCCCCAGTGGCTGCAGCGGGGCCGGCGCGACGGCTCCGGCACGCGGCCCATCGATGTGCTGGTGCAGCAGCGCAAGAGCAGCGCCTACCTGCTGGAGGTGCTGGTGCCGGCCCTGCGGCGCCGGGGCCTGCGGGTGGAGGTGCAGGCGGGCTGGGTCGACAACCTGGTGGATCTGTTCAACAGCGCCACGGTGGTGCTCTACGACTCCGCTGACCACTGGCGGGTGAGCGGCGTGAGCGAGGGCTTCGGCCTGCCGCCCCTGGAGGCCCTCGCCTGCGGCTGCGTGGTGTTCAGCAGCCTCAACCATGCCCTGGCCGACAGCCTCGATCCCGGCCGCCTCGGCCACCAGCTCGGAGCCGGCACCCTCAGCGCCGATCTGGAGCGGATCAGCGCCGCCGTGGCCGCTCCGGCCGCCTGGCGCGCGCCGGCCCCTGAGCTCGACCTCCTGCTGGAGGCCAGCAGCGAAGCGGCCCTGCTGGAGCGCTGGCGTGAGGCCCTCGCCCGGGTGAACGACCACTGGGACCGCCTGCAGGCCGGCGAACCACCGCTGCAGGCCCCGCCGCTGTGGCAGCTGCAGGCCCGCCGCTGGCAATCGCGGCTGGGGCGGGTGCTGCAGCGGCGCGGTGCCTAGGGTGCGGAACGCATTCCTGGCCCGTGGATGAGCGCCTTCCTGGCCGGCCTCAATGAAGCCCAGCGCAAGGCGGTGGACCACCACACCGGTCCGCTGCTGGTGGTGGCCGGGGCCGGCAGTGGCAAGACGCGGGCCCTCACCCACCGCATCGCCCACCTGATCGGCCACCACGGCGCCGATCCGGCCACGCTGCTGGCCGTGACCTTCACCAACAAGGCCGCCCGGGAGATGAAGGAGCGGCTGGAGCTGCTGCTGGCCCAGAAGCTGGCCCAGAGCCAGTTCGGCCAGCCCTGGAGCACCCTGCCGCTGCTGGAGCAGCGGCAGCTGCGCAGCCGCATCTACCGCGAGGTGATCAAGGACCTCTGGATCGGCACCTTCCACGCCCTGTTCGCCCGGCTGCTGCGCTTCGACATCGACAAGTTCCGCGACCCCGAAGGTCTGAGCTGGACGCGGCAGTTCTCGATCTACGACGAGGGTGATGTCCAGAGCCTGGTGAAGGAGATCGTGACCCAGGAGCTGGGCCTCGATCCCAAGCGTTTCGAGCCCAAGAAGGTGCGCTGGGCGATCAGCAACGCCAAGAACCAGGGCTGGATGCCCGAGCAGCTCGAGGCCGATGCCGGCGGTCAGCGCGGCAAGCTGATGGCCGAGACCTACCGCCGTTACCGCCGTGCCCTGGCGGCCAACAACGCCCTCGACTTCGACGATCTGCTGCTGCTGCCCGTGCAGCTGCTGCGCCAGAACGACCAGATCCGCCACTACTGGCACCGCCGCTTCTGCCACGTGCTGGTGGACGAGTACCAGGACACCAACCGCACCCAGTACGAGCTGATCAAGCTGCTCGTCACCGACGGTCAGGATCCCGAGGCCTACGACAACTGGGGTGGCCGCTCGGTGTTCGTGGTGGGGGATGCCGACCAGAGCATCTACAGCTTCCGCGCCGCCGACTTCACGATCCTGATGGGCTTCCAGGACGACTTCGGCGACGGCGCCGCCGATGAGGCGACCCGCACGATGGTGAAGCTGGAGGAGAACTACCGCTCCACCGCCACCATCCTGGAGGCGGCCAACGCCCTGATCGCCCACAACACCGAGCGGATCGACAAGGTGCTGCGGCCCACCCGCGGCGAGGGCGAGCCGATCACCCTCACCCGCTGCGACGACGAGATCGCCGAAGCCGAGGCGGCGGTGCACCGCATGCGCATGCTTGAGGCCGCCCACAGCGAGCTCCGCTGGGGCGACATGGCCGTGCTCTACCGCACCAATGCCCAGAGCCGCGCCATGGAGGAATCGCTGGTGCGCTGGGGCATCCCCTACATCGTGGTGGGCGGCCTGCGCTTCTACGACCGGCGCGAGATCAAGGACATGCTCGCCTATCTGAAGCTGCTGGTGAACCCGGCCGACACGGTGAGTCTGCTGCGGGTGCTCAACACCCCCAAGCGGGGCATCGGCAAGACCACGATCGAGCGCCTCACCGACGCGGCCAATCAGCTGGGGATTCCCCTCTGGGAGGTGGTGAGCGATGCGGAGGCCGTGCGCTCCCTGGGGGGGCGCTCGGCCAAGGGACTGCTGCAGTTCCGCGAGCTGCTCAGCGACCTGCAGGCCCGCAGCCAGGATGCGCCCCCCTCCGAGCTGGTGCAGCGGGTGATGGAGCAGAGCGGCTACCTGGCGGAGCTCATCGCCGACGGCACCGACGAGGCGGAAGACCGGCGCCGCAACCTCAACGAGCTGGTGAACGCCGCCCTGCAGTACCAGGAGGAGAACGAGGAGGGCTCGCTCGAGGATTTCCTCGCCTCGGCCGCCCTGGCCAGCGATGCCGACAGCAAGGACACCGAGCAGGACCGGGTCACCCTGATGACCCTGCACGCCAGCAAGGGGCTGGAGTTTCCCGTGGTGTTCCTGGTGGGGATGGAGCAGGGCCTCTTCCCCAGCTACCGATCCCTGGAGGATCCCGCCGCCCTGGAGGAGGAGCGCCGCCTCTGCTACGTGGGCATCACCCGCGCCAAGGAGCGGCTGTTCCTCTCCCATGCCAGTGAGCGGCGGCTGTGGGGCGGCATGCGCGAGCCGGCCGTGCCCTCGGTGTTCCTCTCCGAGCTGCCCGAGGAGCTGGTGCAGGGCGACATTCCCCGCAGCGGCGGCGCTGCGATCCGGCGGGAGCAGCGGCTCGACCGGCTCACCCGGGTTGACCGGGAGGAGAGCCGGCGGGTGGCGGCGGGGGGAGCCGGCGGCGCCCCGGCCAACGCCGTGCGCCGCCGCGGCGCCGGCGCCGGCAAGACCTGGGCGGTGGGCGATCGCCTGCGCCACAGCTCCTTCGGGGAGGGCCACGTGACCCACCTGTTCGGCAGCGGCGAGAAGATCTCGATCGCGGTGAAGTTCGAGGGCATGGGCCCCAAGATCCTCGATCCGCGCCTGGCGCCGATCGAGCCCCTCTGAGGCCGCCGCTTGGACGTTCCCGGCATCCCGCAGGCCCTGGCGCAGGCCCTGGCCCAGGCGGCCTCCGCCCAGCGCGTGGCGCTGGTGGGGGGCGCCGTGCGCGATCTGCTGCTCCACCGCGTCCACAACGACCCCTGGCGCGGCGTTCCCGACCTCGACCTGGTGGCGGACGGCTCGGCCATCGCCCTGGTGCGGCGGCTGGAGGCCCTGCTGCCACCGGGGGCGCTGCGGGCGGCGCAGGAGCACGGCGCCTACGGCACCGTGGAAGTGGAGCTGCGGCTCGACGGGCAGACCGTGCTGCTCGATGTGGCCACCGCCCGCCGCGAGACCTATCCGCAGCCCGGCGAGAACCCCAGGGTGGTGCCGGGCCTGCTGGCGGATGATCTGGCCCGCCGTGATTTCAGCATCAACGCCATCGCCCTGGATCTGGCCAGCGGCGAGCTGCTCGATCCCCACGGCGGCCAGGCGGATCTGCAGCGGCGGGAGCTGCGGCTGCTCCATCCCCACAGCCTGCGCGACGATCCCAGCCGGCTGGTGCGCGGCGCCCGCTACGCGGCCCGGCTTGGCTTCCGGCTGGAGGCCGGCAGCCACGAGCAGGCGCGCCGCACCCTGGCGGCCTGGCCCTGGGCCTGGCATTCCGGCGAGCGACCGGGGCAGGCGCCGGCGGCCCTGGGCACGCGGCTGCGCATGGAGTTCGAGCTGCTGCTGCTGCGGGAGCCCTGGCCCGCCGCGCTGGCGATCCTGCAGGACTGGGGCGGCCTGACCCTGCTCGATGCCCGGATCCAGGCTGATCGCCACTGGCGGCGGCGCCTGCAATGGGCCGGCCGCGCCGGTGTGCCCCTGATGGTGGCCTTGGTGGCGGGCGCCGCCGACCCCCTGGCCCTGGCGGAGCGGCTGCAGCTGCCCCACCGCCAGCACCGCCTGCTGGCCCAGTGGCAGGAGCTGCGGCAGCGCCTGGCAGCGCTCCAGCCGGCGGCCGGTGGCAGGGGCGGCCCCGCCTCGGTGGCGGACTGGTGCAGCGCCCTGGAGGCGCCGGGCGGTTCGCCGGAGGCGGTGCTGCTGGCTCTGATCACGGGCACCGCCCCCCGCCGGCCACTGCTGCGCTGGTGGCTGCGCTGGCGGCACCTCAAGGCCCCGCACACATCGGCCGAGCTGATCGCCCGGGGGATGCGCCCCGGCCCGGCGCTGGGGGCGGAGCTGCGGCGCCTGCGGCAGGAGCGGCTGGCCCTGGAGCGGCCCTAACCCCGCAACGTCCAGCCCAGCATCAGCAGGCCCGCCGCCGCGATCCAGCTTCCCAGCACCCGCTGGCCGATCACCAGCCAGGGGCGCTGGATCTGGAGCAGCTGGCCGCAGAGGATTGCCAGGATTCCCGCCACGCCCGACACGGCGCCGGCAACGGCCAGCAGGCCACCGGCGTGGCTCATGGTGGCGCCGTTGCTGCTGCCCTGCAGCAGGCCCAGGCAGCCCGCCGCGATCAGCCAGACCGGCCGGGGCAGGCGGATCCGCAGGGCCACCGCCAGTCCGGCGAGCATGAAGCCCAGGGTGGCCACCAGCCTCATCGCACCGGTTTCCGGCAACCCCAGGCCGATCCATCCCCCCAGCAGCCAGGCGCCCGGCACCACGGCCAGGGCTTGCCGGCAGGTCGCGGCTCCCTGCTGCACGGCCCACAGGCTCAGCGCCAGCACCAGTAGCAGATCGGCCGGGGTGAGCAGCAGATGCACCAGCCCGTCGTAATACCCGCCGAAGCCCGTCTCCATCAGGTGAGCCGCGGCCGGGGCCGGCGCCGCCACCAGCGCCACCACCAGGGCAGCCAGCAGCAGCGCCCGCCCGTGCCGGGGCACCACGCCCTTCCACACGGTGTTGATGACGCGTCTCATGCCGCTGCTGTCGGCAGTGCTCATGCCACCGCCCGCACCAGGAACAGCAGACCCGTGAGGGCCACGCCGGCGCCGGCGGCCTGCACCACGCGCCGCCCGCCTGGCCAACGGCGCAGCTCCCCCAGCAGGATCCCGAGCAGGTGGAGCAGCCCTGTGGCCACCACGAATCCCAGGCTGTAGAGGAGCGCATCTCCCCCCGCCGGCAGTTCGGTGCCATGGGCATGGCCGTGGAACACGGCGAACACCGCCACGATGGCGGCCGCCAGCCAGAGCGGCGGCCGCTGCTCCAGCAGCACCATCAGCCCCATCACCACCCCGGACACGGCGATGCCCACCTCCACACCGGGCACGGGCACGCCCAGCAGGCCGAGCAGGCCCCCGAACGCCATCACCAGCGGGAAGGCCACCGGCAGCACCCACAGCGCCGGCGGACCCAGCACGGCCCCCCAGAGCCCCACCGCCACCATCGCCACCATGTGATCGGCTCCGGAGAGGGGATGGAGCAGGCCGGCGGCCAGCCCGCCGGCCTGGCCCCCTTCCACATGGGCCTGGGCCGCCTGGGGCAGCAGGGCCATGGCCGCCATCAGCCCGGGCACCGCGGCGGAGACCGTGGAGCGGCGATGCAGGGGGCGCGAGGGGAGCGGGGCCATGGCTCAGAAGGCGAACAGCAGCCCTGCGGAGTATTTCAGCGTCCAGTAGGCCCCGGCCGTGCCCACGGCCGTGCCCGGCAGATGCCGGACCCAGGGGGGCAGGGGGAGCTCGAGCTGCCTGAATGAGCGCTTCAGGGCCAGCACCAGCAGCACGAAGAGGTCCTGGCCGATCTCGATGCCGATGTTGAACATCAGCAGGGCCACCACCATCTCGCCGCGGGGCAGGCCCAGCACCGAGAGGCCGCTGGCGTAGCCGAAGCCGTGCAGCAGCCCGAAGACGAAGGCGATCACCCAGGGCCGGCGGATCGTGAAGCTCGTTTCACCGCGCCAGGAGCGGGCGATCTCCAGGCCGATGAACAGGATCGAGAGCGCGATGGCCACATTCAGCGGCGGGCCCGGCACCCTCACGATGCCGATTGCCGCGGCCGTGAGCGTGAGGCTGTTCGCGATGGTGAAGGCCAGCACGGTTTTCAGCAGCATCCAGCCGTTGTCCACGAGCAGCAGCAGACCGAGCACGAAGAGCAGGTGGTCGAACCCCAGCAGGATGTGTTCGATGCCGAGCCGCAGGTAGGCGAGGGCACCGCGCGGACCACCGTCGCGGGCACCCAGCACCACCGAGGGCTGCTCGGCTTTGAGCAGGTGGGTCTCCAGCTCGGCGCCGACGGGCTGGAAGCGCACCAGCACATCGGTGTCCACCGCCTCGAGGCCATCGACGGCCAGGGGCTGCCCCACCAACGGCGGGGCGCAGGTGAGGGTGGAGCGGTAGATCGAGGCCGTGGCCTGCCGTTCGCTGCCCAGCTGCCCCTGCTGGTGGCAGCCCTCGGGGAAGCGCGGTGCGATCGGCAGCTGCACGCCCTGCTGCAGCGGCAGCTTCCAGAGCACCGCGTAGCTGGCGGACTCGCTGGTCGAGCTCTGCTCGGTCAGTTCCAGGTACCCCGGCAGCAGCTCATGGGCGTGCAGGGCCTGGGGCAGCACCAGAGCGAAGCCGCACAGTACGGCCGCCAGAACGGCTCGGAGGCGCCTCATGGCGCCTGGGGGCCGGCCCCCGGCCATGTGGGCCGCGTCACCCGGTATTTGCCCAGAAGCTGGCGGTAGAGGGCCTGCTGATTTTCCTGGCTGCGGGCGGCCCGCCACTCCCGTTCCACCTGCTGCCGGATCTGATCCAGCGGCGGCAGCGCGCCGGGCTCCAGGCTGTCCACCATCACGAGATGCTGGCCATAGCCCGACGGAATGGGCCCCACCCAGCGGCCCTGGGCCTGCTTCACCAGGGCGTCGGCGAAGTCGGTGCCGAACAGGCCGGCCACCTCGCCCTTCGGCATGGCCGTCACCTGCGTGGGCTGGAGCACCAGGGGATCGCCGAGGGAGGCCACATCCGCCGGGGGCTCCGGCCCATTCAGGCGCTCCAGGAGCCGCTGGGCGTCGGCCGCAAGGGCCTCGCCACGCCCCTGGGGATCCAGGAAGATCTGACGGAAGCCGATCTGCGGCTCGGTGCTGAACCGCTCCGGATGGGCCTTCAGGAACGCCTGCAGCTCCTGGTCGCTCGGCTGGCCCTGGGACTCCTGGTCGTCGGCGAAGAACTCCATCTTCTGCCGCAGCCGGCGGCGGATGATCGTGTCGTCGCGGTCGAGGCCGAGGGCCTGCGCTTCCCGCACCAGCAACTCGGTGCGGATGTGATCGTCGATCAGCGCCTCCAGCTCGCTGCGGCTGGGGGGACGCTGCCAGGTGCGGGTGAAGGCGGCGGCAAGGGCCCCGGCCCGGGCTTCGCTCACCACGATCTCGCCCCCCGGGGCCGCGCCCGGCGGACGCAGCAGGCCATGGAGCAGGAAGATCGCGCCGCCGAGCGCCACGAACCGCACGATCGGCTCCCGCGCGACCCGCTGCAGCCGACCCTGGGGCTGGCTCTCGTCGCCGCTGGTGCTGGTCATCAGCTGGGGGAATACCAGATCGGTGAGGTCCAGGCGCGCTCCTGATGCTTCATCGGCACCTCCGGCGCCATGCTGATCCCGAAGCGCATGGCGTCGTAGGCGGTCCAGCGGGGGGTGGGGATCTCGATCACCCGGGCGTAGTACACGGCCCGCTGGGAGGCATCGAACTGCGGATCGCGCCAGAAGGCCGCCAGCTCCGGAGCGCCGATCGTGTTGGTCCAGCTGGCGGTGGCCACATCCACCGTGTCGCCCACCGGCGGCAGCGTGCCGTTGGCATCTGGCTTGCGGTCGCCGGCCCACACCACCTCATGGATGCGCTCGTGGCTGCGGCCGGAGCGGTCGCTCCAGATCTTGATCACCTGGATGCGATCCAGGTTGGCGCCCTCGGGATCCTTCAGGGCGGCCACCAGGAAGGTGGGGGCGCTGTCGCCATGGCTGCCGGCCTTGGCGGCCTGGGCCAGATCACCACCCATCGGCACCCCCTTGCGGTAGCCGGCATCGGCCAGGCTGCCGCGGCGCAGATCCTCCGGCTTGAAGCCCCAGCCGCCGAAGAAGCGCACGGTCATGCGGGTGCCGGAGGTGGCGTAGGTTTCGCGCCGTTTCATCGCGTCCCAGAGGGCCTCGCGGCTGTTGGCGGTGGCCCACACCGCCGCATAGCCGGCCGCTTCGTACTGCCAGGTGTAGCGGGTCTTGCCGAACCCCTGCTTCGACAGATGTTTCCAGCGATCGGCGCGGGGTTCCTGGTTCACGTGCTTGCCGAAGAAGTTCTCCTCCTCAATCGCTGTGAGCGAGTTGTGCACATCGGTGCCGCCGATGAAGCCGAACCGGAACGGATTCACCCCCAGCTTCTGCTCCTGGAGCAGCCCCTGGGCCAGGCCACCGCGCAGGTACATGAAGGGCCGCATCTCGGGGGATTCCGGCTTGTCTTCCAGGGTGAGATTGCCGTACTCCCAGCCGCTGATGCCGAAGTTGGCGAATTCATCGTTGGGCGAGAGGCTGGGATGGGTTTCGCTCGATCCCTTGGTCTGCATCATCTCCTGCAGGGGTTCCCAGCGGGAGCGGCGCTCGGCGTAGCTGCGGCTGAGGGGCGCTCCGCCGAAATCCACCAGCTCGAACATGCGGCCGTTGGAGAGGTTGGCGTTGTGGGGAATGGCCAGCAGCCTGCCGCCGGTCTTCGCTTCGTAGCGGGCCATCCAGTCCCAGAGCTTCTCTGGGTCTTCGCTCTGCCAGGCCGAGAAGGGCAGGATCTGATCGGCGCGGGCCTTGCCGTCGCGGAAGAGCACGTTGCGGTGCAGGTTGTTGCCGCCGGGCACCGAGGTCCACTCGTAGCCGATCATCGCCGTGAACCGGCCCGGATCGTTGTAGCGCTCGGCCGTGGCGGTGTAGGACTGCCAGACCGAGCGCATGATCGGCACCACCACCGCCGGATCCTTCACCGGCGCTGGCAGGGTGCCCTGGGCCTGGGCCGACACCAGCTCGTTCATGGCGTCCTGCTGCTTCTTGCCGCCGGCCTTGAGGGCCTCGCCCCAGCGCCTGAGGGTGGCATCGGCGCTGAGGGCCGGGTTGCCCGCCGCCACCTGCTCGATCACCCCCAGCCCTTCGGCATGGTCGGAGATCACCAGGAAATCCAGGGGGCGTGAGAGTTTCACCGGCTGCCCGGTGGAGGACACCACCTCCTCACCGCGGGCGAAGCGGTAGGCCTGTTCCGGGCTGAGCCGGTTGCCACCCATGAAGGCGTCGCCGGAATTGGCGGTGTGGTGGTGGGTGTCGCCGAAGAACACCCGGGTGGGATAGGTGCGGCCGGCATAGGGCGAATACGGCTTGGCCCTGGCACCCTGACCCGCCGCTGTGCCGGCGCCGGGGGCGCCATCCAGCGTGTCGGTGTGATCCACCAGGCCCCGCACCGGGATCGCCTCCTCGGCCTGGGGGCCGCTGACGGCCAGGGCCGCGGCCCCCGCCAGGGTGGCGCCCAGGGCCAGGGTGATCCAGGGAAGGGGACGACGCAGCATCGGCAGAACCCAGATGGAAGGGCGGGGATTGAGGGGTTGGCCTGCCGGAACCCCAGCCAGCAGACCCGCACGTGGCCGTTCAGCCCGGCACAGGGGCCAGCCAGATCGGTGAACTCCAGGCGCGCTCCTGCACGGTGGCGGCCACCCCTTCGAGCAGGGGCAGCCCGGCGCGCACCGCGTCGTAGGTGCTCCAGCGGGGGGTGGGAATCTCCAGCACCCGCACGTAATAGAGGGCCCGCACCGAAGGGTCGAAGTGCGGATCGCGCCAGGTGGCTGCCAGCACCGGGGCTCCGAGGTTGTTGGTGTAGGTGGCCCGCTTCAGGTCCACCGTGCTGCCGATCGCCGGCACGCGACCGTTGGCATCGGGGCTGCGCTGGCCGGCCCAGGCCACGTCGTGGATGGTCTCGTGGGTGTTGCCCTGCGCATCCACCCAGCCCTTGATGATCTGGATCCGGTCGAGGTGGGCGCCATCGGGATCCTTCAGCGCCCACACCAGGAACGTGGGCGAGCCCGCTGCCCGGCCCTTGGCGGGCGGCAGGTCCGCCCCCATCGGCACCCCCTGGCGGTACGCCAGCGCGATCATGTCGGCGCGTGTGGCCAGATCGCGCGGATAGTTCCAGCCGGCGAAGAAGCGCACCTTGAGGCGGGTGCCGCTGGTGGCGAAGGTCTCCCGCCGCTTCATCGCGTCCCAGATGTCGGCGCGGGTGTTGGCGGCGGCCCACACCCCCGTGAGGGCACCGGGATTGAGATCGCGGCCCTTGATCCAGCCGCCCACTTCGCCATCGCGGCGCCGGGCCACGCTGCCGTCGGCGGCCCCATGGCTGCCGGCCATGAAGTTGTCCTCGGCGGTGTTGCCAGGGGTGCCGTTGTGGTTGTCGGTGCCTCCCACAAAGCCGTACTTGAAGGGATTCACGCCCAGGCTCTGCTCATGGGCCAGGCCCTGGATCACGCCATCCCGCACGAAATCACCCTTGCTGAAGGTGCGTCCGCTGTAGTCCTGAATCGAGTCGGCATTCTCGAAGCCGGCGAATTCATCCGCACCCCAGAAGGCGCGGTGCACCTCCGAGTTGCCCTTGATCTGCATCATTTCGATCAGGGGCTCGAAATGGCTGCGGATGTCGGCGTAGGCACTGTCGATGGGGGCTCCATCGGGCCTGGTGGCCGCGAACATCATCCCCTTGCTGGCATTGGCGTTGTGGGGAATGGCGAGCACCTGCATTCCCTGGCGCTCCAGCCCCTGGAACCAGGCCCACAGCCCGGTCTCCCGGTTGATGTCGATGTAGCTCATCACTTTTTCGGGCACGTTCATGTCCCGGAAAAAGACATTGCGGTGCAGGTTGCCTCCCTGAGGCGCCGCGCTCCATTCGTAGGCCGGGATGGTGGTGAAGCGCCCTGGCTCGTTGTGGCGCTGGGTGGCGGCGAGAATCTCCTGCCAGCCGCTGCGTTCGGTGGCCTCACCCGCGTAGAAGGGCGGGTGGCTGGGGGTGGAGCCGCGGTTGCTCTTCACCACCATGGTCAGGAACCAGTTCTCGCGATCCTCGTAGGTCTGCAGGCCGCGCAGCTGCTGGATCAGCGGCTGGTCGTGGCCCGGCGCGCCCGGCACCAGCGTGCTGTACATCTCGCCGATGAATTCGGCGTGGTCGGTCACGGCAGCCCAGTCGAGCGGGCGCCGGAGGCGAAACTGCTGGCCGTTCACCTCCACCGTTTCCCCCTTGGCGAAGCGGTAGGCCCCATCCGGAGTGAGCCGCGCGCCGCCGATGTAGGCGTCGAGGGAATAGGCGGTGTGGAGATGGCTCTCGCCGAAGTAGGCGTTCTTCGGCAGATCGGCCGTGGCCTTGCCTGCGGCGACTGGAGCCGGGGCCTTCGCCGCGGCGGGGCGGTGCTGGAACGGAACCAGACCCAGCATCAGCAGCCCAAGGGCCAGGGTCGCCTGTTTCCGCATGCCCCGTGCTTGCCGCATCCCGTTTCAGTGTGTGATGCGCACCGGCCGAAGGGCGGCGCCCGTGCCATTTCGTTGGACTTGCACAGGCTGGCCTGGCTGCCGCGTGGGCGCGGATTCCAGTTGGGTGCCCCATAGGATCGGCCGAGCATTGCCCAGCCCTTGGCCGAGACCTGCCCCGTGGATCCTTCTCTGGCGGCTTCCCCAGGGCGGTCCCCCGTGGTGGTGGCTATCCCAGCGCGACTGGCCTCCTCCCGCCTGCCTGGCAAGGTGCTGGCCGACATCGCGGGCCGGCCGATGCTCCAGCACGTGGTGGAGCGCTGCCGCCTGGCACGGGGGGTGGATGCTCTGGTGGTGTGCACCGACAGTCCCGAGGTGCAGGCGGCGGCCACCGCCTGGGGGGTTCAGGCCCTGCTCACACCCTCCAGTTGCAGCAGCGGCAGCGAGCGCCTGGCTGCGGTGATCCCCACCTTGCTGGCCGCCGGTGGCGGAGCCGCCGAGCACACGCTGGTGATCAATGCCCAGGGTGATCAGCCGCTGCTCGATCCGGCGATCATCGAGGCGATGGTGGAGCGCTTCGCCGCCCTGGGGCGACCGGCGGTGCTCACGCCGGTGCATCCCCTTCCGGCCGCGAAACTCCACGATCCCAACGTGGTGAAGGTCTTGCGTGCCGCGGATGGTCGGGCGATCACCTTTTCCCGCAGCGCCCTGCCCCACGTGCGCGATCTGCCGCCTGAGCACTGGGCGGAGCGCACCACCTACTGGGGCCACGTGGGCCTCTACGGCTACCGGGGCGATGTGCTGGCGGGCTGGAACGCTCTGCCCCCGTCCTCCCTGGAGGAGCTGGAGAAGCTGGAGCAGCTGCGGCTGATCGAGGCGGGTGTACCGATCGCCACCTTCGAGGTGGAGCAGGACTGTCTCTCAGTGGACACCCCGGAACAGCTGGAGCAGGCCCGCCGCCTGGTGGCAGAGGCCGCCTGAGCTCAGCCGTTGCCCTCGCGCCAGCCGCTGCTGTGCAGCACTCCCAGGGCTCCCCGGCTCTGCAGCAGGGCCTCGGCCAGTTCCCGCACGGCGCCGTGGCCGCCGGGGCTGCGCAGCACCCAGTCGGCCCGGCGGCGCAGGGCCCTGTCAGCGTCCGCCGGGGCCACCAGCAGGGCCGTGGCCGGCCGCACCGCCAGGTCGTTGAGGTCGTCGCCGATGAAGGCGGTGGTGGCGGGCGTGGCGCCGAGCTCGGCCTGCAGCTCCTGCAGCCCCGCCAGCTTGTCGCCCACGCCCACCCGGCAGTGCCGGATCTGGAGGTGGCGGGCCCGCTGCTCGATCGCGCCGCTGCGGCCGCCGCTGAGCAGGGCCACCTCGAGGCCGGCGCGCTGCAGCATGCGGATTGCCAGGCCGTCGCGCACGTTGAAGCGCTTCACCACCTGGCCAGCAGCGTCGTAGTGGAGACCGCCGTCGGTGAGCACCCCATCCACATCGCACACCAGCAGCTGCACCGCCGCCAGCCGGCGGCCGGCCGCCAGGCGCTGCAGGCGGGAGCGCAGCGCGGGAAAAGGGGCAGGCATGGGGCTGGCTCCTTCCCGGATCAGAGGGTGCTGACGGCAAGGCCGTCCTGCACCACGGCCCGAAGCGCCATCAGCTGGCGCAGCAGCGCCTCCAGCCGGTGCAGCGGCACCATGTTGGGCCCGTCGCTGAGGGCCTGACTGGGATCGGGGTGTGTCTCCATGAACAGGCCGTCGGCTCCCACCGCCACAGCGGCCCGGGCGAGCGGCGCCACGAACTCCCGCTGGCCGCCCGAGCTGGTGCCCTGCCCGCCTGGCTGCTGCACCGCATGGGTGGCATCGAAGATCACCGGACAGCCGAGCGCCTGCATCTGGGGCAGGCCGCGGAAATCCACCACCAGGGTGTTGTAGCCGAAACTGGAGCCCCGCTCGGTGAGCCACAGCCGGCCGCTCTCCGGCTCCAGGCCGCTTTCGCGCAGCTTGTTCACCACCTGGGCCATGTCCCAGGGGGCCAGGAACTGGCCCTTCTTCACGTTCACCACCTTGTCGGTGCCGGCCACGGCCCGGGCGGCGGCCTCCAGCAGGTCGGTCTGGCGGCAGAGGAAGGCCGGGATCTGCAGCACGTCCACCGCCTCGGCGGCCATGGCCGCCTGCTGGCTCTCATGGATGTCGGTGAGCACGGGGATGCCTAGCTGCTCGCGCACCTCCTGCAGGATGCGCAGACCCTCCTCGGGGCCGGGCCCGCGGAACGACGTCCCGGAGCTGCGGTTGGCCTTGTCGAAGCTGGCCTTGAACACGTAGGTGATGCCCAGCTCCTGGCAGAGCCCGCTCACCCGTTCCGCCACCTGCAGCACCAGATCGCGGCTCTCGATCACGCAGGGTCCGGCGATCAGGCGGAAGGTCATCGGCTTGGTGGCGGGGGACAGAGAAAGGACAGGAGAGGGCGATCGCCCATGGGCCCGTACAAGGCCAGGGGATCGCTCAGCTGGGGGTCAACGAGGGGCTGAAGCCAGCCTTCACCAGATCATGGAGGCGCAGCAGGCCCTGGAGCAGATCGGGGGCATCGGGTGCCACCACCGGCAGCACCGAGATGGCCTTGCGGGGGTTGCGCTCCATCAGTTCCAGGGCGACGGCGGCCAGCACGTCGGGTGTGACCGTGATCGGATCGGTGGTGGCCATCTCCGCCGCCGTGATCCTGTCCCAGTCGTCCGGCCCGTGGCGCTGCAGGGTGCGGCGCAGATCGCCGTCGGTGATCAGCCCCGCCAGACGGGAGGGATCGCTGCCGTGCACCCAGCTGGCTCCGAGGCTGCCGCGGCTCGGGCTCCCCTGGGTCAGGTGGGCGATCACCATCGGCAGCCGTGCCCCGGGGTGGAGGGGCTGCAGTTCGGTGGCCGGCACCATCAGGTCGGCCACGGTGAGGGTGAGGCGCCGGCCCAGGGAGCCGGCGGGGTGGTTGATGGCGAAATCCACCGGTGAGATCCCCGCCCGCTCCATCCAGACCGCCGCCAGGGCATCGCCGATCGCCATCGCCACCGCGGTGCTGGCGGTGGGGGCCAGGTTGAGGGGGCAGACCTCCCGGTCCACGGCGGCATCGAGCACCAGATCACAGCCCCGGGCCAGGCTCGACTCCACCCGGCCGACCAGGGCGATCCGGCTGGTGCCGCGGCGTTTCAGGTGCGGCAGGATCGCCAAAAGCTCCTCGGTCTCGCCGCTGTTGGAGAGGAGCAGGGCCACGTCGTCGGAGGCCACGATGCCCAGGTCGCCGTGCAGGGCATCGACGGGGTTGAGAAAGACGGCCGTCAGCCCGATCGAGGAGAAGGTGGCGGCGATCTTGCGGGCCACGATGCCGCTCTTGCCGACGCCGGTGACCACCAGCTTGGCTCGCCGCTGCCGGCAGCTCTCGAGCAGGTCGAGGGCCGACTCCACCTGGAGGGGATCGAGGCGCTCGGCCGCTGCGGCGATGGCGGAGGCCTCTTCTTGCAGGCAGCGGGTGAGGGCGGACAAGGGCGGCACCGGCGGTGGTGTCATTCTTCCAGCACCCGGCCCACCACCGTCGCTGCGGCAAAACCGGCGTCCCGCAGGCTGAGCACCGCCGCAGCGGCGGCTTCGGCGGGTAGGGCCGCCAGCAGCGGGCCGCAGGTCTGGGGATCGATCAGCAGGCCCAGCTGGGCCGGTTCCCGGCCGCAGAGCACCTGGACCCGGCTCTCCAGCAGGGCCAGAGCCGTGGCGTTGGAGGACGCCAGCGTGCTGGCCTGACCCGCCTCGAGCAACTGCAGCGCTCCGGTGAGAGCGGGGAGGGCGGCGCCGTCCAGCTGCACTGCCACGCTGGGGGGGCTGGCCGCGAGCATCTCCCCCAGGTGGCCGAGCAGCCCAAAGCCGGTGATGTCGGTGCAGGCCCGGCAGCCGTGGTGCCGCAGCAGGTCCACCAGGGGGGCCTGACTCCGCTGCATCTGCTCCAGGGCCTGATCGATCCAGTCGGCCCGGGCCATGCCGGCCATGGCTGCGGCGAACAGCACCCCCGTGCCCAGGGGGCGGCTGAGCACCAGGGCGTCCCCTGGCGTGAGGGGCCCCTTGGGCCAGGACTCCCCGGCCTGGGCTCGGCCGTTCACGCTGAGGGCGACCGAGAGACCGGCTCCGTCCCGCGCCTCGAGGGTGTGGCCCCCGATCAGCGGGGCGCCCAGCTCCCCCAGCACCGAGCGGATGCCCTCCAGGGTCTGACGCAGCAACTCCTGCTGCAGGTCGGGCGTCGTCTGGGGCAGCGTCACCAGCGCCTGGGCGCTTAGCACCCTTGCCCCGCAGGCCCAGAGGTCACTGCAGGCATGCAGGGTGGTGAGCCTGGCGTTGAGCCAGGGGTCGCTGACCAGGGCGGGAAAGCCATCGACGCTCTGGAGCAGCAGCGTGCCGTCCGCGTCCTCCGCCACCACAGCCGCATCCTCGGCCGCCGTGGGGCCGCCGCTCTGGGCGAGGGCCGCCATCAGGGGGGCGGCCGGCAGCTTGGCGGCGCAACCGCGGCAGGCCATCGAGGGGGCGTCGCCATCCATCCCGTGCCGAGGCAGGAAGCGGGCCATGAAGCGGCGGTCGATGCTGTCCTTCCAGCGCCACAGCCAGGGGCTGGGCCCGACCGCCAGGGGCCCCCACAGGGCCATGGCACCGGGCTGGCGGAGGCTCCGCGCGCCGCCAGGGCTGGCGTCAGCGGCAGGGCTGAGGCCCGTGCCTTTGCCCGCGTCGCCGAGGAGCTGCAGGGCCCACCGCTGGGGCTTCCAGCTGGACAGTCGGGTGGGGGGAGTGTCGGGTTGGGCTGCCAGCGACCGTGCCAGGTTGCGCGCCAGCGTGGGCGCGGCCCGCACCGCCCAGACACCGGAGGGGGGCCGGGGTGCGGTTGTGATCACGGCACAGTCCCCGCAGGCGAAGATCCGCTCCTGCCCCTCCACCCGCAGGCTCGGCTCGGTGCGCAGGCGGCCGGCCCCGTCGGTGGGGAGCCCCGCCGCGCCCAGCCACCCCGGCGCCCGACTGCCGGTGCAGGCCAGTTCGGCGGGCTCGGTCTCGGGAGCCCGGCGCCGGATCCCGATCCCCGCCTCGCCCAGCAGCCGCTCCCCCAGCCGGTTGGCGGCCCTGGAACCGAGGTGGAGGTTCTCCCCCCGCAGCAGCAGGGTGACCGGCCGACCGCGGCGCCGCAGGGCGAGGGCCAGCTCCACGGCGGCGGCTCCGCCGCCCCGGATCCGCACAGGGGCCCTGTCTGTCCGGGATTCCACCCAGGTCAGGAAGGGTTCGAGGGGTTTCACGGCCATCGCTCCCCCCGGCGCGGCGGTGATGGCCCCCACATCCAGACTCAGCCAGTCCCAGGGGAGGGCCGGCCGGCCGGCGAGCTGGAGGGTTCTGCCAGCGGCGTCCAGGCCGGTGATCTCCGCCTGCAGGAAGCTGACGCCTGCCCGTTGGCAGAGCTGGCGCAGGTCGATGGCACCGGCGTCGCGGCCGTAGATCCCGGCGACGATGCCGGGGACCATGCCGGAGTACAGCGCGGAGCCGTGACGGCTCACCAGACTCACCAGGGCCGCGGGCGGTTTCGGTCGCCGGCCCATGGCCCACTGGTTCAGGACCAGCGCATGGGTGTGACCTCCGCCGGCGAGCACGAGATGGCCGGTGGGGCCGGAGCGGTGCATGGCGGGCAGGGGCAAGGCCGGGGGAGCCGGCTCAGAAGGGCAGGGGCATGAAGGCCTTGGCCGCCAGGGGGAGCAGGAACTGGAGGGCGCCCATCGCCCCACCGATCGCGCCGCCGATCGCCGCGGAACCGAGGCCGTTGCCGCCCCCACCGGGATCCTGCGGGCTGGCGGTGACGGCCTGAGCCGCCTCGCGCAGCTGGGCCGCCTGGGCTTCCTCCCCACCGGCGGCATAGAGCGAGGCGGCGTAGTCGAGATCACTGCCGGCCTGCTGCGCCTTGCCGAGCTCGCGGCGGGTCAGGCCGCGGGCCACCCAGCTGATGGCGGCGGAGGGCTCCTGCTGGATCGCCGAGCTGAAGTACTGCTCCGCCTCCGGATAGCGACCCTGCTGGGCGGCCTGCACGCCCGCGTTGTGCAGTTCGCCGAAGCTCAGCTGGCCATGGTCCAGGCCGCGGGCACCTTCCCAGTGGGCCCGGGAGAGGGAACCGGGATCGAGCAGGGCGCCACTCAGGTCGGCCTGCCGCAGGTCCGTGCCTTCGAGGCGTGCCCCCCGCAGATCGGCACCCCGCAGGGAGGCGCCCTGCAGGGTGGTGAAACTGAGATCGGCGCCGCTGAGCTGGGCCCCATCCAGGCGGGCCTGGCCCAGGTTGGCCCGCTGCAGCCTGGCCTGGCGCAGATCGGCATCTTCCAGCCGGGCATGGACCAGATCGGCCCCCGCCAGGTTGCAGCCCTTGCAGCGGCGGTCCTCCTGGAGGCGGAGCAGGTCGTCGAAGGAGGCCGGAGCTGCGAGAACAGCAAGCGGGCTGATGGCCGCCGTGATGGCTGCCGTGATGGCCGCCAAGATCAGGGGGGCCTGGCTGAGGCCCGGGAACGGGGCGCTGGCCGCGCTCCACAACCGACGGGGGTTCATGGCGTGGAACTCGTTGGTTGCCTTATAGCGTCCCTGCACGACCGCTTCAGCTGCCGCAGGGCCAGCTTCCAGGCCTGCCGCGCCCGCCGAGCCTCGGCAACGTCGCGGGGAGGGGGGGCGAAGCGCAGGGCCGTGTGCTGATTGGCCAGGTCGGCCAAAATGGGGGCGAGGCTCGGATGGCGCTCCCCGGCCCGGCTGCACAGGGACTGCAGGCTCTCCCCCGGCCGGGCAGGGACGGCCAGCCCGCGCAGCAGGGACAGCAGCCGCTTCAGGTCGCGCTCCAGCCAGTCCTGTCGTGGCTGGCGCCCAGAACGGCCGATCAGGGCGAGGCCCGCCAGCACCCCGATCACCAGGCCCGCCAGGATTGTCCATCCCAGCCATTGCCGGTTGGCGCCGAACAGCTGCTGCAGAAGGGCTTCCTGGCCGGCCCGGTCAAAGCCCAGCCACCAGCGGCTCCAGGCCACGTCGAGGCCCCACCACTGCCGCTGCAGCCACTGCCACGGGTTCATCAGGCCGGCCCGGGCCGGAGCTCCCTCCGCTGCCCGGGCCGTGCTTTCCGGACTTCCCGCCGCCCAGCTGCTCGGATCGATCCGATTCCAGCCGCTGTCCGGCAGCCAGACCTCGCTCCAGGCATGGGCATGGCTCTGACGCAGCTCCAGGTAGGGCGATCCCCCCACGGGAACGACCCATTCGCCCCCGTAGTACCCCGTCACGACCCGCGCCGGCACCCCCGCCGCCCGCATCAGCGCCGTGAAGGCGCTCGCGTAGTGGCCGCAGAAGCCCACCCGTGTCTCGAACAGAAAGGCATCCAGGCCATCCCGCTCCGGCAGGGCCCCTGGCTGGGTGTCGTAGCGGAACCCGGCCTTCAGGAACCAGGCCCGGGCTGCTGCGACCCGCTGCTGGGGCTCAGGCAGCACCCGCCAGCCCTCAGCCAGGGCCCGCAGCCGGGGATCCCCGGCCGCGGGGAGCAGCAGATCCGATGGACGGGGCGGCGCCCGTTGCCAGTCGGGTGGCGCCGCAACGGAATCCATTGGGTAGGCCCTGGCGTTGGCGGGTGGCTGGTCCAGCTCCAGTTCCCCGAGGGGATCCTGTCGCAGGCGGGTATCCAGGGGGAGGCTGCGGCCATCCCAGGGCACCGCCGTGAACCGGCTGGGTTCGACCAGCCAGAGCTGGTCGGGCTTCTGCCCGAGCGGGCCCGACGGCAGGGCGCGGAAATCGCTCGGCTGCCGCTCCCAGCGGCGACCATCGAAGCTGGGATGCACCAGCACCCGCCAGTAGCGATCGCCCGGGGCTGGCGGGCGGTCGTCCGCAAACGCCACCCGGGCGGCGGGGGCCTCATCCGAGGCCAGCTCGGCGATGGAGCCGGGATCGAGCTCCGCGCTGAGGCCGGTGGTGCCGCGGGCCCCGTGGCGTCCGTCCCCGTTGCCGAGGGGACCGATGCGGGGCACCAGCAGGAAGAGCACCAGCGCGAGGGGCAGGCTGGCCGCCAGCACCCGCAGGCTGCGGCGGATCAGCAGCGACCAGGACACGGTCGTCTCCGACTCCAGGCTGAGCAGGCCAGCCAGGATCAGCACGGTGGCGGTCAGTTGCAGCAGGCTGGGCAGCAGGCCGGGGAGCTGGGCCGCGAGGAGGCCGCAGCAGATCAGCTGAACCAGGGCCACCTGTCGCCGGCCGTCGCGGCTGCTGGCCTCCCCCAGCTTCAGGCCCGCCGCCACCACCAGGGCCAGGGTGCACCAGGCGAGCAGGCCGCTGAGCTCCAGTCCCAGGCAGCCCAGGACGAGGGCTCCCATGGCCAGCCACGGCAGCCGACGGGAAGGCAGGCTCATGGGGTTCGGGCGAGAGCCACCAGGCAGCGCTCGCGATGCCGGCGTCCCACGCCTGGTGGGATCCGGCAGTGGGGCAGCACGAGGCCATAGGCCTCGCCCCGCTGGCTGCTCTGCCAGATCCGTGCGCTCAGGTGCTCGAGGGCCCGCTCCAGAGGAACCCCGGCTGCCGGCATCAGCAGCTGGGGTTCCCCGGCGGGATCACGCAGCACCTTGCTGAGCCGGCCGCGGCCCTGGGCCAGCACCTTCCAGGCCAGGCGGGCATGGCCGTCCTCGGGCCGGTGGGGGCGCAGGTCATGCCAGATCGCACTGCCTTCCCGGTCGGCGTCGGAGCCGCGCTCCGCGACCGCACTGGGGGCCGGCTGGTCGGCCAGGGCCACCGGCCCGGCCCGCCGGGCGGGATAGACCACCTGGGGAATGGGGGGATCCCAGCGGCTCCAGCAGATGAACAGCCCCAGGGGAGCGCGGCTGCTGAGCACCAGCCGCCCCGGCCGCTGCGCTCCCCGTCGCTCCGGTGTCCAGGGGACCATCAGCGACGCCGTGCCGGCAGGGATCCGCCGGGGATCGGCCGCGGGGCCACCGGTCAGTCGCAGTTCGATGGCCTCCCGGGTGCAGCTGCTGTGGGTCACCAGGGGGTAGCCGAGGCGCTGGCCGGCGAAACCGGGTTTCGGCTCGCCGCAGCGCAGTTCCAGGCCCTGCAGGTTGAAGTGGGTGAGGTGCAGGGCCAGCAGCAGCAGGGCCAGCATCAGGAAGCTGAGCAGCAGGGGGCCGTTGCGCTGGGTCTGGATGCCCACGGCCTGCAGCATCGCGGCGGTGGTCAGCCACAGCCAGCCGAAGCGGGTCGGAAGGATGTAGAGGTTCCGCAGCCCCAGCCGCAGCCGCTCCCCCTGCTGGGCCCGCCCGAACGGCGGTGGCCTGCGGATGGCTGTGGGGTCACCGGATCGCATCCACCGTCTCCAGCAACCGTTCGCTCAGGCCCCCCTGGCTGGCCGGATCCATCCGATGCTCGGCCACGGCGGCAAACACCGCCTGCACATCGGCGGGGGTCACGAAGCTGCGGCCCTCCAGCAGAGACCAGGCCCGCGCGGCTCCGACCAGCCCCTGGGACGCGCGGGGGGACAGGGGCGCACCAGGCTGGTCGGGGCTGCGGCTGGCGGCGACCAGGTCGAGTACGTAGTCGAGCAGGGCGGCCGAGCAGTGCTGGCGGCGGCACCGCTGCTGCAGGCTGGGGAGCGACACCGGCTGGCGATCCGCCAGGAAGGTGTCGAGCCGCAGGGCTTCCCCCGCCAGCAGGGCCCGTTCGGCGGCCCGGTCCGGGAAGCCGAGGCTCAGCCGCATCAGGAAGCGGTCCAGCTGGGACTCCGGCAGCGGGGCGGTGCCGATCTGGTCCAGACCGTTCTGGGTGGCGATCACCACGAACGGTTCCGGCAGCTCATGGCTCGTGCCGTCGACGCTCACCCGCCCCACCGCCATGGCCTCCAGCAGGGCGCTCTGGGTGCGTGGGCTGGCCCGGTTGATCTCATCGGCCAGCAGCACCTGGCTGAACAGCGGACCGGGCTGGAAGTGGAAGGTGCTGGTGCCGGGATCCAGCACGTTGATGCCGGTCAGATCGGCGGGCAGCAGGTCGCTGGTGAAACTCACCCGCTTGAAGGCCAGGCCGAAGCTGCGGGCCAGGGCCTCCGCCAGGGTGGTCTTGCCCGTGCCCGGAAGGTCCTCCAGCAGCAGGTGACCGCGGGCCAGCAGGCCGGCCACGGCCAGCCGCACCTGATGCTCCTTGCCCATCAGGACGCCGCCGATACCCCCGATCAGCCCCTGCAGCTCCGCTTCCAGCCGCTCCCCCGCCCCAGCCCCCGCCCCCGCCACGTGTCACGCCCTTACCGCGCCCTGATTGTGGCGGGGTTCCAGGGCCCTGGAGGCACTTCTGCCGCCTAGCGTTCGGCCATGGCCAGCGGCGACCCGGGCGAGCGCCACGGCGGCAACCTCACCGCCGCCGCCCAGCGGCTCGGTCGACCGGCTGCGGAGCTGCTCGATGCCAGCGCCTCCCTGGTGCCCTTCGCCCCCCCCCTGGCGCTGCGATGGGCCCTCGTGCAGGCGGTGTTCACGCCGGCGCTGCGTGCCTATCCCGACCGGGGCTGGCGAGAGCTGCGCAGGGTGCTGGCCCGTCAGCACGGACTGGAGCCGGAGGAGGTGCTGCCCGGCAACGGCGCCGCGGAGCTGTTCACCTGGGCCGCTCGGGATGCGACCGACTGCGGACTGAGCCTGCTGCCGGCTCCGGGATTCGCCGACTACCGACGGGCCCTGGGTTGCTGGGGGGGGCGCTGGGTCGACCTGCCCCTGCCCCTCCACTGGGGGGCGGCCTTCCCCCAGCCGTTTCCGTCGCTGCAGCAGGCGGCGGTGCTGTGGATCTGCAACCCCCATAACCCCACCGGCCAGCTCTGGAGCCGAGCCTCCCTGGAGCCCCTGCTCCAGCGCCATGCCCTGGTGGTGTGCGATGAGGCGTTCCTGCCCCTGGTGCCGGGAGGGGAGTCCCAGTCCCTGATTCCCCTGGTCCGGAGCCACCCCAACCTGGTGGTCGTGCGCAGTCTCACGAAGCTGCTCTCCGTGCCCGGGTTGCGGCTGGGCTATGCCCTCGGGGCGGCAGCCCGGTTGCGGCGCTGGGCCGGTTGGCGGGATCCCTGGCCCGTCAACGGTCTGGCCCTCGCCGCCGCGGAGCGGCTGCTGGCCGATCAGGTCGGCCACCAGCGCTGGTGCCGGCGTGTGCAGAACTGGGTGGCGCGGGAGCGGCCCTGGCTGGAGCGCGGACTGGGCGCGTGGCCGCAGCTCACGCCGATGCCGTCGTCGACGAACTTCCTCCTGGTGCGGGGCAGCCACTCCCTGCTGGATCTGCGGCTGGCGCTGGAGCGCCGCCACGGCATCCTGCTGCGCGACTGTCGTTCCTTCCCCGGCCTCGGGGAGGACTGGCTGCGGATCGGTCTCCAGGACCGACGCGGCCATCGTCGTCTGCTTGCCGCCCTGGAGCAGGAGCTGCCTGGCCGGCAGGGGGATGCCGCAAGGCGCTGAAGGCCGTGCCCGCGGTCGTGCTGAAGGCTGTGCTCAAGGCTGAGCGGCAGGCAGCCGCCTGCTCAGGCCCCCGGGGCCAGGGCGGTGAGCAGGCGCGCCAGCTGCTGATCCGCATCGCGCACGGCGAGCTGGGCCATGCCCCGGGCCATGGCGAGCAGCGGATCGCCCTGGGGCTCACAGCCCCGCAGCCGGGGTCCCAGCAGCCGCCACACCGCCCGCTCCAGGGTCGGAAGCTCCGGATCGTGCTGTTCGACGATCACCGCGGCGCCGAGCGCCGCGGCCGCCTGGGCGTTGGCGTCCTGGTGGCGGTCGGCGGCTGCCGGGTAGGGCACCAGGATGGCGGGGGTGGCACAGGCCGCCAGTTCGCTCAGCGCTCCGGCGCCGGAGCGGCTGATGGCGAGGGCGGTGTGTTCCAGCAGGCCAGCCATCTGGTCGCAGAAGGGTCGCTCCACGACTCCTGGCGGCAGGGGCCCGCCGGCCTCGGGGTCCTGGTGTCCGGTGAGATGGACGATGCGCACCCCGGCGGCGCTCAGCTCGGGCAGCAGGGGGCGGACCATCCGGTTGAGGCCCACGGCTCCCTGGCTGCCACCCATCACCACCAGCACCGGACCCTCCCCCTGGGGCAACCAGTCCGGGGGCGGAGCAGGGGCCAGGAATTCGGGGCGCACCGGCGTGCCCGTCACCAGGGCATGGCAGCGGGGCAGCCTGGCAGCGGCCTGCGGCAGGCCCACCGCCAGCCGGGTGCAGAGCCGGCCGAGCAGTCTGGTCACCCGGCCCGGGATCGCATTGCTCTCGTGCAACACCACCGGCACGCCACACCAGCGGGCCGCCAGGATCGCCGGGGCGGCGATGTACCCGCCACTGCTGAACACCACATCGATGTGCTCGCGCCGGATCAGCCGCCGGACACTCCCGACCGCAGCCAGCAGCCGCAGCAGGTTGAGCAGCTTCCGCAGACCCCGTCCCTGCAGCCCGCCGGCCCGGACGGTGTGGAGCGGGTAGCGGCTGGGCACCAGCTCCCGCTCCAGCCGGTCGGGCACCCCCAGCCACAGCACCTCCCAGGCCGGTGGCAGCGCCTCGGCCACGGCCAGGGCCGGGAACAGGTGGCCGCCGGTGCCGCTCGCGGCGATCAGAAGCCTGGGCATGGCCGCAGCGGGTAGGGGCGCCTAACTTAAAAGCCGTTCCTGCAGGCGCATGCTGCCTTTCCGGCTTCCCCGGACCGCCCCCCGGATCTCGCTTCCCACCGCCCTGTGGCTGGGGGCCACCCTGTCGCTGGGCGGAGCCTCGATCGGCACGGTTTCGATTGGAACGGTTTCCATTGGCACCCTCTCCATCGGCACGGCCATGGGCCTGGGGATGGGCACGGCCCTCTCCCTGGGGACAGCGGCCACCCTTCCGGCGCAGGCGGCCGAGCCCACGGCCGTTCAGCTCCAGAGTCTGGAAGCGGCGCTCAATGGCCAGGGCGAGCTCACCGCGCTGCTCGAGCAGGGTCCCGGTCTCGACCCGGCCCTGATCGACCTGCGGCGGCGCACCCTGCTGCGTCAGTTTCCCGATGCCCGCTGGATCCTCTCGCCAGGACAGAAGCTGCGGGATGGCCGTAGCACGGTGCAGCTGAAGGTCACCGGCAGCCGGCAGGAGGGAAGCACCACCTACCGCCTCCAGGCGGAGCAGCAGCTGGCCCTGGAGAGCGATGGCCGCCGCATCACCGGCCAGGCGATCATCCGGGAGCAATCCCTGCTGCGCAGCGGCGACTCCCCCCTGCCGGTCAGTCTGTTGATCCCCGACGCCGTGCTCACCGGCCAGCGCTACGACGTGGATGTGGTCTTCGATGAACCCCTCGACGGGGCCATCGCCGCGGGCGGGATCATCGCCCTGACAGGACAGCAGGTCTCGGCCCTCGACAGTCCGGAGCTCCAGTTGGGCGCCCTCGGCGGCGGCGGCCTGTTCAAGACGGTCCAGGCCCCGCTCAGCCCCGGTGAACAGACCTGGGCGGTGCTGCTCGTGCATCCGGACGGGATCGTCAGCGCCACCAAGCGGGTGCGGGTGGTGGCCGACAAGGCCCAGCTCAGGTTGTGATCGTCACCGCCTCCACCACACCGGGGACTTGCCCTAGGGGTTGAACCAGTGGACCAGGGCGGAGACGTCCTGATCGCCGTGACCCCGGGCCATCAGCGCATCCTCCATCGCCGCCACCTGGCGGGTCAGGGGAAGCTCCAGCTGCACGGCCGCGGCGGCCTCCAGGGCGATGGTCAGATCCTTGCGGTGCAGGGCAAGGCGAAAGCCCAGGGGGAACTCCCCGCTCAGCATGTGGCGCGAACGGTTGTCCAGGGCCCAGGAGCCGGCGGCACCGCCGCGCAGGGCCTCCACCACTGCCGGCATCGGCAGTCCCAGGCGAGAGCCCAGGGCCATGGCTTCCGCCACCGCTCCGTAGCTGCCAGCGACCAGCACCTGGTTGACGGCCTTGGCCTGCTGGCCGGCCCCGACCGGCCCGATGTGGCTGATCCGCGAGCCGACCACCTCGAGCACCGGCCGGGCCCGTTCCAGATCCTCCATGGACCCTCCCACCAGGACGGACAGGCTGCCTGCCCGGGCACCTTCGGTACCGCCGGTGACCGGCGCATCCAGGTAGGCCACCCCCTGGCTGGCGAGCTTCCCGGCCAGCTGCCGGCTGGTGGCCGGGGCGATGGTGGAGAAGTCGATCACCAGGCTCTCGGGAGCCAGCACGCTGAGCAGGCCAGGGTCGCCCTGAGGACCCGCCGGCCCCAGCACCACCTCCTCCACGGCGGCATCGTCGCTCAGGCAGAGGCAAACGATGGCCGCCCCATCTGCGGCCGTGGCGGCGGTGGCGGCGGTGGCCGTGGCGGCGGTGCCGGCCTCGCTGCAGAGGCCGGCCAGCTCGATCACACGCCCTTCGCGCCCGGGTGTGCGGTTGTGGAGGGTGACGGGAAAACCGGCCCGGAGCAGATTCGCCGCCATTGGGGCCCCCAGGGCCCCGAGGCCGATGAAGGCCAGGCGCGGGAGCGGGCGTTCCCCAGGCATGGGGTCAGAGCTGGTCACCGGGGGCCTGCGTGCGGCGACGCCTGGGGGCTGCTCAGGCCTCGTCGAGGGCGGCCACGCCGGGGAGCACCTTGCCCTCCAGCAGCTCCAGGCTGGCGCCGCCACCTGTGGAGATGTGGCTCATCCTGTCGGCCACGCCGACCTTTTCCACGGCCGCCACGGAGTCACCGCCACCGATGATCGTGCAGCAGCCCTTGGCGCTCAGCTCCGCCAGGGTGTGGGCGATGCCGTTGGTGCCCGCGGCGAACCTGTCGAACTCGAACACGCCCATGGGGCCGTTCCAGATCACGGTCTGGCAGTCGGCCAGGGCTTCCTGGAAGGTCTTCACCGAATCGGGGCCGATGTCCAGGCCCATCCAGCCGTCGGGGATGGCGTCGATCGGGGTGATCTGGCTGTTGGCGTCAGGGGCGAAGTTGTCGGCGAGCACCACGTCGGTCGGCAGCAGAAGCTGCACGCCCTTGGCGGCCGCCTTGGCCTCCAGCTCCTTGGCGAGCTCGAGCTTGTCCTCTTCCACCAGGCTCTTGCCCACCGCCAGGCCACGGGCCTTGTAGAAGGTGAAGATCATGCCGCCGCCGATCAGCACCTTGTCGCACTTGTCGATCAGCGACTCGAGCACGCCGATCTTGCTGCTCACCTTGGAGCCGCCCACGATCGCCGCCAGGGGACGCTTGGGTTCATCGATGGCGCCCTGCAGGTACTGCAGTTCCTTCTCCATCAGGTAGCCGGCCACGCTCGGACTGAGGGCCTTGGTCACACCTTCGGTGGAGGCGTGGGCGCGGTGGGCGGCGCCGAAGGCATCGTTCACATACACGTCGGCGAGGGCCGCCAGCTGTGCGGCGAAGGCCGGGTCGTTCTTCTCCTCCTCCGCGAAGAAGCGCACGTTCTCCAGCAGCACGACGTCGCCGTCGCCCATGGCGGCCACCTTGGCTTCGGCATCGGGGCCGATGCAGCTGTCGGTCTTGACGACCGGCTTGCCGAGCAGTTCCGCCAGGCGGGCGGCCACGGGGGTCAGACGCATCGCCTCATTCACCTGGCCCTTGGGGCGTCCGAAGTGGGCGGCGAGGATCACCCGGGCGCCCTTGCCGGTCAGGTCGTTGATGGTGGGCAGGGCGGCGCGGATCCGGGTGTCGTCCGTGATGGCGCCGGACTCATCGAGCGGTACGTTGAAGTCGACCCGCACCAGCACGCGCTTGCCGCGCAGTTCGTCGGCTGAAAGGCTGGCCAGGGATCGCTTCGCCATGGAGTGCGCTCGAAGTGTGCTTAAACGGGCGGGAGCTTAGCCCCTGACGTGGCGGGTTCCCCCCGGCAACCGTTCTGGCCGCTCGGAGCCCTCCCCTTCAGACTGCCCTCACACGGCACTGCGAACCATGTTCGACACCGTTCTCTTTCCGATCGACCGGAGCCGCCAGGCGCTGGAGACGGCGGCGGTCGCCCTGAAACTCGCCCAGCAGCACGGCAGCCGGCTCGTGCTGCTCTCGGTGGTCGAGCCCGGCGATGATCCGCAGGCCGTGGCCCAGTTGCTGGAGCAGGCCCAGCAGAGTTTCGAGCAGGCTGGCGTGGCCTGCCAGGTGATCGAGCGCGAGGGGAAGCCGGCCTTTGTGATCGGCGATGTGGCCGATGAAATCAACGCCGACGTGATCGTGATGGGCACCCGCGGCATCGCGATCGAGAGTGACCAGCAGAGCACCGCCGCCCGGGTGATCCAGCTGGCCCCCTGTCCGGTGCTGGTGGTGCCCTGATGCCCCAGCCGATCCAGCTCAGCGTGCAGGCCCCGGCGATCCAGTGGTACCCGGGCCACATCGCCAAAGCGGAGAAGGCCCTGGGCGAGGCTCTCGCCAAGGTCGACCTGGTGATGGAGGTGCGGGACGCCCGCATCCCCCTGGCCACCGGCCATCCCCGGCTGCGGCGCTGGATCGGCAGCAGGCCCCACCTGCTGGTGCTCAACCGCGTGGACATGATCCCCCGGGCGGCCCGTGAAGCCTGGAGTGCCTGGTTCCGCAGCCAGGGCCAGGTGGTGTGGTGGTGTGATGCCAAGGCCGGCACCGGGGTGAAACAGCTCCAGCAGGCCGCCATCCGCGCCGGCGAGGCCCTCAATGCCAGGCGCCTGGGTCGGGGGATGCGACCGCGGCCGGTCCGGGCGCTGATGCTCGGCTTCCCCAACGTCGGCAAATCCGCCCTGATCAACCGGTTGGTTCGCCAGAAGGTGGTGGACAGTGCCCGCCGCGCCGGTGTCACCCGCAGCCTGCGCTGGGTGCGT
>NZ_JBKOUC010000010.1:0-119492 GCF_046764815.1 Aphanothece stagnina RSMan2012
AGTGGAACCACGCCGATCCATCTCGAACTCGGCTGTGAAACGCTGCAGCGCCGACGATATTTGGGGGGTAGCCCCCTGAGAAAATAGGTCGATGCCAGGTAAAACATTCGCTTCTGCTCCAGCCCCAGCGGCTGGAGCGCCAGAGCCACCCCACACGGGGTGGCTTTGTTGTGGGGAGGCTTTGAAGGTGGGGAGCGCTCGGGCCGTCCCGCTAGGCTCCGGTGACGCCTGGGTCCTTGGGGCGGTGTGAGCTCTCGCCGGAGAATCTTTTGCCGAGGAATGCAGGGCGGCGGGCCGGTCTGAGGCGCTTCGCTGCAGGGCGCATCGTCTGGCGAGCGATCCAGCTGTGGTTTCGCCATGACTGTGTCGATCTGAGCGCCGCTTTCGCGTATCACGCCCTGCAGTCGGTCTTCCCGATCGGACTGATTGCCCTCTCCCTGGCCGCCAGGGTTCTGGGTCAGGATGAGGGCCTGGTGGACCGGCTGCTCAGTGGGGCTCGGCAGGTGCTGCCCGATTCCGCCATGCCCGCTGTCTCCACGGGCTTGAACGCGTTTCTTCGGCAGGGTTTCGGGGCCGGACTGCTGGGTGTGCTGGTGCTCCTGCTCACGGCCAGCAATGCCTACCTGACCCTTCAGCGTGGTGCCGACCGGATCTGGTGGAACCGGCCCTTCGGTCTTGAGAGGATGGGTGCGTCCCAGCTGGTCCTGCGCTATCTGAAGCTGCGCTTCAAGGCCCTGGCGCTGGTATCGCTGTTGGCCCTGATGATCGTGCTGGACAGGGTGATCAGTCCCTGGCGTCTTGCCGACGCGCCGCCGCGGATCGGGATGATGCCCCGCGTCATTCCGTTGACGCTCGATCTGCAGCACCCCCTGACCCTGGCTGTGGACCTGCTGATGACCCTGGGCTTCATCTTCCTGGCGTCACTGTTGCTGCTGTGGATGTTGCCGTCACGACGGGTGCCCTGGCGCCATCTTCTGCCCGGAGGTGTCTTCCTTTCGCTGTCGCTGACCCTCCTGAACCTGGTGGTGGGTCGGGTGCTGGTGGCCCTGGGGCTGCGCTTTCAGGCCTATGGCCTCGTCGGTGGGGTTCTGGTGTTTGGTTTCTGGATCTGGCTGATCGGAGTCCTGATCTATTTCGCCCAATGCCTGAGTGTGGTGATCAGCCGTCCGGCCAGCCACCGGTCGTGAATGGCTTCAGCAGCCTTCCAGCCAACCTCTCACGCTGCCAGCTCACGGTGCCAGTCACCGAGTTGGAGCAGACTTGCCAGGGGCCAGGATGGTCATCCCGGTCGCCATGCGCCAGGACTGGCCCTGCCCGTTCCCCTTCCCGTCAGCCATGCAGAGGTCGGTTCCCTGGTTGCCCATTCTGCTGATCGGGGCCTTGCTGCTGGCACCGCTGCCGTTCGGGCGCTTCCTGCTGGATCTGCTGGGGGGCATCACCCTCACCCTGTTGCTCCTGCCGGTCCTGCTGGGTGCGGTCGGGTTTATCGCCTGGCAGGTGTTGCGCCGCCGCCTGCAGGTCTGCCCGGCCTGTGGGTTTACCAGCCTCGGTCTGGAGGTCTGCCCCGCCTGCGGCACCTCCCTCGGCGCCTCGGCGTCGGCGGAGCGGCCGTCGCCCAGGCCGGACAGCCAGGTCTTCGGGAGTGATCGCGAGGCCTCCACCGCGACCATCGACGTCGAAGTGGTGTCCTCCCAGTCCATGGACAGCGACAGCCGTTCGGAAGCACCTTGATCGGCCAGGTTGATCGACCCGGTTGATTGACCAGAACGCTCCGCAGAGCGTCCGACCCCTGGGAATGTCCACCTGGCCATGTCCACCTGGGTGGTCCAACCCTGGCCTGGCGGCCTGGCCCGGACGGGCTTTGCTCGCTCGTGGGACCGTCCCCCTCAGGAGATGCGGTCCAGCTCGTCCAGCCGCCGCTCACGGAGGTAGAGGAACAGCGGAGCGCCGAAGGCGAACGCCACAGTCACGCAGCCGAGCAGCACCCAGGGCAGTCCCCGCATCTGCAGCCGCCGGCTCTCCTGCACCATCCAGAGCACCACGGCCGTGGCGCCGATGGCGAGATCCCGCGAGAGGGATGAGGCCGCCGGGTTGGCGTTGGCGAGGGCCACGAACAGCCCGATATCGAAGCTGGCGCCGTAGTCCTGGATGAACGCCAGGTTGGCCAGCCAGGGCAGCACCGCGCCCGCGACGGCCAGGGCCAGGTACACCCATCGGAGCCAGCGCAGGGGGCGTCCGCTGCCGCCGGATGCGGAGATCTCGTCGGTGGTCATGGGTGGTACGGGGTGGGGGGGCGTTCGGCGTCGTCACTCAAGTCCCAGAGCAGGATCTCCTGCTCCACGTGCTCGAGGATCTGTTCACAGCGCTCCGCATAGGCCTGGGCGCGGCGATAGAGCGCGGCCATCTCCTCCACCTGGAGGTCGCTGGCCTGGAGTTCGGCCAGGATCAGCTCCAGAGCCGCCCGGGCTTCGTTGTAGGACAGCTGCGCTGCCGTGCGTTCCGCCTGACGGCCGGGGTCAGGGGTCCTGCTGCGCTGGCCGCTGGAGCGGCCCTGGCCGCGGGCACTGGAACCGGTGCTGGCCATGGTCAGGCAGGAGCCGCTGGTGGGGATGGATGGGGGTGAATCTGGCGCACGAGGGCATCGGCCTGCCCATCCGCGAGTTCGAGCACCACGGCCTGATCGGGATGCAGGTCGTGGACCGAGCGCACCAGCGGACCCGTGCCGAGCCGGATCAGGCTGAATCCCCGCTGGAGGATGTGCTCCGGGGAAAGGGCCCGCAGCAGCGACCGGGCCTGGCGCAGGCTGGTCCGCCGCTGGTCCAGCAGGTCCCGGGGGTGGAGTTGGCTGAGCCGTTCGTCCAGCCGGCCGAGCTGCTGCCGCTCCCCCTGGAGGCGCAGGGTCACCAGCTGGGCGAGATGGCGGCGCGCCTGCGCCAGGCCCGCCAGCACGGCCGCCCGTTCCGGCAGCAGGGCCACCAGCGCCGCAGTCGGGGTCGCCGCCCGGTGGTCGGCGACCAGGTCGGCAATGGTGGTGTCATCCTCGTGCCCGATCCCACTCACGGTCGGCACCGGTGAGGCCGCGAGGACGCGGGCCAGATCGGCCCCGTCAAAGACCGTCAGATCCTCGCGGCTGCCTCCACCCCGTGCCAGCACGATGGCCTCGATGCCTTGGCTCTCCAGGTGGGTGTAAAGGTGGCTGAGGGTGGCGCAGATCTGTCCCTCGACGGCCCCTTGAACCGGGATGGGCACCACCAGAATCCGGGTGGCCGGCCAGCGTTCCGCGGCCGTGCGCAGCATGTCCGCCAGGGCCGAACTCGGCACACTGGTGAGCAGGGCGATGCACTGCGGCAGGGGGGGCAAGGTCCGCTTGCGTTCAGGGGCAAACAGCCCTTCGCCGCTCAGCAGCTGGCGCACCTGCTCGAAGCGGCGCAGCACACTGCTGAGGCTGGGCCTCAGATCGAGCACCTGCACACTGAGGGAGGCCCGGCTGGCCCAGAAGTTGAGCTTGCCTACCACCAGAACGCCGTCCCCATCGCTCGGCTGCAGGCTCAGCCGGGACAGCTGGGAGGCCCACACCACGGCCGTGATCGACGCCTGGTCATCGACCAGGGTCATCCACAGATGGCCCTTCTTTAGCTGGGGCCGGCTGACGGTGGCCTCCAGCAGAAAGCGGGGCGCGAAGCCGCGCTCCAGCAGGCTGCCCACGGCGGCGTTGAGCGCGCTGACGCTGTAGCGGGGCAGACCGGACCCCTCGCCTGGGCCGTTCATGGCCTGAGGGCATGGAGGCCCTTCATGATTCCAGTTGGCGGTAGCAGGTCCACCAGTACAGACTCACGAGTCCGGCCAGCAGGGCGATGGCCTGGCCGGCGGGGTGGTCGATCCGGATCAGCCCCGCTCCGCAGATGACCAGGGCACTGCTCAGCAGCCGCGAGCCATCACGGCGGTTGTTGACGAAGAAGCGGGCCACGGACGGCATGGCGAACAGGGCGAGTCTGCAGCAGGGGCGCGGCATCAGCCTCCCGTGGGCCGGGCTGTGCCGCCCTGCCGGGCCAGGGCGGCCTTGGTCAGGCCGGTGGGCTGGGCGTTGGCGCCGTCCTCCGGCCAGGGGTGGCGTGGGTACCGCCCGCGGAGCTCCCGCCGGACCTCCCGGTAACTGCCCTGCCAGAACCCCGCCAGGTCCCGGGTGATCGCAGCGGGACGTCCCGCCGGGGTGAGCAGGTGCAGGGTCACGGGGAGCTGCCCGTCGAGCAGGGTCGGACCCACGGCCATGCCGAACACCTCCTGCAGTTTCACCGCCAGCACCGCCTCGCCGCTGCTGTAGTCGAGGCTCACCGCCCGTCCCGAGGGCACCGTGAGCCTGGCCGGCAACACCCGATCCAGTTCCAGGCGCCGTGACCAGTCCAGATCCCCCCAGAGCGCCTCGGCGAGATCGATCCCCTGCAGGTCGTCCAGGCTGCGCAGGCCCTCCAGCTGGGGAGCCAGCCAGCTCTGCAGATCCGCGAGCAGCCAGGTGTCGCTGCGGTCCGGCCAGGGCGTCCCCAGATGGCGGTGGGCCAGGCACAGCCGCTGCTGCAGCTGGCGGGTGCTGGCCCGCCAGGGGAGGGCCGCCAGGCCTGTCTGCCGCAGGCCGTCGAGCAGGGCTGCCACCACCGCTTCACCGCTGGCTTGGGGCCAGGGGCGCGCGTCCAGGGTGAGGGCATCGAGTTCGAGGATCTGCTCGCACCGCACCCGGCCGGCAGCGGCATCCCAGCGGGCCTGGTACCGCCGCTGCCCCCCCCGGTCGGCCAGGTTCTCCAGGTAGGCCCGATCCAGGGGCAGGGCCTGGAGGATCCGGGCGTCCTGGTCCGCGCCATCGGCGGCGGCGACCGCCAGGAGCGTCGCCCCCCGCAGCGGGTCATGCGGATGCAGCACCGCGCCCCGGCCGCCGCGCATCAGAAACCTCCCCCGCCCATCGCTTCGCGCCAGCGCGACCCGCTCCGGGTAGGCCTCAGCCACCAGCCGGGCGGCCAGGGTGGCTTCCGGGCTGGGCGGCTGCTCCTGGTCCTGCGCCTGGTCCGCGGCCGGTGTGGCGTGGGGGAGAGCCCCCAGCTGACGCTCCCACTGGCGCTTGAGCTGCCGCAGGGGATGGTGGGGGTTCCGCTCCCGCAGCCAGTCGAGCCGGCTGAGCAGGTCGCTGCCGGCCTCCTGGCGGTTCAGGGGGTCCCGCTCGCTCAGCAGCACCGCCAGTTCACAGGCCAGGCTCTCGGCCTGCCAGCGCTGGGCCACCAAGAGCATGTGACCCAGCCGGGGGTGGAGCCCCAGCCGCGCGAGCCGGCGCCCGTCGGCGCTCAGCGCTCCGCCGGCATCGAGGGCCCCGAGCTGGCCCAGCAGGGCCCGGGCTTCCTTCAGGGCCGCAGCCCGCGGTGGATCGAGCCAGTTCAGCTCCTGCCCGAGGGGATCCCCCCAGCAGGCCAGCTGCAGCGCCAGGGGCAGCGGGTCGGCCTCCTGGATCTCAGGCGTGTCGTGATCAGGTCGCCGCTGTTGTTCGGCCGGCGACCAGAGCCGGATGCAGCGGCCCGGCCCCAGCCTCCCGGCCCGACCGGTCCGCTGGTCGGCACTGGCGCGGCTGGCGGCAACCGTGACCAGGGTGTCCATGCCGCTCACGGGGTCAAACCGGTTGCGGCGGCTCAGGCCGCTGTCGACCACCAGGGTCACCCCGGCGATCGTGAGGGAGCTCTCCGCCAGGGCGGTGGCCAGGACCAGCTTGGAGCGGCCGGGCCGGGCCGGGGCGATCGCCTGGCCCTGTTCCGCCAGGGGCAGGTTGCCGTGCAGGGGAACCCAATCGAGCGTGTCCTCCCAGCCCGCCGCGGCCAGGCTGCGGCTGCAGGCCTGAATCTCCGCCAGACCCGGCAGAAACACCAGGGCGGTGTCCCCCTGGGGGGGCTCGGCCTGCCAATGGTTCTCCAGTGCCCGCAGCACCTGCCGTTCCAGCCGTTCCCCAGGTCTGGGGAGCTGGTGAAGGATCTCTACAGGGTGGCTGCGGCCCGCGCTGCTGAGCACCCTGGCCTCCGGCATCTGGGCTGCGAGCGCCTCCAGGTTCAGGGTGGCCGACATGACCACGAGCCGCAGGGCGGGGTTGAGGAGCTCCCGGGCCTGGCGCACCAGGGCCAGGGCGAGGTCGGTGTCGGCGTGACGCTCGTGGAATTCATCGAGGATCAGGCAGCCGACCCCCTCCAGGGCGGGATCCTGCTGCAGGCGGCGGAGGAACACCCCCCCGGTCAGGACCTCGATGCGGGTGGCGGGGCTGGTGCGGCTCTCGAGCCGCACGCTGTAGCCCACCACCTGGCCCACGGCCTCGTGGCGTTCCACCGCCAGCCGCTGTGCCGCCGAGCGGGCGGCGATCCGGCGGGGCTCCAGCATCCAGACGCGGCCGCTTCCGCTGCCGCCGGTCCCAGCCAGGGCCGCGAGGGCAGCCCCTGGCACCCGGGTGGTCTTGCCCGCGCCGGGGGGGGCCTGAAGCAGCAGGGTCGCCCCCGGTTCCGCCAGCGCTGCCCGGATCTGGGGCAGGAGGGGGTCGATCGGCAGGCGTTCGGTCAGGGGCGGATGGTCAGGAGAGGCGGATGCGGAGCCGAACCGGGGCCCGATGGCCTTCAGCGCACGTGGCGCACACCATCGACCGGGTGGTAGGCCTCGCCGGTGAGTTCCTCGTAGACGATCGCCGGCAGGCCGGTTTCGAACATGGTCTGAAGGGCTTCCTTCAGGTAGGGGTTCCATCCACCGGTGCTGACGGAACCGTGCCGCACGGTCCAGTCCCAGGTGCCCTGCAGATCCCTGGGAATACGACCCTCACGGTCACGCCGGGCTACCAGGTCCTGGGATTCCACCAGGCCGACCAGCACGGGATCCTTGCCGTAGGCAGGGGTCAGGCTCAGTTCCAGACGGATCGGATCGTCCTTGACCAACTTCAGGCGAAAGCGAGGCGGGAGCTTGAGGGTGCGCAGTAAAGCAGCCACGATCCGCGTCCGTTGGTCCAATGCTCGCTCACTCCCTGAAGTCACGTTCTCACCGATGAGCCTATTCAGCTGGGGTCTCCCGGAAAGGCGGGACGCTCGTTGTCCCCACTGAACCGCACCGTGAGCAGATCTTCGCTGGTGAGCTGACCATCGGCATCGAGAAGTTCGGGATGGATGGTCACCCTGCCGGTGCGGTCAGCGACTTCCGGGGTCTCTCCGACCGGTCCCACGGCGCCCTGGGGATCCCCAGGGCGCGGCACCGCCCTGAAACCCTGCCCCATCACCCGAAAGGCCTGCCAGAGCAAGACCAGAAAACAGGCGCCGTAAATGATCGGGAAGAGCTGGGAGAGGATCGCGTTCATGCCCGGGGGGCTGGTGCAGGTGGAGTCGGCCGAGCCGCACCCCCATCATTGCCCGGACTGGCGGGAACTGGTCCCTGCGGTGGCGAGCATCCAGGCCCAGAGGGTGGTGCAGGCAGCACCGAAGGCGAGGAAGGCCAGGAGAAGTCGCTCAGTGCCCATGGATCGATACAAATCTTTGCGCAGCCTAGGGTCGTCGCCCCTTCTCCTGGGGGTCGGGCCTGCGGAAGCCTTGGGGTGCGCAGGGCCGGGTCCGGCCAGGAGTCACGGGAGGGCCGGGGATCCGCCCTTCTGGGTCTTGCGGGTCTGACTACGGTTCTGGGATGTCGTGGCCGCTTCGTACATGGGTTCGCACCGTGCCCTGCCCTTGACCTGGGCTCCGTTTCTGGCGGCATCCCTCTGCCTTCCTGCCGGCCTGGCCATTCCGCAGCCCCTGGCCGCCGCCCAGTCCGGCACCAGCATCGGGACTGCCCTCAGCCGCCAGTCCTTCGTGGCCGCCGCGGTCCGTCGCGCCGGCCCCGCGGTGGTCACGATCGACACCGAGCGCACTGTGCGGGTCGCGGGAGCGGGGGGGGGAGCTTCCAACTCCCTGATGAACGATCCGGCCTTCCGCCAGTTCTTCGGCCTCCCCCAGCGTTCCGTCCCCCCGGCCCAGCGCACCGAGCGCGGCCAGGGCAGTGGTTTCATCATTCAGGCCGATGGTCTGATCCTCACCAACGCCCATGTGGTGGAGAAAACGGACCGTGTCACGGTGGGCCTCCAGGACGGCCGGCGTGTGGAAGGCACCGTGATGGGGCTGGACCGGCTGACCGATCTGGCCGTCGTGCGCCTTGCTGGATCGGGGCCCTGGCCGGTGGCTCCCCTGGGCGATTCGGATGCCCTCCAGGTCGGGGAATGGGCGATTGCCGTCGGCAATCCCTATGGGCTCGACAACACCGTGACGATGGGGATCATCAGCAACCTCAACCGGAACGCGGCGAAGCTCGGGATCACCGACAAGCGTCTGGATCTGATCCAGACCGACGCGGCCATCAATCCCGGCAATTCCGGTGGGCCCCTGCTCAACGCCGATGGTGAAGTGATCGGCATCAACACCCTGGTGCGTCAGGGCCCCGGGGCCGGCCTGGGGTTCGCCATTCCGATCAACCGGGCCAGGGACATCGCGCGCCAGCTGGTGGCGACCGGCAAGGTGAGCCACCCGATGATCGGTGTCGGCCTCGATCTCGTGCGTCCGGGCGATGGGACCGGCCTGACCCGGGGGGTGCGGGTGGCCTCGGTTCTGGCCAACGGCCCTGCCGAGCGTGCCGGCTTGAAAGAAGGTGATGTGGTGGTGGCGGCCGGAGGGGAATCGGTGGTTCAGCCCTCCCAGTTGGTGTCTGCCGTGGAAAGGACCGGTGTGGGGGGAAGCCTCACGCTGAGCATTCAGCGCCAGGGCCAGGTTCTGAAGGTGACGGTCGTGCCGGTGCAGATGGGCGGAGCCTGACGCGCCGCCCTTCTCGCCCGGATCGTCACCGGATCAGGCCTCCTGACCCCAGGGGGCCGTGAATCCCGGGCCGAACTGCGAGGGCGCCGCCAGCTGCTGGCGCATGACCCACTGGGTCGCGGCTTTCTGGCTGTGCCAGGCCTGCAGCAGTTGCTTGGCGATCCCCTGCAGGGCCTTGAGGTCTGCCGTGTCATCGATGGCGCGGCTCATCCGTTCCAGCTCGAATTGCTGACCGAGGCTGAGGGCGAGTGGTTCAGGCATGGCGGGCGTCGCGATGGGGCGATGGACCGGCCCAAAGCTACAAACTGTTTCAGTTCCGCTCGTAGCCGTTGCGACAGGGGCCCTTGGTTGTGGTGATTTCCTGTCAGCGTGATCCCCGGTGGCCCGTTCAGGCCGCCTTGTGCTTGCGGGAGGCCTGCCGCTCCTGCTGTTTCTGGCGGTTGGCGGCTCGCTTGGCGAGGCGCGTGGCTTCGGCGGCCTGCTGGCGCGCGAGCTCGGCCTCTTCCTCCTTTTTCTCGAGGTAGTAGGCGTAGTCACCCCGGTAGAGCACCAGTTCGCCGTCCTGCACCTCGACGATCCGGTTGGCCACCCGCGCCATGAAATAGCGGTCATGGCTCACCAGCAGTGCCGCTCCCTCGTACGCGATCAGGGCGTCCTCGAGCATCTGCTTGGCGGGGATGTCGAGGTGGTTGGTCGGTTCGTCCAGCACCAGCAGGTTGCAGGGGGTGAGCAGCATCTGGGCGAGGGCCAGGCGGGCTTTCTCCCCCCCGGAGAGCTTGCCGGCTTCCTTGAACACGCTCTCGTTGCTGAAGCAGAAGCTGCCCAGCAGCGAGCGCACCTGGGTCTGGGTCCAGTCCGGCACCGCCTCGAAGATCGTGTCGATCACCGTTTTGGAGAGATCCAGGGCTTCGGCCTGGTTCTGCTCGAAGTAGCCCGCCACCACGTTGTGCTCTCCCAGCCCGGCGCGGCCCTCGAGCGGCTGCTCCAGGCCCATCACCAGACGCAGCAGGGTGGACTTGCCGGCCCCGTTGGGGCCCACGAAGGCGATACGGTCCCCCCGCTCCACCTCGAGGTTGGCCCCGAGGAAGAGGATCCGGTCGCCGTAACTGTGGGTGAGATCGGCGATCTCGGCCACCAGCCGGCCGGAGCGGGGAGCCTCGGGAAAGTGGAAGCGAGGTCCACTCACCGACTCGACTGGGGCCTCCACCCGCTCGATCTTGTCCAGGAGCTTCTCGCGGCTCTTGGCCTGGGTCGAACGGGTGGCGCTGGCGCGGAACCGATCGATGTAGGCCTGCTGGGCCGAGAGCTCCTTCTGCTGGCGCTCGAAGGCGGACTGGGTGGCTTCCCGCTCCAGGGCCTTCTGCTCCAGATGCTGGGTGTAGTTGCCCAGGTAGGTGCGGGAGACGCCCCGCTCGGTTTCGACGATCTGGTTGCAGACCCGATCCAGGAAGGTGCGGTCGTGGCTGATCACCACCAGGGCGGCGGTCTGTTGGATCAGATACCCCTCAAGCCATTGGATCGTCTCGACGTCCAGATGGTTGGTGGGCTCGTCCAGCAGCAGCAGATCGGGGTCCTGGAGAAGGATCTTGCCCAGGGCGATGCGCATCTGCCAGCCTCCCGAGTAGTCCCCGACCACCTGTTCGGCCCCCTCGGGGGTGAAGCCGATCGTGGGGAGCAGTTTGTCGATGCGGGCATCGAGCTCGTAGCCGTGCAGCGCCTCGAAGCGGCTGTGCAGCTGGCCCAGTTCGTGGATCAGGGCATCGAGATGCTCCGGATCGCTGGCCGCCCGCTCGCTCGCCATGGCGTGCTCCACCGCGTGCTGGCGCACGAGCACCTCCGCCGCTTCCCCGAAGGCCTGGAACAGCTCCTCCCGCACGGTGCGGCGAGGGTCCACGTCGAACTCCTGCTGCAGGTAGGCGATCCGCGGTTCGCCCTGGCGGATCACCTGACCGCTGCTGGGTTCCTCGAGTCCGGCGATGATCTTCAGCTGGGTGGATTTGCCCGCACCATTCACGCCGACCAGGCCGATGCGGTCCCCGGCCTTGACTTCCCAGGTGACGTCGCGCAGCACCTCCCCGGTCGGATAGATCTTGCCGATGCGTTCAAGACGGAGCACGGGGCGGAGCGGAGCGGAGGGCTGCAGGCGAGGCCGGGATGGGGGACTCGTCCCAAGCTCATCATTTCGCATCATTGCCGCACCGTGGACGTGCCCGGTCGGTTAAGGGGCCGATCGGGCTGGCCGCCGGGCCTGCGGGGGACGCCTGCCTCGGGCAGACTCCGGGCAGTCGCCGTTGTCCCGGGATGATCAAGCGCCTCGAGCAGGTCGCTGCCCTGGTGGTGGCCGCGGGCCTGGCCATCGTGAGCTACTGGCTGTTTTTCAGCTGGGCCCAGGGAGGGGGGATGAAGCGTCCGGCGGCGTCGCCCCGATCAGAGACCTCCGCGGGCCTTGAGCAGCCACTGCTTGCTGGCGGGGTCGTCGAGCGCGGCGATGTGGGCCTTGACCTCTTCCCGGCTCACCGGTAGGTCGAGTTCCGCACCCAGACCCACGATGCGATCCAGCGCGCCGCTGGGATCCTGCAGCGCCTGGCGGAACAGCGACTGGGTCAGCTCGGGGTCGGCGCTGATGCGGCCATACAGTTCCACAGCGTTGCCGGTCGGATCCGCCGAGATCGGATCCACCGGGATCGGATCCACCGAAGCGTCCTCCCCGCGCGAACTGTGGCCGGGACCCTGGCTCGGGCTGTGACTCGGGCTGCTGCTCATGGGGAGGGTCCAGCGACTCTTCTCTGACCCTATGGGCCGTTCAGGACCCTGGCGCGACGCATTGCGGCTTTGTTGTTCAGGCGGCCTTTTTCAGGCGGCCTTCGGGTTGTCGTTAACCGGTGTGCCGCAGGCGGAGGCGTCCTCCATGCTGCGGGCATCCAGACAGAGCACCTTGCGCAGCTCCGCGTAGTTCGCGGCAAGGGCGGTGCGCCCCTCCTGCTGGGCTCCGTACTCGGCCCGCTGCAGCACATGGTGCAGATGGGTGAGCAGGTAGGTGCTGATCACGGCCGAGACCAGCACGTCGCTGCGCTCGGCGGTGCGGCGGTTGCGGCTGTGGGGCATGGGGCCACCTCCGGATGGATGGGGAACGGATGGGCTGTCGCCAGCATAGGCATGGATACTATCCATGCGCATCTGAGTACACTGCAACGTATCCGGGTGGAACCTGGAGGCCCGGTTCCACCCCGGGCCTGCCGCCGCCCTCCCCGTCCCCCTGTTGTCCGTTCCCGTCTGGCGTGGCGACCCGGCAAACCTCCTCCAGCGGGCGGCCCAAGTCGCCCAGGATCCAGGTCGTTCTGCCGGAGGATCTCTGCTTGCGGCTGGCCCAGCTGGCCGAGGCCGATTCCCGGACCGTGAGCAACATGGCCAAGGTGCTGATCCAGCAGGGTGTGGAGCGCCTGGAGCAGGCCCGCGGCAGCGCTGGCCCCACCCCCGCCACCGCCTCGCCTGCCCCGTCAGCCCCGTCGCTGACCAATGCGGACCAGTTCCGCCAGCAGCTGGAACAGCAGGGCCAGGGGCGCCCCCAGCGCCTGCGGGGCGCACCCCGCAGGCTGCGTCTCCAGCGCCCCAGCTAGCCCGGTGGCCGGGCGCAGACCCCCAGCACCGTGGGGCGGCGAGCGCCGGTCACCTCAGGCGCATTGCCGGGGTGGTTGCGGTGATGCCACCAGGCGAGCAGCGCGAAGGCCAGCGCCTCACGATCGCTGTCGGCAATGCCCAGATCGGCCAGGGGACGCACGATCACACCCCGGCAGCGGCGGCGCAGCTGCTCGATCAGCAGGCCGTTCCGGGCGCCACCGCCGGCCACCAGCAGTTCGATGGGCCGGGGCCCGTGTGCCAACTCCTGGGCCACGGCGGCGGCGCTGAAGGCCGTGAGGGTGGCCAGCGCATCGGCGGCCTCCCCCTCGGCTGGTCGGTCTGGGCCGGCGGGCTGGCGCACGGCATCCAGGGCCTCCAGCCGACGCTCCAGGTCGGGGCGGCCGAACAGCTCTCGCCCGGTGGATTTCGGTGGAACCTGCTGAAAGAACGGTTCCTGCAGCCACCGCCCGATCAGGGCCTCGTTCACCTGCCCCCGGCGGGCCCACGCGCCATCGGCGTCATAGGTCCGGCTGCCCCCGCTGAACCGGTGCACGGCCAGGTCGAGGAGGGTGTTGGCGGGCCCGCAATCCCAGCCGCGCACCGGCTGATGCCGATCGGGGCCGCAGCGCGGCGGCAGCAGGGTGAGGTTGGCAATCCCGCCGAGGTTGAGCACCGCCCGCCAGCCACCGCAGCGGCCGATCAGGGCCTCGTCGGCGGGTGGCACCAGGGGCGCCCCCTGGCCGCCGAGGGCAAGATCGGCCGCCCGGAAGTCGAAGACCACCGGGCGCTGCACCAGCGCGGCCAGCAGGGGACCCTGCAGCAGCTGCCAGCTGTTGCCCCGCCGCTTGCCCACGGGCGGGCGGTGCCAGACCGTCTGCCCATGGCAGCCCACCAGTTCGGCGCTGCCCTGGGGGTCGCAGGCACGGGCGGCCGCGGCCTGCACCTCGGTGGTGGCCTCGGCCAGCTCCAGCAGCGCCGCGGCGCTGAGCAGCTCCCCCTGGCCGAGCCCGATCAGCTGCTGCCGCAAGGGCTCGGGGTAGGGGAGGCTGGCCCGGGCGAGCAGGCGCCAGCGGGGCCGCCGGAGCGGTCCCTGGAAGCTCGCCAGCACGGCATCGACCCCATCGGCGCTGGTGCCGCTCATCAGACCGAGAACGCGCATCGTGTCGGTGTCGGGGGGGTCGGCTGGGTTATAGGAGCGGGCCTGGATCCGGAGCTGGCCGGCTCAGCGGTTGGGTTGGGGGGTCATGCGCAGGTAGGGCTTCACCTCGGTGACGCCCTTCGGGAACTTGCTCCTGGCTTCCTCGGTCGGGATGGAGGGCACCACCACGCAGTCGTCGCCGTCCTTCCAGTTCACCGGGGTGGCCACCTGGTGGTAGTCGGTGAGCTGGAGAGAGTCGATCACCCGCAGAATCTCATCGAAGTTCCGGCCCGTGCTGGCGGGATAGGTGATCTGGAGGCGGAGTTTCTTGTTGGGGTCGATGATGAACACCGAGCGCACGGTCAGGTTGTTGAGCGCATTCGGGTGGATCATCCCGTAGAGATCGCTCACTTTCTTGTCTTCATCCGCCAGGATCGGATAGTCGACAGTGGTGTTCTGGGTTTCGTTGATGTCACAGATCCAGCCCTTGTGGCTCTCGGCCGAGTCGACACTGAGGGCGATGGTCTTGACATTGCGCTTCTCCCACTCGGGGCGCAGCCGCGACACCTCGCCGAGTTCGGTGGTGCACACCGGCGTGTAATCAGCAGGATGGGAGAACAGGACCACCCAGCTGTCGCCGGCGTAGTCGTACAAATGGATCGGACCGAGCTGGGAATCCTGGGTGAAGTCGGGGACGGTGTCGCCGAGTTGCAGAGCCATGGGAGAGCAGGACGCAGGGAGAGGATGGGGCCGGTGGAGGCCCGCAGCTGACGATGGTGACACAGGCGCCGGTGATGCCGCTTGTGGTGATCGAGCCGCTTCTTCCCAGGCCGCTGGACGGTTGAACGCCTCAGTCTCCCCGGGGGGCCAGAGGGCCAGCTCCTCCCGCAGACGACGGAGTCCCAGCCCTTCCGTGGCGGAGACGAACAGGGCCGCACGGTCGAAGCTGCGGGCCCGATCCAGCTCATGGGCCCCACAGCGGTCGATCTGGTTGGCCACGAGCCGGCGGGCTGTGGTGGCCCCCAGGCCGTCCAGGATGGCGTGCACCGTCCGGAGCTGTTCCGGCCAGGCCGGATCACTCAGGTCCACCACCACCAGCAGACCATCGGCATCGAGGGTCTCCTCCAGGGTGGAGCGGAAGGCCTCCACCAGCGGGGGGGGAAGGTCGCGGATGAAGCCCACCGTGTCGGTCAGCAGCAGGTCGGTGGTCTCGCCGGTGCCTGGGATGGGCAGGGTGAGGCGCCGGGTGGTGGGGTCCAGGGTGGCGAAGAGCTTGTTCTCGGCCAGCACCGCACCGCGCCCCTCGGCCCGGGTGAGCCTGTTGAGCAGGGAGCTCTTGCCGGCATTGGTGTAGCCCACCAGGGCGAGGCGCCGCATGGGGCGACGGCCGGAGCGGAGGCGAGCGCGGTGGGCTTCCAGCTGCCGCAGATCGCGCTGCAAGCGCTCGATGCGTCGGGCGATGGCACGGCGGTCCTTCTCCAGCTGGGTTTCTCCCGGACCGCGGGTGCCGATGCCGCCTCCCTGGCGGGAGAGGCTGCGTCCACGCCCGGTGAGCCGTGGAAGCCGGTAGCGCAGCTGGGCCAGTTCCACCTGCAGGCGCCCGGCGGCACTGGCAGCCCGCTGGGCAAAGATGTCGAGAATCAGTTCACTGCGGTCGCTGACGGGCAGATCCAGCAGCCGTTCCAGGTTGCGGGCCTGCAGGGGCGAGAGTTCCCGATCGGTGACCACAAGGGTTGCCCCGAGCCGCCGGGCCTCGATCGCCGCCTCGGCCAGTTTTCCTTCGCCCCAGAGGGTGTGGGGGGTCATGCGGTGGCGTCGTTGCTGCAGGACCCCCATGGGCACGGCACCCGCACTGCGCACCAGGCCCTCGAGTTCGGCGATCTGCCGCTGGGCCTCACCCCGGTCCGCGGGCGTGAGCACCAGCAGCAGCACGCGCTCGACAGCCTCGCGGCTCTGCGGTCCTGCGGCCTCTCCGGCAGGCTCCTGGCCGCCGCTGGCCTGGGTTGGGGCCAGGGCCTGGGGGTCGCTGGCGCAGAGGTCGGCCAGGTCACCGCTGCTGACCGCTGCCCAGGGGTGGCCCTGCTCCCCGCTCCGGATCAGCAGGCGTGCCGGCCAGTGCCCCCCGGCCCCGGCCTGATCGGTGAAGCGCAGCCAGACCTGCGGGGTGAGATCCAGCCCCACGACCCCTTCCTGGATGGAGGGCTCCAGCCGGTTCTCGCGGCCGCAGCAGGTCAGCAGCCGCAGGTCCGAGCCCTGACGGCGCTGGGAACCCGGCAGTTTCTCCAGCAGGCGGCCGGACTGCTCCAAAGGACCGATCCAGAGCAGTCGACCAAGCCCCCGGCCATCGACCACCAGGCTCAGGGGCAGCTCCAGCTCGCGGCTCTCGGCGGCCAGCCGCTGCAGGCAGAGCGTCTCGGCCACGGTGGTGTCCGGGTGGCGGCGGTGGCAGAGCCGTTCGAGGCGCCGCCGCTGCGCCGGCCGCAGCCCGGCCGTCTGTCCGGCCAGCACACCCTGCCTCAAGATCGCCTCACCAGCACACAGGGAAGTCCGGCCGCACGGGCCCCTGCCACATCCTCCGGGCTGTCGCCCACATGCCAGGCCGCCGTCGCGGGCAGGTCCAACTGCTGCAGGGCCTGCCGGAAGGGAGCCGGGTCGGGCTTGGCGGCCCCGGCGCTGCTGGACACCACCACGGCCCGGAACCATCGGGCCAGGCCCAGGCGGTCCAGCAGCGCTGGCAGACGGCTGTCGAAATTGCTGACCACCGCCAGCCGCAGGCCCTGCCGATGCCACTGTTCCAGTCGGGCGGGCACCTCGGGATAGACCCGCCAGGGTCCGGGGTCGGCGAAGTGCTCGAACAGCTCCGACGCCAGGCCCGACGGCATGGTGGCGGCCCCCGCCGCGGCCAGGCTGGCGGCGATGCGATCCGCCCACCAGCCCAGTTCGGCCTGATGCAGGGCGGGCCCCTCCAGGCCCGGGAAGGCCAGCGGCGGTGCGGTGCGGTAGGCGGTACGGAATCCCTGCTCAAGCTGCCCGGCTTCCAGGGTCAGGCCATGGCGGGCGGCCCAGCGGGCATAGGTGCGGCCCACGGGCTCACGCAGCCCGAACAGGGTGCCCATGGCGTCGAGCAGCAGGCCCCGGGGGCGCGGGTGGGAGGGGATGCTGGGGTTCACGCCGGCCAGTCGGCCAGCCAGCCGGCTGCGACGCGCAGTTGGTGGCTCCGGCCGGGCAGGCGGGTGAGGTAGGCCAGTCTGCGCAGCTGGAAGGCGGCACTGCCGGCGAGGGTGAGGCCGCCGCCCACCAGGCTGGCCTCGCCGATGCCCAGGCTCATCATCTCGCCGAGATCCTGGAACGCCAGCGGGGCCAGCGGTTCGTTCGCCGCAGCGCGCGCCAGATTGTCGGCCAGGCAGGCAGCCTGTTGAAACGCGACCTGGGCGGTGGCGGGCAGGGGGCCCTCGCCGGGGTCCACGGCGGCGATGTCACCGACGGCATAGAGGTGCTCGGCGCCCTGCAGCCGCAGGGTGGGCTCGCACAGAAGCCGTCCGCGCCGATCACAGGCTGCCGGGGGCTCGAGGCTGGGGGGGTGGAAGGCGAGGCCGGCCGTCCAGACCACGGCCTCCACAGTCACCTCTTCGGCACCGGCGGGCCCATCCAGGTGCAGCCGGTCGGCGCCGACCGCGCGCACCCGGGTGCCGGTGCGCAGCCGCACATCCCTGGCCTGGAGGGACCGGATCGCCTGCTCCCGGTTGAACGCCCTGGCCAGGGGGAGGGGCTGGGGACCCTGTTCGATCAGCTCCACCACCGCGGCCCCCTCCAGCAGGTCCGTCAGCTTGCAGGCCAGCTCGACGCCGCTGGGCCCGGCGCCCACGACCGCGAGCCGCTGCAGCGGCCGTCGCTGGTCGCGCAGGGTTGTCACCAGCTGCTGCAGCCGCTCCACATCGGCCAGGGTGCGGAAGCCCAGGCTGTGTTCCACGACCCCCGGGATGCCGAAGCTGCTGGTGGCGGCGCCACAGGCCACCACCAGTTCACGGAAGGGGAGGGTGCGGCCGCCCGCGGTGGTGAACTGCCGCGTGCGGCCGTCGATGTGCACGACGCGATCGCGCAGCCAGGCGATGCCCTTGCCCGCCAGGAGAGCGTCGTAACGGGGCGCGATCTCCCAGCGTCTCAGTTCCGAGCTGAGCAGCTCATAGAGCAGGGGAAGAAAGAGGAAGCGCTCCTGGGGTTCCACCAGCAGGATCGGGGCCGGCTGGCGCCGTTCAGCCAGGGCCAGGGCGGTGTAGAGGCCGCCGAAACCGCCGCCCACGATCACGATCGGTGCGGACGACGGCAGCGCTGGATCCGTCATGGCCGACATGGCTCTGTAGGGGGGCGCCCACACGCGGATCCGAACCCTAACCAGGGGCCCGACCAAGAGGTGATGATGGATCGATGGTGACGACCCAGGCCCTCAACCTGCCCACCGACCGCAGCGGCCAGCCCTTGGTGCTGGAGGCCGCGCGCCGTGAGCTGGAGGGCCTCGGCCCCCAGGAGCAGCTGGGCTGGGCCCTCGACACCTTCGGTGACGGCTTCGCGATCACCACCAGCTTCGGCATCCAGTCCGCCGTGCTCCTGCACATGGTGAGTGAACTGGGCCGGCGGACCGGCAGCGCCGTGCCCGTGATCTGGGTGGATACCGGATACCTGCCCCCGGAGACCTACCAGTACGCCGAGCAGCTCTCCGCCCTGTTGGGCGTCGAGCCCCATGTCGCCCAGGCCAGGCTCAGCCCCGCACGGATGGAGGCCCTGCATGGCCGGCTCTGGGAGACCGGCAAGGTGGAACATCTGGAGCTCTACCACCGCATCCGCAAGGTGGAGCCGCTCGACCGGGCCCTGCGCGACCTGCGCGTGACCTGCTGGGCCAGTGGGGTGCGTGGCTCCCAGACCGACCATCGCCGCGCCATGCCCGTGCTGGAAGCGGTACGGGACCGCTGGGCCCTGCGCCCCCTGCTCAGCTGGACCAACCGCGACGTCTATTACTACATGGACGAGCACCAGCTGCCCCAGCATCCCCTCTTCGCCCAGGGGTACTCCACCGTCGGCGACTGGCATTCCAGTGGTCCCGACGACGGGACGCTCAATGGACGCGCCACCCGTTTCGGCGGGCTCAAGCAGGAGTGCGGCATCCATCTGCCGGGCCTGATGGGTGAAGGCATCTGAGGGGCCCGAGCCGGCGGGTCGCTGGCTGCTGATCGGCAACAGCCGCTGGCACTGGGCCGAGGGGGGAGCCGAGCGGCTGCGCTGCTGGAGTGAACCACCACCGGCTGCAACCCCACCCAAGGCCCCGCCTCCAGCCCCGCCTCCCTCCGGAGCCGGCATGGCCGATCCGATCACGGGCTGGATCACGGCCTGGGCCGCCGTGGGCCCCGGGGTCGCCGCCAGCGGCCTCGATCCCAGGACCCGCCTGACCCTGGAGCACGTTCCCCTGGGCAATCTGCCCCCCTGGCTGGGCATCGATCGGGCTCTGGTGGGCTGGCAGGCCTGGTCCGACAGCCAGGGGCCCGTGCTGGTGGCGGATGCCGGCACCGCCCTGAGCCTGACCCGGGTGGACGGGGCCGGACGTTTCGCCGGGGGGCGGCTGCTGGCGGGGGCGGCCCTGCAGTGGCGAGCCCTGGCGGAGGGCACCGTCGGTCTCCCCGCCATCCCGCTGAACGGCCCCCTGGACGGCGAGCCCTGGCCGGAGCGCACCGCCGAGGCGCTCCGGACCGGGGTGCTTCGCGGGCTGGCCGCGGCCGTGCAGGCGGCCTGGCAGGAGGCCCTTCAGGTGGATCGGCGGTGTGGGCTCTGGATCACCGGGGGGGACGGTCCGGCCCTGGGGGCCCTGCTGGGCCAACCCTGCGACGGCCAGCTGGCCCTGCGGGCCCTGGCTGGGCTCAGGCCAGAGCGAGGTCGCTGAGGATCGTGTCGGCCATCGACTCGGCCTTCACCGTGGTGTAGATCCGCTCGAGCCTGCCTGCCGCATCCACCACGAAGGTGTGGCGCATCATCCCCATGTACTCGCGACCCATGAACTTCTTGAGGCCGTAGCTCCCGTAGGCGCTGGCCACCGGGCAGGGCTCGGCGTCGGTGAGCAGGGTGAAGGGCAGGTCGTACTTGGCGATGAACTTGGCGTGGCTGGCGCCGCCGTCCTTGCTGATGCCGAGCACCCGGATGCCGTGGCGGGTGAAGGCGTCCCACTGGTCGCGGAAGTTGCAGGCCTCCTTGGTGCAGCCTGGCGTGTCGTCCTTGGGATAGAAGTAGATGACCACCCGCTGGCCCTGCAGGTCCGACAGGTTGACGGGATGCCCATCCTGGTCGGGAAGGCTGAAGTCAGGGGCGGGGTCGCCGATCTGCAGAGCCATGACGTCCTGTCGCAACACCTGGCGGAGCCTACGGGTTGCTGCGCCCCCCCGCCGCAACGGCAGTCACGCCTGAGACGCGGGAGATTCGCGAGTCCCACACAGTGGCCGTCTCAGGGATAGACGCGATCGGGAAGTTCAGGGCAGGATGCGGAAGAAAGTCTGGCGATTTGGTTTCGATTTGTTGACACGACTTGCCTGTTCAGGGTCATGGTGCACCCGATGGCTACTTTGAGATTGAAGTGAACTTCAATTCCCGTGATCAAGCGCCTGCTGGCCGGCCTGTTCGTTGGTGCGGCTCTCTCCTCGACCGCCCTGCCCGCCTCGGCTGCCGTCGATAACGACCTCCCCGTCCGTTGGAACAGTGGTGGTGCCGTGTGGTCCACCAACCAGGGTGCCTTCGACACCTTCCTCGAATCGGGCGCCGTGACCGATCGTGGCCTTCAGGGTGGCCTCAACGGCTCCGGCTGGACGGCCGACGAGGTGCGTGAAGGGATGAACAAGACCTACGACGTCGATCTGACGGGTGTTACCCGCTTCCTCTACTCCGACGAGGGCGTCAAGTTTCTCAAGAACCAGTCCTCCAGCTATTTCCCCTACTGGAGCATGAACACCTACGCCGTTCAGGCGCTGCGTTCGGCCATCATCATGGATGCCCGGGATGGCCAGATCTCCTCAGCCGGGATCATGGCGGCCCTCCCCACCGACATGCGCCTGGCGGATTTCTGCAACACCTACACCGGTGCCCAGAACGTCTGCGCCGAGGGGCGCTGCCAGGGCGACGCTCAGTGCACCTCGCTCCTCTCCTGGTACGTCTTCCTGCCCGCCTGCATCCAGGCCAATCAGATGAGCGATCCCGTGGCTGAGGTCCGCTCCGCCCCGGCCCCGGCCCCGATGGCCCAGCCCGAGGTCATCCGCGGACTCTGGTGAGCGGCACGGTTCCGCCAGCCTCCAGCCCCGGGGAATCCCGGGGCTTTTTTCATGCCCTGCCGGAGCCTCCAGGCCCCCCTGGCCCAGCCGTGACGGGCACGGCTCAGCTCCGGAGCAGGGTGTGCCTCACCGGCAGGGGAAACTGCTGCCCGCTCCGTGCCCGGAGCAGTTCGGCCACGGCGGCCACGGCCCCATCGCCTGGCGAGGCAGCTCCAGCCTCGCCCAGCTCCTGCCGGTAGCGGCTGGCCGGATTCAGCCAGCGCTCCAGCAGGGCCCCATCCAGGGTCATCTGCAGGAGCTCCGTCCACTCGTCCGGCCCCGACGCGGAGCCCTCCCCCACCGGGGGCAGCAACCGCTGCACCGCCCGCAACGGTGCTTCGCGGCGCTGCAGCGCCGCACGCTCGGCCTCCGCCACGGCGTTCAGCGCCTCGGGGGGTGGCAGCGGGCCGCCCCAGGCCTGCTGCAGGGCCCCGGCCGGCCCCAGCTGCGGATGGCTGAACAGCAGCCGCCACTGACCGTGCGGGCTCAACAGCGGCACCAGCGCCGCGATCCACGCCGCCACGGCCCGTTCCGGCAGACCCCGCCAGGGATGGCGCGCCGCGATCCACTCGAACCGTCCGCTGCCCTCCTCGCCAAGGGCGGCCAGCAGGCTGGAGGGCTCGTGCGGGGGGACCACCAGAATCTCGGGCCGCCGCAGGGTGTCGAGAACCTCCAGCTGGGCGGCCAGCCGGTCCCGCTCCGCCGGACTGGCGACCGTGACCACCACCCCACCCTCCGGCGTGGCCTCCAGGGGGTCCAGGGCCCAGAGCAGAGACTGGGCCTCCAGCACCAGGACGCGGTCGTGGCGCTGCCAGCGGGCGCCAGCCCACAGGCGCTGACGCAGCTGATCGAGCCGGGCTCCCTCGGCGACGGCCTGGCGCTGCAGCCAGCGCTCCAGCTGGGGATCGTCCGGGCTGCCGCTGAGAATCTCCCCCTGCTCGGCGGCGGTCTCGGCGGCGGCCGCCAGCTGGGCGGCCCGGCGTTGCTGCAGTCGGGTGCGCAGCTGCCCTTCCCAGCCCAGCGCTCCGGGCTGCCAGAACACTTCCCCCTGCAGGCTGGCCGGCAGGTACTGCTGGGCCACCCAGTGCTCGGCGTAGGCATGGGGGTAGCGGTAGCCGACACCGTCGCCGAAGGCCTTGCCATCACGGCTGGCATCGCGCAGGTGCGAGGGCACCTGCTGCCGGCTGGCCTGGTGCACGGTCCTGAGGGCGTCGAAGAACCCCAGCACGCTGTTGCTCTTCTCGGCTCCCGCCAGGTAGAGCGTGGCCTGGGCCAGCGGGTAGAGGCCCTCCGGCAGCCCGACCCGCTCGAAGGCGGCCGCACAGGCCTCCACCACCACGATGGCCTGGGGGTCGGCCAGGCCGATGTCTTCGCCGGCGGCGATCAGCATCCGTCGGAAGATGAAGCGGGGGTTCTCGCCGGCCTCCACCATCCGGGCCAGCCAGAACAGGGCGGCATCGGGGTCGCTGCCCCGCAGCGATTTGATGAAGGCACTGATCGTGTCGAAGTGGGCGTCCCCCTGCTTGTCGTAGAGCACGGCCCGCTGCTGGATCGACTCCTCGGCGATGGCCAGATCGATGTGGATCACCCCGGCGCTATCGGGGTCGCTGGTCTCCACGGCCAGTTCCAGGGCATTCAGCAGGCTGCGGGCGTCACCCCCTGCCACATCCACCAGGTGGTCGGCCGCCTCGGCCGCCATCTGGACCTGCCGCTCCCCGTAACCCCAGGCGCGATCCGTCAGGGCCCGCTCCAGCAGCTGGTGGAGGTGGTGCGTTTCCAGAGGCTGCAGCCGGAACAGCCTGGAGCGGCTCACCAGGGCCTTGTTGACTTCGAAGTAAGGGTTTTCGGTGGTGGCGCCGATCAGGGTGACCGTGCCGTTCTCCACCCAGGGAAGCAGGGCATCCTGCTGGGCGGCATTGAACCGGTGCACCTCGTCGATGAACAGCAGGGTGCGCAGACCGTGGTGATCGAGGCGCTGCCTGGCCTCCTCCACGGCGATGCGCAGGTCCTTCACCCCCGCCAGCACGGCGTTCAGGCTCGTGAAGTGCGCTCGGGTGCTGCCGGCGATGATGCGCGCCAGGGTGGTCTTGCCCGTGCCGGGGGGGCCGTGCAGGATCAGGTTGCCCACCCGGTCCGCCGCGATGGCCCGGCGCAGGAGCCGACCTGGACCCAGGATCGCCTCCTGCCCCACGAAATCCTCGAGGCTGCGTGGCCGCAGCCGATCGGCCAGGGGGGCCTGGGCCTGGCGCCGCTGCTCTCCGTGATGGCTGAACAGATCGGCCAAGGGTTGGCTCCGCCGTCGCCCGTTGTGGACGATCCTGATGCCTTCCTCAGCCCGTGGCGTTCGGAGAAGCCAGCCCCCAGACTGCGCGGAGCGAAACGGGAACTCCGTGCTGAATCAGCACAAGGCCATGGCAGGGGCGGTCCTCACCCTGGTGGGTGGGGGGGTGCTCCTGTCCGCCTGCGCCAAGATGCCGCCGCCCCTGCCTCGGGTGGTGTCGGTGAGCACCGCTCCGGTGGAGACCGCGTCCTTCCAGGACATCGTCGACACGATCGGCACCCTCGAGGCGCTGGAGGAGGTGTCCCTGGCCACCCGCACTGCGGGCCGGATCGACCGCCTGCTGGTGCGGGAGGGCCAGCTGGTGACCAAGGGCCAGTTGCTGCTCCAGCTCGATCAGACCCAGCAGCGGGCGGATCTGGCGAGCACCCGGGAGGGGCGCGACAACGTGTGCATCGACTTCCGCCGCTTCGATTTCCTCGCGGCCAAGGGCGCGGCCAGCGTGCTGCAGCGCGACAGTTTCCGGGCCCGGTGCCTGCAGGCCAACCAGGATGTGAAGGCCCGGGAGGCCGATCTGGCCTTCAGCAACCTCCGGGCTCCCATCGCCGGTGTGGTCGGTGACCTCACGGTGAAGCAGGGGGATGTGGTCCAGGCCGGTTCCCCCTTCACCAAGGTGATCCGCAACGATCGCCTGCTGATGCGCATCGACATTCCGGCGGTTCATTCCGAGCGGGTTCGTCTGGGCCAGCCCGTCACCGTGCGCAAGCCGGATGCCAGCGGCACCCTGGCCAGGGGAACCATCGATTTCGTCGACCCCAACGTCACGCCCGACAGTCAGGGACTGCTGGTGAAGGCGGAATTGCCCAACCCCAACGGCCTGCTGCGCACCGGACTGCGGCTTCAGAGCGTGGTCGAGCTCGATCGCCGGACCCTGCCGGCCGTGCCGTTCGCCGCCGTGACCCAGACCTCGGGACAGAGCTTCGTGTACCGACTGGGCACCCTGGAGGAGCTGCGCCGTCAGCCGGGCAAGGCGCCCCTGGAGCAGCTGAGTCTGCTGCCGGCGGGCACCCGCTTCGCCCTGCAGACCCCGGTGAAGCTCGGTCCGCTCCAGAACAACCGCTACGCCGTTCTGGAGGGGATCTCTCCCGGCAGCCAGGTGATCACCACCAACCTGCTGAACCTTCGGCACGGCACGGCGGTGAAGGTCAACTGAGTCTGTTCCAAGCACCTGCCGGCCCCGTCCAACTCCGCCTGTGTCTCCTTCCAACAAGTTCATCGTCAGGCCTGTGCTCACCACGGTGTGCAGCCTGATCATTGTGATTGCAGGGTTGATCTCGATTCCCCTGCTCCCGGTTGAGAACCTGCCGGATATCGCCCCACCCACGGTCAACGTGAGTGCGCTCTATGGCGGCGCCGATGCCATCACGGTGGAGCAGGGCGTCACGAACGTTCTGGAGCAGCAGATCAACGGTGTGGAGAATATGGATTACATCACGTCCAGCAGCTCGGCTGATGGGCGTAGTGAAATCACTGTGTCGTTTGCGAGCGGCACCGATGGCGATATCAATCAGGTCAATGTCCAGAACAGGGTTTCCCTCGCCAACCCCTCCCTGCCGGACGAGGTGAGACAGGCCGGGGTGGTGGTGAACAAGGCTTCGAACAATATTCTCCTGGTTTACAACTTTGTCAGTGAGGATCCCGAGAAGGTCACCTATTCGGCTGAAACGATCAGCGGCCTGCTCGATCAGAACCTCACCGATGCCATCAAGCGGGTGCCCGGGGTGGGCGATCTCACCTATTTCGGCGAACGCAAGTTGGCCTTTCGCCTCTGGCTCGATCCCGACAAGCTCGCCGCGTTCTCGCTCAGCTCCAATGATGTGGTGTCGGCCCTGACCAGCCAGAATCGCCTGGTCCCGGCGGGTCAGGTGGGTGGGGAACCGGCTCCTGAGGGGCAGCAGTTCACCTTCACCGTGCAGCTGCAGGGGCGACTGGTCAGTGAAGAGGAGTTCAACGATCTGATCATCCGCAACACTCCCGAGGGCAGCATCGTGCGCCTGCGGGATGTGGGCAAGGCCTCGCTGGGGGGGGAGAACTATGCCCTCAGTGCCACGGACATCCGGGGGGTGCCCTCGGTCGGCATGGCCGTGTATCAGCTCAGTGGCACCAATGCTCTGGAGACCTCAAAAGGCATCAAGAAGGTGCTCGACGACTTTCAGGCCGTCATGCCCGTGGGTCTGAAGATGGAGAAGATCTACGACAGCACCGACTTCATCAATGCCTCCATCAAGGGGGTGCTCGGTTCCCTGCGGGACGCCGTGATGCTGGTGGTGCTGATCCTGTTTCTGTTTCTCCAGGACTGGAAGGCCACCCTGGTGCCTGGCATCGCCATTCCGGTGGCCCTCGTCGGCACCTTTGCCCTGGTCAATGCGTTCGGCTTCTCCCTCAACCAGCTCACCCTGTTCGGGCTGATTCTGGCCACGGGCCTGGTGGTGGATGACGCGATCACGGTGATTGAAGACACCTCCAGCAAGAAGGCCGAGGGCCTCACGGCGGTGGAGGCCGCCAGCGGCACCATGGATGAGCTGTTCAGCGCCGTGATCGCCACCTCGGTGGTGTTGTTTGCCGTGTTTCTGCCGGTGCTCTTCTTCCCTGGGGCCACCGGCACGATCTACAAGCAGTTCGCCGCCACCATCATCTTTTCCGTGGCCATTTCCACCTTCAACGCGCTGACCTTCTCGCCGATGCTGTCAGCCCTGCTGCTGGCCAATCAGAGCGAACCCCCCTCGCGCCGCACCTATGCCATCGCCGGAGGCGCGATCGGTTTCGTCTATGGCGTGCTGTCGGCAGGCAGTGGAGTGGTCGGCACCCTCATGGCCGTGGCGATCGGGCTGTTGGTGGGGTATGGGGCGAAGTTGGTCACGGGGCTTCCCCTGCGTCTGCCCTTTGTGATCGGTGGTGCCGTCAGCGGCCTGCTGCTGGCGGGCGTGGAACGCCCGATCCCCGTGCTCCTGTTCACCGCCCTCGGGATTGCCGCCGGGTGGTTCACGCCGCTGATCTTTCGCCGCTTCAATACCTTCTACGGCCGGTTGGAGGGGGGCTATCACGGCCTGTTGGAGTGGGTGCTCCGCCACAGAGCCCTTGTGATGGCGGTGCTGGCCGGGGGCATCCTGCTGACCGGCGTGGCCTTCAGTGCCATCCCCGGGGGGTTTGTGCCCATCGAGGATCAGGGGTATGCCCTCGGCATCGTTCAGGCGCCGGATGGCGGATCGATTCAGGTGACCCAACGGATCAACGACAAGGTGGGCGCCATCCTCAGGGACGAGAAGGACATCACCGCGGCATCCTTGTTCAGCGGAGCCAGCTTCGATGGCAACGCACCGAACAAGGGGCTCTTCTTCTTCGGTACCCGTCACTGGGATGACCGTGCATCACGGGACCAGGAGGTGGGCGCGATCGTGCAGCGCCTCAACCGACGTTTCGCCTCGGAGATCCAGGAGGCCCGGGTGGTGGTGATCGAGCCTCCGGCCATCCCTGGCTATGGGCAGTCGGGCGGCTTCGAGTTCCAGCTGCTCGATCGCAGTGGCGGCCGCTATGACCTGCCGGAATTCTTCGAGTCTTCCGGGCAGATCATCCGCGCGGCCAACACCGATCCGCTGTTCGGCCGCACCCCGCCGGTGCGCACGCAGTTCTCCCCGTCGGCCCCCCAGCTGGCGATCGACGTGGACCGGGATCGGCTGGCCTCTCTGGGCGTGGATTTCGGTGCCGCGATGCGTTCCTTCAGCATCAACTTCGGTGGTCTCTACGTGAACGACACGTTCCAGGAAGGCAAGGTGAGGCGCGTTTTTGTGCAAGCTGACGAGTCCAGCCGAGCCACACCTGAGCGCCTCAAGGCTCTTTACGTCAGCAACAGCAAGGGCGATCAGATCCCGCTCTCGGAGTTCTTCAGCGTGCGGTCGATCGAAGGCCCCAATGTGGTGCCCCACTTCAATCTCTACCGCTCGATCAAGATCGAGGGAGAACCAGCTGCGGGCAACAGTTCCGGCCAGGCCATCAACGCCATGCGCCGGATTTTCGAGGCCCAGTCGATCCAGGGCCTGGGCTTCGACTGGACCGGCATCTCCCGCGAGGAGGTCAAGGCCGGCTCCCTGGCCGTGGTGATCTTCGCTCTCGGCATCCTGGTGGTCTACATGGTGCTGGCCGCCCAGTACGAGAGCTACGCCGACCCGCTGATCATCCTGATGACGGTGCCCACCGCCATGCTGGGCGCCCTGGTGTTCCTCGGGATCCGGGGTGAGGTGCTCAACATCTATGCCCAGGTTGGTCTGGTGATGCTGATCGGTCTGGCCGCCAAGAACGGCATCCTCATCGTCGATCTGGCCAACCAGCGCATGGCGGCCGGGGCCACTGCCATCGAGGCCGCCCGGGAGGCGGCCCGCTCGCGCCTGCGGCCGATCATCATGACGGCCATCTCCTCCCTGTTCGGCTTCCTGCCGCTGGTCCTGGCCAGCGGCGCCGGCGCCCGCAGCCAGGCTTCCCTGGGCACCGTGGTGTTCGGGGGCCTGCTGGTGGCCACCGTGCTTTCGCTGCTGGTGGTGCCGGTGTTCTATGTGGTGGTCAAGTCCCTGATGGGTGGCAAGGCTGAAGTGGCGACCCCCGGCCCTGAATCGGCAGGGGGGTGAGTGCTGATCACTTTCCTGCCTCGGCTCCTGCCCACCATCTGCACGTCTTCGCCATGACAGCCCCCGGTCCCCAGCAGGAGTCGCAACCACCCTCCCCCAGGCCGATGAACGGGCGCAAGGTGGTGCTCGCGCTGCTCGTCGGCCTGGCGATCGGCTGGTGCATCGGCATCTTCCTCGAGTCGATCGTCGCCAACACCCCCAATGACATCGATCCGGTCGAGCTGCGCTGGTTGCGCCGCCTGGTGGCCGCAGCAGGTGGGCTCTGCGGCTTGGCGATCGAGGCGATGCGGCAGTTGCAGGCCTCGAATCCCGATCCGGCCTATCACCGCCGCAGCCGCCTGAAGCGCTGAGTCCGGCCGGGGAGGACAGGCCCGGTGGTGGTCGTTAGGTTGGCTCCGAAGGATGCCCGTGCTGGCCCCCAGGATGGTCCCTCCCGCTCCCGCCCTCGCCCCTGAGAGATCCGGCTGGTTCACCGGGCTGTTCCGCCAGGTCCTCCCGGCGCTGCTGGCCGCGGCCGGCTGCGGCGGGAGCGGCCTCGCCGTCACCGGCTGCACCGCGGCCCGCCAGCCCCAGGCCCATCGTCCTGCCCTCGACGTTCAGGTGGCGAGCCTCGAGGAGGCAACCTTCACGCCGTCGATCGAGGTGATCAGCCGGGTCTCCTCCACGGCTGATGTGGCCCTGCGCCCGGAGGCGGATGGACGGGTCGTGAAGATTCTGGCCCGCGAGGGCCAGGCGGTGACGGCCGGTCAGCCGATCCTCGTCCTCGACAACGTGCAGGAGGCCGCGGCCCTCGATGCCAGCCAGGCAGAGGCCCGCAAGGATCACGTCAATGCCCAGCGCTACATCTTTCTGAACCAGCAGGGCGCTGTTTCCACCAAGGATCGCGACTTCTACGTCACCCAGGCCATCGAGAGCCGTGACAGGGCCCGGGCCAAGGCTGCGGACCTCGGTTACAAGGTCGTGCGGGCCCCGATCCAGGGGTTCATCGGAGACCTCGACACCGTCAAGCTCGGCGACTACGTGCGCCAGGGCCAGGCCATCACCGGCATTGTCGACAACACGGCTCTCTGGACCCTGATGGATGTGCCGGCGACGCAGGCCGGCCAGGTGAGGCTGGGCCAGCCGGTGGCCCTGCGCTCCCTGGGCGATCCGCCCGTCAGCGGCACGGGCAAGGTGGTGTTCATCTCCCCCTATTACGGCCTCAGCGGCGACAGTTCGGCCCCGAACACGGTGTTGGTGAAGGCTGAGTTTCCGAACCTGACGGGCCAGCTCAAGACCGGTCAGTTCGTCAGCAACCGGATTCTCACGGGGTCCAGCCGCCAGCTCTCCGTGCCGGTGGAGGCCGTGATGCTGCAGGCCCAGCAACCGTTCGTCTATCGGGTTGTGCCGCTGCGCTCGGTCCTGGCGAATGCCCGCGCCGCCGAGCAGATCTCCGCTGCCCAGAAGGCCAGACTCGCCGAACTCCCGCCGGCCACCCCCATCGTGGTTCAGTCCCCCGTGAGGTTGGGCCGGCTGGAGGGCAACCGCTATCCGTTGCTCTCGGGACTCCAGCCGGGCGACCAGGTGGTGATCAGCAACACGGCCCTGCTGCGCAACGGCATGCCGGTGAAGGTCGCCCCACCGGGGACCTGAGGCCCCATGTCGCTCTCCGATCCATTCATCAGGCGGCCGGTTCTCACCGCGGTCTGCAGCATCCTGATCGTGCTGGCCGGGCTGATCGCCATCCCGACCCTGCCGATCGAGAACCTGCCCAACATTGCACCGCCCCAGATCCAGGTGACGGCCACCTACGGCGGGGCCAACTCCCTGGTCACCGAGCAGGCGGTGACGAACGTCCTGGAGCAGCAGATCAATGGTGTGCCTGGCTCGGCCTACATCGCCTCGCTGACGAGCAACACCGGCACGAGCACGGTCAACGTGTTCTTTGAGCAGGACACGGACATCAACATCGATCAGGTGAATGTGCAGAACCGGGTCTCCCTGGCGATGCCCCAGCTGCCCAGCCAGGTGTCGAGCACCGGTGTCTCGGTGAAGCAGACGACGCCCTCCATCCTGCTGGCGTATCAGCTCTCTTCAGCGCAGGGAGACTTTGATGCGGCCTACCTCAATGGGCTCATCTTCCAGAAGCTCTATTACCAGCTGGAGCGGATCCCTGGGGTGGCCCAGGTCAGCCTGTTCGGGGGCAGCAATCCCGCCTTCTGGCTGTTCGTGGATCCGCTGCGCCTGACGGCGAACCAGCTCAGTGCCGATCAGGTGGTGTCGGCGATCCAGAGCCAGAACACCGTGGCCGTCGGTGGGCTGGTGGGAGGTCCGCCGGCGGCGGGCGATCAGCGCTACACCTATCCGATTCTTGTGGAGAACAATGGCAATCTGGTCTCCGTTGAACAGCTGAACCGACTGATCATCGGCCGCTCTCCCCAGGGCAATCTGCTGCGCCTGGAGGATGTCGGTGAGGCGAGGTACGGCTTCAACTCCTTCACCACCCAGGGGGTCGACATCGCGGGCCACCCGGCCATCACCATCGGCGTCTACCAGACACCGGAGAGCAATGCCCTGCAGGTGTCCAAGGCGGTGGTGGCGCTGATGGATGACTTCGTCAGCCAGCTGCCTCCCGGGGTCAGCCTCAACCAGATCTACAACATCGGCCAGTTCATCGAATCGGCAGTCGACGGTGTGATTGATGCCCTCGGCCTGGCCATCGTGCTGGTGCTGGTGATCCTGTTTCTGTTTCTGCAGGACTGGCGCACCACGGTGGTGCCCACCCTGGCCATCCCGATCTCCCTGGTCGGCACCTTTGCCTTCGTGAAGGTCTTCGGCTTCTCGATCAACCAGCTCACCCTGCTGGGACTGGTGCTGGCCACCGGCCTGGTGGTCGATGACGCGATCGTGGTGATCGAAGCCGTCGCCAAGAATCTCGAACGGGGGATGCCTCCTCGCCAGGCCGCTCTGGCGTGCATGGGTGAGCTGACCGGGGCCCTGATCGCCACGGCGCTGGTGCTGATGGCGGTGTTCGTCCCGGTGGCGTTCTATCCCGGCGGCATCGGCATCATCTACCGCCAGTTCGCTCTCACGATCGCCTTCTCGATCGCGATCTCCGCCTTCAACGCCCTCACCTTCTCGCCCATGCTGGCGGCCCTCGTGCTCCGCACCGAGCCGCCGCCGCCGCCGAAGGGTTGGCGCTGGAGTGTCGCCGGCGTTGTGGTGGGCCTGGCCTTTGGCCGCTTCAGCGCCGCATCCTTCGGCGTCGGGGCCTACCTCGGCGGGGTGCTGGCGTTCGGCCTTGCCGGCAGTCAGCTCGGTGCCATCTTCGAGCGCTTCAATCGCGGTTTCGGCTGGTTGCAGCAGACCTACGCCCGCCTGATCCGGCGGCTGATCGCCTGGCGCCGCTGGATCCTGGCCGGCCTGACCGGCGGCATCGTGCTGACGGCCATCGCCTTTGCCGCCCTGCCGACGGCCTTCATTCCCCAGGAAGATCAGGGCTACGGTCTGGGCATCTATCAGCTCCAGAACGGAGCCTCCCTGACCCAGACCGCAGCGCTCGGGCAGCAGATCGCGGCGGTGCTCCGCCAGGACAAGGACATCACCACCGCCGGCATCATCAGCGGTTCGGGGTTCAACGGCAGCAGTCCGGATCAGGGGGTGTTCTTCTTCGGGCTTCGCCCCCTGGCCGAACGCTCCGGCGTGGAGCACCGCACCCCCGCCATCGTGCAACGGCTGAACCGGGAACTCTCCACCCTGAGCGGCGGCATGGCTGTGGCGGCCCAGCCCCCCGCCATCCCCGGATTCTCCGCCCAGGGGGGCTTCTATTTCCAGTTCAATGACCTCAGCGGTGGGGCGCTCAGCTTCAACCAGCTGAATGATCTGGCCGGGAAGCTGGTCGCCTCCGGCCAGGCGAGTGGCGAGTTCTCCACCCTCTACACCCAGTTCATCCCCAGTGCTCCGGCGTTCGGCCTCAAGATCGACCGTTCGGTCATGGGTGCCCTCAACATCGACTTCAGAGAGGCGATGCAGACCATCGCGGTGCTGGCGGGGGGCAACTATTCCGGCCTCACCTATGAGAGCGGCCAGGTGCGCAACATCTATGTGCAGGCCGAGCCCAAGGGACGGGACACCCTGGATGACGTGCTGGCCTACTACGTGCGCAACCGCGATGGTGAGCTCGTTCAGGTCGCATCCTTTGCCCGTGCGGAGCTCAGCAGTGCACCGCCGGTGATCAGCCACTACAACCTGTACCGCACGATCCTGGTGCAGGGAGCCGAGGCCGCCGGCAGGAGTTCCGGGCAGGCCCTGAGTGCGATCCAGCGGATCTTCCGCAGCCTCGACTTCAACACCATCGGCGATGCCTTCACAGGCATCGCGGCGCTTCAGCTGTCTGCGGGCAGTGCCAGCGTGCTGGTGTTCGGCCTGGGGGTGCTGGTCGTGTATCTGGTGCTGGCGGCCCAGTACGAGAGCACAGTCACGCCGCTGGTGATCCTGCTGACCGTGCCGCTGGCCATGCTGGGGGCCCTGGTGTTTCTCGCCCTCCGGTCGATCGATCTCAACATCTATGCCCAGGTGGGCCTGGTCACCCTGATCGGTCTGGCGGCCAAGAACGGCATCCTGATCGTGGAGGTGGCGGAACAGCACCTCCGGGATGGCATGGCTGTGGTGGAGGCGGCCACCGCCGCGGCCGAATCCCGGTTGCGGCCCATCCTGATGACGGCGATGGCGGCCCTGGCCGGCTTCCTGCCCCTGGTGCTGGCCAGCACCGCCGGGGCCAACAGCCAGCAGTCCCTCGGGACGGTGATCTTCGGTGGCTTGCTCGTGGCCACCGTGCTCTCGCTCGGGGTGGTGCCACCCATCTACGTGCTCGTCAAAGGCCTGGAGGCCCGCTGGCTCCCCGAGCGTGCGGAAGTGGGCTGATCAGGTGATCGCTGTGGGATCCGGTGATCACCCTGGGATCAGGTGATCACCGTGGGCCGCTCCATGCCGGTGCGGCTGCGGATCTCGGCCAGCCCATCGATCGCGGTGATCAGATCGGCCAGCGCGGCCTGGGGATCCTGGTTGAGGTTGCCGGTGGGGGTGACATAGCGCTCGAGATAGACCCGCAGGGTCGCCCCCTGGGTGCCGGTGCCGGAGAGACGCAGCACCACGCGGCTGCCGTCATCGAGGAGCAGGCGCAGCCCCTGGCCGCTGCTGACCGAAGCGTCGATCGGGTCGGTGTAGGCGAAGTCGTCGGCCAGCCGGATCGTGCGGCCGGCGAAGCCCTGGCCGACCAGGGCCGGCAGCATGCCCCGGACCCGCCCGTAGAGCTCCCGGGCGGCGTCGCTGGCGATGGCTTCGTAGTCGTGGCGCGAGTAGTAGTGCCGGCCGAAGCGTCCCCAGTGCTCCGCCATGATCCGGGCCACCGAACAGCGGCGCCGGGCCAGGATCTGCAGCCAGAACAGCACGGCCCAGAGACCATCCTTTTCGCGGATGTGGTTGCTGCCGGTGCCGAAGCTCTCCTCGCCACAGAGGGTGATCCGCCCGGCATCGAGCAGGTTGCCGAAGAATTTCCAGCCGGTGGGCGTCTCGTAGCAGGCGATGCCCAGCTCCTTGGCCACCACATCGGCGGCCGCGCTGGTGGGCATGGAGCGGGCCACGCCGACCAGCCCATCGGCATAGCCCGGCGCCAGGGTGGCGTTGGCCGTGAGCACGGCCAGGCTGTCGCTGGGATTCACGAAGCAGCCCGTGCCCAGCACCATGTTGCGGTCCCCGTCTCCGTCACAGGCCGCCCCGAAGCGGTAGGCATCGCCGCTGAGCAGCAGGTCCGCCAGCTCGTGGGCATAGGTCAGGTTGGGGTCAGGGTGACCACCGCCGAAGTCCTCGAGCGGGATCCCGTTGCGGACGGTGCCCGCCGGGGCGCCGAGCAGCTGTTCGAAGATCCGCTGGGCGTAGGGACCGGTGACCGCATGCATGGCGTCGAAGGCCATGGGGAAGTCGTCCTGGAGCAGCCCGGCGATGGCGTCGAAATCGAACAGGCGCTGCATCAACGCCACATAGTCCTCGACGCCATCGATCACCTCCACCACCAGGGAGCCCAGGCTCCAGCTGCCGGGGGCCTCCAGCCGGCGGGCCGCCCCGTCCGAATCACCGGCATCACCTTCCGGTTCGGCAATGCGGTAGCCCTCCAGCCCCTGGGTCACCGCGTAGATCGCGTCGGTGATCGACTCGGGGGCGGGTCCGCCGTTGGCGCCGTTCACCTTGACGCCGAAGTCCCCCTCCGGACCGCCCGGATTGTGGCTGGCCGAGAGGATGATGCCACCGATGGCCTGCCGCTGGCGGATCAGGTGGGACGTGGCCGGGGTGGACAGAATCCCTCCCGTGGTGGTGATGATCCTGCCCACGCCATGGGCGGCGGCCATGCGGCAGATCACCTCGATGGCCTGGCGGTTGCCATAGCGCCCATCGCCCCCGACCACCAGGGTTCCCCCCACCACGCCCGGCAGCACCCGGAAGATCGCCTCGATGAAGCTCTCGAGGTAATCCGGGGTCTGGAACTGGCGGGAGCTCTTGCGCAGCCCCGAGGTGCCCGGTTTCTGGTCGCTGAACGGCTGGCTCAGAGAAACCTGCCGAACGTTCATGGCCATGGGGCTGCGCATCCCGGGGGCACCAAGCTAGCCCTCGTCCCAGGGGCACCCCCTCCGCAGAGGCCGCCCGGTGGGCAAGCCAGGGCAGGCTGGCTAGCTTCGATGCAGCATCCCAGCTTCGTCTTGATCACCCGCTCCCTCCCTCTGGCTCTGCTTCTGGTGGTCCTGGGCGCTCCCGGGGTGGAGGCCGCCATCATGGGCGGCCCCAAGGCCAGGCCCTACGGCGAGTCGGTGGAGCGCACCCGCAAGGCTGCCGAGGCGGTGCTCGGCAGGCGTGGCACCGAGACCTGCCTTCGCGGCAAGCTCACCAATGCCCTGCTGGGCCTCTCGGCCAGCTGCGCCGCCTCCGGTGAGCGCAACGGCCTGTGCAACCTGGCGGACACGGCGGTCGTCCAGATGGGCTGGTCCCTGGAGTTCATGGATGCGACCGCCCGGGACCTGCTGCAGCTGATGTCCGCTGCTCCGGCGGCCGCCGAGAGGGCGGCGGCGGAGCGCTGATCGTTGCCCCGCTCCGGTCCGATCCGCGGGCCCTTCCGCCTCCAGGCGTTCCTGTTTTCAGGACGGCCTCTTCACGACCCCGGCACCAGACCGAAACCGCCCGGCCTGCGCTTGTCTCCGGAGGGGGACGCGGAGCCGGGTTTCACGGGTGTGGTCTGACGGCGGCAGAAGCGGACCATGTCGTTGGCGGCATCGGTCAGCGCGTCCCGCCGGGCAAAGTCATTGCGGCTCGCCACCACGGCCTGTTGGCCGATCGTCCAGAGGGCGTCCTTGCAGCTGCCGCTCAGCAGGGGATTGTCGAGCATGGGGTCGGCGGTGGTCCGGGACTTGTCGCAGTCCTCGCGGCGGTTGTCCCGTCCGCAGGCAATGGTGTCGAGTTGCAGCCTTCGCAGCAGCTCCTCGCTGGGGTACTGCGGCTCCTTGGCGATCACCACCGCCGGTGCGGACACGGCGAGGCCGCCGAGGCTGGCCAACATCAGGAGAGGCAGGGCGACGTGGCGTTGCATGGGAACCATGGAGGGGCCGGACGTCTCTCCATCATTGCGGTAGCGGCTCCACCGCTGCGCTCCTGGCGAGAGAGAACCCACGGCACGCCCGTCAGCCCCCCAGGGGCCCGGTGCCCTGGCGAAGCTGGTGCTGGCTGTGACGCCAGTGGGCAGCCAGGGCGGGGGCCAGCCATGGTGCGGCGGCGATCAGCCCCCGGCGCAGCCAGGCGTGCCGGCGCAGCAGCAGGCCGCGGCTGGTTTCCCGGGCCTGGAGGCGCTGCACGGTGACCACTTCGGGACGCCGCCGGGCTTCGATGCGGGCCAGGACGGCATCGATGGCCTCAGGATCCATGGCCTCAGCATCCGGGGCCTCAGCATCCGGGGCCTGCTGGAGCACCTCCAGCAGCAGTTGACCCGCCAGCCAGGCATCCCGCAGGGCGAGGTTGATGCCCTGGGCCCGCACGGGACTCATCGGGTGGGCTGCATCACCGAGCAGCAACAGGCCGGGACACCACCAGCGCTCGGCCAGCCCCACGCTCACCTGCAGGCGCACCGGATCCGGCATGTCCCCCGAGTGCTGTCGCAGCCACAGGGCCAGCTCCGGGGGGGACTGGCCGGCCAGGCGTTCCAGCCAGCCAGTCCCCGCGCCGGCGTCACCAAGGCCGCCCCCCTCCGGCACCCAGCCCAGCTGCATCGCCCCGCTGGCGCTGGCGAAGGCACTGAAGATTCCCTGCTCACCCACCGCGGTCAGGAAGTCGCCGCCCAATGGGTCGGGCCCCTGGGCCGGCAGCCGGAACCACAGCACGCCGATCTCTCCGCCGCCTGGGGCGAGGGCGAGGCCGGCCTGCTGCCGCAGCGTGGAGTGGCGGCCGTCGCAGCCCACCACGAGTTCAGCCCGGAGCTCGCTGCCGTCGGCCAGCTGGACCCCCACGATCCGTTGAGCCTGCCGGCAGAGACCGTTGACGCGATGCCCCAGCAGCACGGTGGCCGAGGGATGGCGCTGCAGTTCCAGCAGCAGGGCCTGCAGCAGGGCTGGCTGGCTCACCAGGGTGCAGGCGGGTTCGCCCGGACCTTCCAGTGGCTCGGCGATCCGGAACAGGTCCCCGCCATCGAGCACGAACCGCCATCCGGCCAGGGCGCGATGGGGCAGGCTCTCCACCAAGGTGGTCAGCCCCATGGCCTCCAGGGCGGCCAGGCCGTGGGGCATCAGCGCCTCACCGCGGAACTGGCGATCCATCCGCGTGCTGGCTTCGATCAGGGTGACGCGGACACCCCGGCGGGCGAGGAGCAGGGCCAGGCCGGCCCCGGCCGGACCGGCTCCCACGATCAGCACGGTGGCCGCGGCAGCGGCGCGGGGGGGCGTGGACGCTGCGATCAGAGGAACGCGTTGTAGTTGCGGTTGATCAGGCTCTCGCTCTCGCTCTGTCCCATCAGCTGGCTCTTCTTGGTGAGCAGGTAATCGACCAGCTCCTGCTGCACCTCCAGCAGTTCGCGGGTGCATCCGCGGAAGGCGGCCCTGTGACGGATCTCGTCGTGCCGGGTGTTCAGGTCGCGCAGCATCAACTGGATGGCATCCAGGGTGGCCGATTCAGTCGGGGAGGCGGATCGCGAGTCCATCGGCACCACGCCTTGGCAGCGTTGATCCTAGGTGGCGGCATCGATGGGGCCCTTGGCGGGGGCGGGTCGGAGCCGCCCACTGCCACAGCGGAGCCGCTGGCGCTCCTGCTTGCGTGCCAGCCGGGCCGTGATGCCGAGCTCCGCCCCCTTCCACAGCCGGTCGATCTCGCCGGTGAAGTGGGCGGCCACCAGGGGGGAGTCGATCACCAGCAGGGTCTCGTCGTTCTGGTGCGCCGCGCTCGGACTCCAGTTGAACGATCCGGTGATGACGCGCCTGTGGTCCAGCACGGCCATCTTGTGATGGAGCTTGTCCCCCCCCGCCAGCCGCGGTGTGCCGACCCCCTCGAGCGGCTGCTTTAGGGGAGCATTGCCGGCCTCCAGGCCGCAGCGGTGGTCGGGCAGCGCCACACCCAGCAGATCCAGCACCTCGCTGAAGGACCGGGTGGCGAAACCAGGGTCGGCGAGCAGCCGGACTGTCCCGCCCCGCTGCTGCAGTGCGCCCAGGGCCTCGGCCAGCCGCTGGTCCGAGAACACGAAGAGCGCCAGATCCGCCTGCGCGTGGGTCTGCTCCAGCAGGCTGCGGAGCAGGGCCAGCCCATGGTTGGGGTCGCTGCGGCGATGGGGAGCGAACAGCACCCCGACGGAGGTCCCGCCGATCCGCACCGTCTTCAGTCCGGGGTTGTGCTTGGCCAGCCCGAAGCGGCTGTCGCTGGCCCCGCCGGGCCCATCCCCCCAGAGCCGCGCGAACTCCTCGATGAACAAGGCCGCCAGCTCCGGGCTGGTGAGCCGCAGCAGGTGGTTGACGTTGCCCCGGCTGCGCGGATCGTCGGGATCGCCGTGGATGCCGGACGCGGTGAAATTGGCCGATCCCGTCACCACCACCCGGCGGTCGATGACGACGAACTTGTGGTGCATCAGGCCGCTGCCGGCGCTGCCGTCCGCGGTGTCATCGAGCATCGGGACGCCACCGGCCCGCAGGATCGCCACCGCATCGCCCCAACCCAGCGCCTGCAGCTGGGCCTGCCGGTGGCGTTGGTGGGGGGCCAGATCGGCCGGATGGGCCTCGGACCACGGGGCGCTGTAGGTGTTTTCAAGCACCACCTGAACCCGGAGCCCCTGCCGATGGCGTGCCACTAGCGCCTCCGCGACCCTGGGAAGGGAGAGCTCCTGAACGGCCACCAGGATTTCCTCCCGGGCCGCGTTGATGCTCTCGAGCAGGAAGGCCTCGAGGTCATCGCCCTGACGCCACTGCCCGTCGATCGGGCTGCGGTAGCGCGGGCCGAGCCGGTGGTTGAAGGCCAGCTCGATCCCCGCCGGCAGCGGCAGCGGCCGCGGTCCCTGCCCGAGCAGCTGAGCCGTGGCGCTGCACCCCTGCACAAGGCCGGCAAGAAGAACGGCACCCAGCAGGCTCGGCCCACCCAGCAGGCGCGGCCGAATCCGGTGGCCAGGGCCGGCGGACAGAGGCTGGACTCCCACGGGCGGCTGACACGCACTGTCTGGAGTGTTGCCGCAGCCCGGCCGACTCAGTCGTGGCTGGGCATCTCAGCCGTGCGCAACATCAGCACGAACCAGAGGGTGCCCACCACGACAGCCGTCAGCACCGCGGCAGGCAGGCCGACCCAGCGGAGCACGAGGGGCACCACCAGCGGGAAGGCGAGGGCACCGGCCAGGGGGGTGATGGCAACGAGGCGTCGCATCGTGACAGGTGGCGAAGCGGCAGGGGGTGACGGGGCTGGGGAGGTGTTCAGAACCACTCGGCGATCGCCTTGTCCGCGGGATTGCTGTTGTCTTCCGGGGTGTTGCGGCTGAACTCCAGGGTGATGTTCCGCTTCTGGATCCCGTCGGCCGCCACGGCCTCGATGGGATAGAGCTGGCGTCCGTCCCGGAAGGGAACCTGAACGCGGAAGGTTCCGTCGGACGAAAGGGGCACATCCTCCCCACCGATGCTCAGCTTGGCCGCGGGGTCGGTGGCGCCGTAGACGATCAGCTCCGCGTCGGCCACCAGCCAGAAGGAGCGCTGTCGCGGGGCCACCCCACCGATGCCGGAGTCGCTCCGGCCGCTGGCCCAGATGCCGATGCCGGATGCACTGCGCTCGGAGTCTTCCAGCAGGCTGCTGTCGAGTTCGTGGAAGGCCTCAGAACCCCGGCTGATCCGGCGCCACTGGGATGTGGCGGTCTGGTAGAGGCGCTCGTGCAGGCCCGTATCGCCCGGAGGCTCCATGGTGGTCGGCACGGGGGCCGTGGCCGGAGCGGTCTCCAGGGAGAAGGGAACGAACTGATCGAGGATCTGCTCGCTGGGGTGGAGGGCCGGGACCCGGGCCACCGAAGAGAACGCCAGGGAGATCCAGCCGCCGCCATTGGCCTTGCGGTAGCCGAGTTCGACCCGGTAGTCGCGATCGCTGAGCGGCACGGGCAGGTACCACTCGGTGGCATGGCTGTCGACCACCACCTCCTGGAGGGTGTGGGGGTGCGCCGAGCCGCCGGAGAGGCCGGTCACATCGGCGACCCTGAGGCACAGCTGGCTGGCACCTGCCGCTAGGGCCTCGGCTCGATCGTCCTCGGCGATGTCCCAGAACACATAGGCCCACTGGGGATCACGGGGCAGAAACACCACGCTGGTCTCGGCCATCGGGCGGGGAGCCGGCGCCATCTCGGCTTCAATCGCTTCCAGCGAAAGCTCATCGGGCTGCTTGCGAGAGGTGATCTCACTCACCAGCTCGTCCTTGGACTTGCGGCTGTAAAGGCTCACGCCAAGGTCGCTGGCAACCTGGCGCAGCTGCCTCAAGGTCATCTTGGCCAACGCGGTCAGGGCCTGGCTCACAGCGAAAGATTTCATTTGGGATCAGTGTGAAGCACTTTTCGCCAAACCGATCGGCCTTGCTCCCCGGGGTCAGCATCCTCTGACTGCCTGGGGCTCGGGGCGTCACCCCCCGGGGGCGGCGGTTGCGGAAACAAAAAAGGCGGCCTTGGGGCCGCCTGGGATTGCCATGGGTGGTTCGGGTGGGGGCTGTCTCAGCGCCCGATGCTCCGGTAGGGAACCTTGGCCATGTAATTGATGTCGGCGCTGGAGGAGGCGCTGGTGGCACGCATGGCGGGCAGGCTGCGCACCCAGGGCAGGTAGTCCTCGGGGAAGCCGCCGCGGCGCTGGCGGGAGCGCTCGGGGTAGACCTTGGCCGTACCGGTGTAGACGACCTGGGGGAAGCCCAGGATGCTGCGGTAGTAGGCGTCGTAGCGGGGGCTGGTGAGGTTGAAGGGGGTCTCGCCCAGGTCGCGGCTGCCCACCACACGGTTGCGGTGGTAGGGCACGCCGTCGTAACCGAAGGCCTCCAGGTACTCCTGGGAGTCGAGGATGTCATCCACCATGCCCTTGACTCCGCGGGTCATCAGCACGGCCGACCAGGCAATCTCCTCGGATTTGCCGTGGGTGGGACGGCCCAGCAGCTTCTCCACCAGGTGGCGCGCGACCCGGTAGTTGCTGTTGAGGTTGTAGAAGCTGCGGGTGAAGGTGTCCGACAGGCAGAGGGAGCGGATGAAATCCCGCACCGTGATCTGACCGTCGCGCAGCTGGCACTCCAGGGTGCGGTCGCGGTCGACCTTGAAGGCATGGAAGAAGATCTGCCGGTAGGCCGCTTCGATCACGAAATTCTGATCTTCGCGGTCCATGGCTTTGTCCATGGACACGGCCTTGGGATCCTCATCCGAGCCCACCCGCAGCGCGCGGACCCGCGCGTTCTGAGTGGTGGGCGCGTACTTCAGGAGGGGCAGGGCCACGCGAGTTCAGCAACCGTCGCCAGGGATCGTAGAAGTGCGCCCGGGGCTGGGCTGACCACCTCCGGGCAGGGCTCACAGTCCGTAACACGCTTCCGCCGCCTCACCCCTGGCGGTGGTGGCCCCACGCCCGGTCACCAACCCAGTGGGGAGAGGGGCGCGTCGGTGGCCTGGGCTCCCGCTGCGGTGGCGCCTGGGCCCGGTGTCTCCAGCACCCGGGTCTCCACACAGAACGAGGCGGTGTTGGACAGGCCCTCCACCGTGCTGGTGCGCAGCCTTACGTTCGGCCCTGCGAAGCTGAAGCGCTCCAGGCTGTCCATCGTCTCGTAGCTGGTGGTGAGCAGCAGCCCGTCGCGCTCGTCCATGGCGAAGCGGCCCGCCACCGGCGCGGTCTCCGCGTAGCCCCGGTCGCGCAGCAGCAGCCCCTCCCGTCCGCTGGCGTCGGTGGGGATCAGGCCGAAGACGCTCTCCCCTTCATGGGCCTCACCGGCCTGGTCCCACGCCATCGAGGCGTTCCAGGTGACCCGGCATCCCCCCACCAGGGCCGCCGGGGACTGGCCGTGGAGTTCGGCGATGGCGATCAGGCGCGGATGGTCCGCGGCCAGCTCCGCCACCTCGATCCAGGAACCGCCGGCCTCGGCCCGTCGATGCAGCAGATGGTGGCTGCTGCGCTGGGAGCGCCAGCGGCCGCAGCTCAGCCGGAAGAAGCTGATGGCATCGGCGATGGCCTCGGACACGGTCGGGCTGCAGCTGTGGCGATGATCGCAAGGCACGGGGCGGGCGTGGTGGCGATCGGCGTGGCAGCGGCCCTGGCGGCGGCGCTCTGCTGGACCCTGGCCAGTGGCCTCTGGCGCCGGCTGCCCACCTCCCTGGGAGCACTCCAGCTGAACCTGCTGAAGAATCTGCTGGCCCTGGGGATGCTGGTCGGTCCGGCCGGTCTCGCGACGGGGCGACCGGCTCCTGCGGCGATGGTCCTGCTGGTCGCCAGCGGCGTGGTGGGGATCGCCGCCGGGGACAGCCTCTTCTTTGCCGCCCTGCGCAGGCTCGGCACCCGCCGGACCCTCACCCTGGAGGCGGGGGGACCGGCCGTGGCCAGCGCGGCGGGCAGCCTCTGGCTTGGGGAGGTCCCCGGCCCGGGGCAGTGGGGCGGTATCGCCCTGATCAGCCTGGCGCTGGTGCTGGTCGCGCGTCAGCGCACGCCGGACCCGGCCGACGCCGGTCCACAGCGCCTCGGCCTGCTGCTGGCCCTCGCCGCCCTCGCCTGCGGCAGCGGCGGTGCGCTGCTGGCCCGGGCGGCCCTGCAGGACGGGGCGATCTCGGCGCTTCAGGCCGCCACGATCCGACTGGCGGCGGCCTGCCTCACCCTCTCGCCGTTGCTGCCGGGGCTGCTGCCCGGGCTGCGCCGCTGGCGCTCCGGTCCCCGGCCCGCCCAGCGGCGCTGGCCCAGGGTTCTGATGGCGACTCTGCTGGGTACCAGCGCCGGCATCGTGCTGCAGCAGCTGGCGCTGAGCCGTCTTCCAGCCGGGCTGGCGGTTGGCCTGCTGGCCACCTCGCCGGTGATGGCCGCCCTGCTGGCTCCCCTGGAGGGGGACCGGGTCAGCTGGGTGGGCTGGATGGCCGCCTGTGCCGCCCTGACGGGGGTGACGCTTCTGGTCCGCTAGATCCCGGAGTCCCGCCGCAGCCGGGTATCGGCCTGATTCCGGGCCCAGCCACACAGCTGGCTGAGCTCGAGGGCGAGGGCCGACGTGGCCAGTCCTGCCGCGATCGCGGCCAGCTGGCTCCCCGCACCCTCCAGCTGCTCCAGGAAGACCCTCGTAAAGGCAGGATCCCCGGCGAGGTCCGGCTGGCTCGCGGCCCAGCCCGCCAGATCCGCCGGGGTGGGCGGAGCCCCCTGCTCCCGTCCGGCGATCGTCTGCAGGGTGCGCAGGGCATGGGCCAGCAGCCGGAGATGGTGACGCTCAAGCGCCGGCAGCAGGGTGGACTCAAGCTCGGCGAGTTCGCTGGGCGTGAGCGGGCCGTGGGCCGAATCAGCCGGGGATCTGCTGTCGCTCATCGCGCTGTCCTTCCCACCCCGGCCATCCTGCCGGCGGGCCCGGGCGGCTTCACGGGGGCGGTTGGGGCTGCAGTCGGAAGCCGCAGGAGTGGCCCTGCTCGAGCCGCCAGTGGATCCGCTCCACCTCGCAGTCCGGGAAGGTCGCGCGGATCAGCTGCAGCTCCTGATCGCAGACACAGGGAAACTGCTCGGCGATGCGCATCACGGAGCAGTGGAACTCCTGGATCACCCAGGAGTGGCCGTCGGGATGCGGGCAGCACTCGGCGACATAACCCTCCCGGCGTCGCAGTTCCACCAGACGCTCGAGCCGCTGCTGCAGGCTGCCGTCCCCCACATGCTGACGGTAGGTGCGGGCCTTCTGGGCGCCTTGCTGCATGAGCAGCACCTGGATGGTTTCCGGCGGGAGGGCGCTCGCCATCGACTGGAGCAGTCCGAGGGCGAACGCTTCGCTGCCATCCGGGAAATGGGCCTGGCCCCGGGCTGTCAGGTGCCAGCGGTTGATCGGACGCCCCGGTCCGGCCGCGGCCGGCATCGACTGGACCAGGCCTTCCTCTTCCAGGGCCCGCAGGTGGCGACGCATCACCTGAACGGAGACCCCGAGCTCGCTGGCCAGGGCCGCCGCGGTGGTTTCACCCTCGCGCAGGAGGAGGGTCAGGGCCGCCTGGCGGGTGGTGGAGGGGGCCGGTGACGAGGCCGTTTGGCCTGCTTCCTCAGGAGTCGCTGGCCGTGGGCTGCCGTGTTGGCTGCCGGTCTGCTGCGGACCGGGCGTGGTGACTGCTCGGGTGTGGGAGTCGATGGTTGAAGACATGACCGACACCTGGCTCTCACACGATGCCACGTCCCCCGGGTGATTGGGGATCGGGGTGGGAGGGCCACCCCAGGACGGCACAATGGCCGTTCCCCCAGGCGTCGGACCGGTGCCCTAGGCTTCGGGTAACGAAACTTTCTGGTTTCGTAACTCCGCCCTGCGATGGCCTGCCCAGCGGTTTCCATGCTGGCAGCCCCCATCCCAGGCCGGAACCCAGGCCCAGTCAGTTCAGTGTTCCCGCCCTCTGCAGAGCCCACCCTCAGCCATGGCCGACCCCGCTGCGAGCAATCCCACACCCAGTTCCGAGAGCCTGGAGGTGATCCGCAAGTTCGCCGAAACCTATGCCCAGCGCACCGGCACCTTTTTCTGCAGTGATCCGGGTGTGACCGCCGTGGTGCTCGAGGGCCTGGCCCGGCACAAGGACGAACTGGGTGGAGCCCTCTGCCCCTGCCGTCACTACGAAGACAAGCAGGCCGAAGTGGCTCAGGCCTTCTGGAACTGTCCCTGTGTGCCCATGCGGGAGCGCAAGGAATGCCACTGCATGCTCTTCCTGACGGAGGACAACCCGTTCCGCTGCGAGAAGCAGACCATCGCTCTCGATGAAGTCAAATCCCTAACCGCCGGCTGATCCAGTCGTCTCACCGCCATGTCCACTGCCACCGTTGGTGATCTGGTTTCGCAGCCGTACAAGTACGGTTTCGTCACGGATATTGAAACCGAAAAGATCGCCAAGGGCCTCAGTGAGGATGTGGTTCGGTTGATTTCCTCTAAAAAGCAGGAACCCGACTTCCTGCTTCAGTTTCGGCTGCGTGCCTACAGGCAATGGCAACAGATGAAGGAGCCTGATTGGGCGGCGCTGGCCTATCCGCCCATCGACTATCAGGAGATCATCTACTACGCCGCTCCGCGCCAGCAGGAGAAGAAATCGAGCCTGGACGAGGTCGATCCCAAGCTGCTCGAAACCTTCGACAAGCTGGGCATCCCCCTGAGTGAACAGAAGCGCCTCTCCAACGTGGCTGTGGATGCGGTCTTTGACAGCGTTTCGATCGCCACCACCTTCAAGGAGCAGCTGGCCGAGCATGGGGTGATCTTCTGCTCCATCAGTGAAGCGGTCCGGGAGCATCCCCATCTCGTCGAGGCCTACCTAGGGACAGTCGTCCCAACCAATGACAACTTCTTTGCGGCGCTGAATTCGGCAGTGTTCAGCGACGGCTCCTTCGTGTTCATCCCCAAAGGTGTGGAATGTCCGATGGAGCTCTCCACCTATTTCCGCATCAATTCCGGCGACACCGGTCAGTTCGAGCGCACCTTGATCGTGGCTGAGGAGGGCGCCTCCGTGAGCTACCTGGAAGGCTGTACGGCCCCGATGTTCGACACCAATCAGCTCCATGCTGCCGTCGTTGAGCTCGTCGCGCTGGACGATGCCTCGATCAAGTACTCAACAGTTCAAAATTGGTATGCGGGCGACGAAAATGGCGTCGGCGGCATCTACAACTTCGTGACCAAGCGGGGCCATTGCCGAGGTGATCGCAGCAAGATCAGCTGGACCCAGGTGGAAACTGGCTCAGCGATCACGTGGAAGTATCCCAGCTGCGTCCTGCAAGGAGCTGATTCGGTTGGGGAATTCTATTCCGTTGCCTTGACCAACAACAGGCAGCAGGCGGATACCGGAACCAAGATGGTTCATGTCGGCCCCCGTACCCGCTCCACGATCGTCAGCAAGGGCATCAGCGCCGGTCACTCCTCCAACAGTTATCGCGGCCAGGTGCAGATCGGCCCCAAAGCCGTTGGCGCCCGCAATTACAGCCAGTGCGACTCCATGCTGATCGGGGACGAGGCGGCGGCGAACACCTACCCCTACATCCGCTCCCAGCAGCCCGATGCCGCCGTGGAGCACGAGGCCAGCACCTGCCGGATCTCGGCCGATCAGCTGTTCTATCTGCAGAGCCGTGGCATTGGCTTTGAAGAGGCGGTGTCGATGATGGTCAGTGGTTTCTGTCGGGACGTCTTCAACCAGTTGCCCATGGAGTTCGCCGCCGAAGCCGACAAGCTGCTCGCCCTCAAGCTCGAGGGATCGGTGGGATAAGACCCTCCCCCGGCTGCAGGCTGCCCTTCGTCGTTCTGCCTCCACTCACCTGCCATCCACCCCTGTCTCCCCGTTCTTCCGCTCGTCTCCCCTCCCCGTGATCCGCACCGACGCCCCGGTCCTTCTCGAGATTTCCGATCTGCATGCCTCGGTGGATGATCTGCCGATTCTCAAGGGCGTGAACCTCACCATCCGCGCCGGTGAAATCCATGCCGTGATGGGGCGCAACGGCAGTGGCAAGAGCACCCTCTCCAAGGTGCTGGCCGGCCATCCGGCTTACACCGTCACCGCCGGCACGATGCGCTACCGGGGCACGGATCTGCTGGGTCTCGATCCGGAAGATCGCGCCCGCATCGGGGTGTTTCTCGGATTCCAGTACCCCGTGGAGATTCCTGGTGTCAGCAATCTCGAATTCCTGCGGGTGGCCACCAACGCCCGCCGCACTGCCCAGGGTCAGGAGGAGCTCGACACCTTCGCCTTCGAAGACCTGGTGCAGGAACGTCTGGGCGTGGTCCAGATGGACCCGGCCTTTCTGGAGCGGAGTGTCAACGAAGGGTTCAGCGGCGGCGAGAAGAAGCGCAACGAGATCCTCCAGATGGCACTGCTCGAACCTGTTGTCGCGATTCTCGATGAGACCGATTCCGGGTTGGATATCGATGCCCTCAGGATCGTGGCCGGCGGTGTCAACCACCTTGCCAGTCCTGACAACGCCACCCTGCTGATCACCCACTACCAGCGGCTTCTCGATCTGATCACTCCCGATTACGTCCATGTGATGGCGTCCGGTCGCCTGCTGCGCAGTGGCGGCAAGGAGCTCGCCCTCGAGCTGGAACGCACCGGTTACGACTGGGTGGACCAGGAACTGGCCCGGCTCGAGGCGGACTCCGGGCGCCAGCCAGTGGAGGTGGGTTGATGACGGCGACCACACCCCGCACCGCTCCGGTGTCCGAGGGGTCGGCTGACTGGCTCGCCGCCCTGGCCGGTGCGCCTCTCCCCAGCCGCCGCCAGGAGGACTGGCGCTTCACCGATCTCACCACCCTGCGGAGCGTTCCACACCAGGTCGCCTCCAGCGAGAATGGTGGCTGGATCCCCCCGCACCTGCCCTCGGGCATCACCACCCTGGCGGATGGGGACGCCGAGACCCACCGCGGTCGCGCGGTCGCCGGCACCGCCTGCGCGGACCACTGGCCCGTGCGGTTCAACGCCGGCCTGGGGCCCGCGACGCTCGCCCTGCGCGTCGGTGCCGGAACCTGGACGCTGGAGCTGCCCTGGGAGGGAGGGTCGATGCCCGGTTGCCAGGCCCGCCGCCTGCTGCTGGTGCTCGAACCCGGGGCTGATCTCCAGTTGCTGCAGGTGATCCGTGCCACGGACGACCAGGCCCTCAGCCTCGTGGTCGAAGTGGAGATGGGGCCGGAGAGCCGTCTGAAGCTGGGCACCCTGGCCCTGGGGCGGGGCGCCCGATCCACGCTGCTGGCCCACACGGCCGTGCGGCAGGCCGCCGGCAGTGAGCTCAGCCTGATCAGCGCCAGCTCGGGCTGGGGGCTCATCCGCCAGGAGCCTCGTGTGGTGCAGCTCGAGGGGGCCGCCCACACCCAGCTGCGGGGTCTGCAGCTGGTGGATGGTCAGGAGGTGGCCGACACCCACAGCCACGTGCGCTTCGAGGGGCCTGCCGGTGTGCTCGACCAGCTCCACAAGGCCGTGGCGGATGGTTCCGGCCGCAGCGTGTTCAACGGCGCCGTGCAGGTGCCGCGGGTTGCCCAGCAGACCAACGCGGCCCAGCTGAGCCGCAACCTCCTGCTCTCCGACCGGGCGCGGATCGACACCAAACCTGAGCTCGAAATCGTCGCCGACGATGTGAAGTGCGCCCACGGAGCCACCGTGAGTCGGCTGCAGCGTGACGAGCTCTTCTATCTCCAGAGCCGCGGCATCGCTGCCGCCCAGGCCGCTGCGCTGCTCCAGAGGGGCTTCTGCGATGAGGTCCTGCGGGAGCTGCCCGCCGCTGCCGCTCCCCATCGTCCGCTCCAGAGCCTGCTGGGGGAGGTCTGAACGCCATGCCCACCTCCTCCGCGCTCGGCGGTCTCTCCACCGCCCCCTCCCTCGCCGGCATCCCGGATGCCGCCGCCCCAGCCGCCCAGGTGGTTGACGATCTGGCCGCCATCACCCGGCCGGACTTTCCCCTTCTGGCCCAGACCGCCTGCCTGGGCCAGCCCCTCATCTACCTCGACCACGCCGCCACCAGTCAGAAGCCCCGCCAGGTGCTCGAGGCCCTGCAGCGCTACTACGACCACGACAACGCCAATGTGCACCGGGGTGCCCACCAGCTCAGCGCCCGGGCCACCGAGGGTTTTGAGGCGGCACGGGCCAAGGTCGCGGCCTTCGTGGGGGCGGCCAGCCCGCGGGAGATCGTCTTCACCCGCAACGCCAGTGAGGCGATCAACCTCGTGGCGCGCAGCTGGGGCGACGCCAACCTGCGCGAAGGCGATGAGGTTCTGCTCACGGTCATGGAGCACCACAGCAACCTGGTGCCCTGGCAGCTGCTCGCGGCCCGCACCGGCTGTGTGCTGCGCCATGCGGGAGTCACCCCTACGGGGGAACTCGACCTGGAGGACCTCAAGGCCCAGATCACGGACCGCACGCGCCTGGTCAGCCTGGTGCAGGTGAGCAACACCCTGGGCTGTCTCAACCCCGTCGAACGGGTGGCACCCCTGGCCCATGCCGCCGGTGCTCTGCTGCTGGTGGATGCCTGCCAGAGCCTGCCGCACATGCCGGTGAATGTGGCGGCGCTCGGTTGCGACTTCCTGGTCGGCAGCTCGCACAAACTCTGCGGGCCCACCGGGATGGGTTTCCTCTGGGCCCGCGAAGCGCTGCTCGAGGCCATGCCCCCCTTCCTGGGCGGCGGGGAGATGATCCAGGACGTCTACCTCGACCACAGCAGCTGGGCCGAGCTGCCCCACAAGTTCGAGGCGGGAACGCCGGCCATCGGCGAGGCCATCGGCCTGGGTGCGGCCCTGGATTATCTTCAGGCCATCGGGCTGGATCGCATCCGCGGCTGGGAAAAGCAGCTCACCCGCCAGCTGTTCGACCGGCTCGGCGCCATCGACGGCGTGCGTATCCTCGGGCCCACGCCGGAGCAGCAGCCTGACCGTGGCGCCCTGGCGGCCTTCACGGTGGACGGCCTCCATGCCAACGATCTGGCGGCCCTGCTCGATTCAGCCGGCATCTGCATTCGCAGCGGCCATCACTGCACCCAGCCCCTGCACCGCCTCTACGGCATCCCTGGATCCGCCCGCGCCAGTCTGAGCTTCACCACCACGCGCCAGGAGATCGACCGCTTCGCCGAGGAGCTGCAGGGAACGATCGGGTTCCTGCGCGAACACAGCTGAGCGTGCTGACCACCGGCGTTCCGGGCCTCCCATGCTTGAGCTGATCGCCCGGCTGATCATCGATCTCTCCGAGCAGCGGCTCTATGCCTATGGACCCAGCCAGGTGCTGCTGTACTCGGCCCTGGTCTCGACGGGTCTCCCCGCTTCCCCCACGCCGGTCGGCGCGTTCCACATCCAGGCCAAGTACGCCAGCACGGACCTCACCGGCGCCACCTACCAGGTGAAGAGCGTGCCCCATGTGATGTGTCTGGGCGGGCCCGGTCTCGGCCCCGACCGCTACTGCATCCACCCCGCCCCCTGGCAGGAGCAGGGCGGCCAGTGTTTCGGCGTGCCGCGCAGCCATGGCTGCATCCGAACCACCGTTGCCACGGCCCGCTGGCTGTTCGAGCGCACCGCCGTGGGCACGCCTGTGGAAATCAGGCCGTAGCGGAGATGGGGAGTCGACCATGCCCCGAGCGTCCGCCCGGCGCGCCTGCCGAGCTCTTCCTGGTGGTGCTCGGTGGCCGCGTGCCGGGCTGCAACCTCGAGCTCCACGACGTGCGCTTCGTGGCCGGTGCCACGATCGAGGCGACCCTGCCGCTGTTGCGGCGCCAGTGGTTCGGGTCCCGCCGGGGCCTGCATATCGACAGCTACGTGGCCGTGCGCCACGTCGATGGCTACCGGGTGGAGCTCAGGCCGGAGCGCTGGGCTGGAGCCGAGCGCCTCTATTTCGTGAACCTGGGGGGCTATGACCCCGGCCAGCTGGCGGAGCAGCACCGCTTCGGCCTGGAGGTCGCCCCGTCTCCCCAGGCCGCCGTGGTCCAGGCGAAGCGCCGCTGGCAGGCCCAGGTGCGCCAGCGGCACAGGGACGATCTGGTCGCCGTGGATGATTGCCTGACGGTGGATCAGCTGTCCCTCTTCGACGGGCTGTCCCTGCACGTGCATCTCACGCCCGAATCCCAGCTTGGCGGCGAACCCCTGGTGCCGGACTGGTTCGGCTACCGCTTGATCTGAGACCTGGTGATCCAGGGGCTGGTGCTCTGAGCTCTGGGCAGACGCCTGATCCCAGCGGCGACCGGAGTTCCTCGTCAGCCGTGCTGCGCGGCGTGGAGGTCGGCCTGGATCCAGAGATCGGCCTGCTCGCTGTGGGCCGCATCGAAATAGCGCGTCTCCGCGGCGATGAACCGGGAAAGCAGCCGCTGGGCCAGTTTCTGCCAGCCGGCGTGGCCCAGCACCGCCACACGCCGTGGGGTGCGGCGGTGCTCCCTGACCAGTGAGAGGTGCTCCCCCAGGGCGGCCAGGCCGGACCAGCCGTCGAACTCGCGCAGATCGACCAGCAGCTTCACCGGCTCCACCCGGCTGAACAGGCTGTCGATCTCCGCCTCGATCGCGGCGTAGGCGCTGGGCTCGAGCCTGCCGATCAGCTGCACCCGCACGACCCCGTCCTGTTCCGTGAGATGGATGCTGCCGAGGGATTCAGCCAACCAGCGCCGCGCCTCGGCTTCGTTCCCGTCGTGGAAGAGCCTGACGGGACAGGGCAGGAGGGCGCCGATGGCTCGGATGGCGGTGCGCAGCCAGGGCGCGTCACTCACCACGGCGATGCGCTCGAACCCCTGCCAGTGGCGCAGGCCCAGCAGCGTGTCGTCCCAGGCGGCGTCGAGGGCGTAGCCCTCGAAGTCCGGGCCGAAGCACAACAGGGCCTTGATGCGGTCGTGTTCCTCGATGGCCCGCTCCATCTGCGGCACGAGCACCCTGTCGTAGTCCTCCCCACGCACGAGCCCCCGCAGCCGGAAGCCCACCGTGCCTTCCGGCAGACCGGGGATCTGTTCGATCATGGTTCCAGCTCTCCCGTGACTCCCTGCTCGCAAACTAAGAAGGCCTCGGCCTGACGGCTTCACGCACCATGAACATCGACGGCACGGCCTGGCGCACCATCTGGCTGGAACCGGGGGGCTGCTCGGTGGGGGTGATCGACCAGACCCAGCTCCCCCACCGCTTCACGACCCGCAGCCTGCGCACCTGCGAGGACGCCGCCGAGGCGATCCGCAGCATGGTGGTGCGCGGGGCCCCCCTGATCGGGGTGACCGGCGCCTATGGGCTCATGCTGGCCCTGCAGCAGGATCCTGGCGATGCCGCCCTGGAAGCGGCCTTCGACCAGCTCAACAGCACCCGACCCACGGCCGTGAACCTGCGCTGGGCGCTCGAGCGGGTGCGCGATCGGGTGGCGGCCCTGCCGCAGGCGGGCCGGGTCGAGGCTGCCCGGGAGGAAGCGGAGGCCATCGCCGAGGAGGACGTGGCGATGTGCGAGGCCATCGGGAACCATGGCCTGGAGATCTTCCGGCAGCTGGCGGCGGCCCGACCGGCCGAGCGCCGGGACAGCCCCTTCCAGGTGCTCACCCACTGCAACGCCGGCTGGCTGGCCACCGTCGACTGGGGCACGGCCCTCGCGCCGATCTACAAGGCCCACCGGGCTGGGCTGAACATCCACGTGTGGGTGGACGAGACCCGTCCTCGCAACCAGGGGGCGAGCCTCACCGCCTTCGAGCTGGGGCGTGAGGGGGTGCCCCACACCGTGGTCGTCGACAACGCGGGGGGCCATCTGATGCAGCACGGTCTGGTCGATGCCGTGATCGTCGGCACCGACCGCACCACCCGGACGGGCGATGTGTGCAACAAGATCGGCACCTACCTCAAGGCCCTGGCCGCCCACGACAACGGCGTGCCCTTCTACGTCGCCCTGCCGGCCTCCACCATCGACTGGACCCTCAGCGATGGGCTGACGGCCATCCCGATCGAGGCCCGCAGCGCGGAGGAGGTCACCCACATCCAGGGCCGGATCTGCAGCGGCACGGCAGCTGGGGAGATCGCCACGGTGCAGCTCACCCCGGACGGCAGTGCCGGCTTCAACCCGGCCTTTGATGTGACCCCGGCCCGGCTGGTGACGGCGCTGATCACCGAGCGCGGTGTGGCGCCGGCGAGTGAGGCGGGGCTGCGAGGGCTGTACGGGGGGGCTGATCAGTCGTAGCCGTAGAGCTCCACCCTCACCTTGCGGGTTGGGATGGTGTCTGTGAGGAGTTGCTCGATGCTGCTCACCGTCGCGTAGCGCAGCTTGAAGGGATCGCGGCGGTCAACGGCGCTTTCGTCGGAGCCGATGAAGATCTCAAGGCCATGCTGATCCTTGCGGCGAATGCAGAGGCCCTCGGCGCGTAACTTGCCGTAGTCCAGCCGGCACCGCGTTGGCTGAATCGGTTCAGAGCTGGTGAGGTCGCCATTCCAGAAGAACATCGGCCGCTTCGTCTTGTTCTTGCGGTCGCTGTCGTCGTCATGCTTCGGGCCGGCCAGGATGAGGAAATGCTGATCGTCGATGCGCACGCAGTCGCGAAATCTGCGGCCGCCCAGATCGAACAGCAGGGGTGTGGGTGCGGCCTCAGGGACTGCGGGATCCAGCAGGAGGGCCTGGGCATGGCCATCTTCTGCCGCTGGCTTTCTGAGCCCCACCAGCAGCTGGTTGCCGCGCCAGGCGGAGAGGGCTTCGATGTTGATGTCGTCGCCGGCGAGGTCTGTGCGGAGATCGGGTGTCATGGCCGCGGGCGGCCCGGCGAGGGCATGGCCGTTGAGCCTGAAATGCCGGAGTCGCGGTTGCCTGTTGCCGATGACGTAGAGCGCATCCTGCAGCATGGCCAGGCTCTCGAAGTCGCTGTTGCCATGGCCGCCATCACCAAGATTCAGGCAGACATTGAGCTCCTTGAATTCCGGCTTCGAAGCATCATCGCTGAAGCGGAACAGGCGGATCTGATCTCGGTTGTCATCGGCCAGCAGGAAGAGATTATCCGCGACGTGGATCAGGCCTGAGGCGTTGTTGATCATGGAATGCTGAGCCCGTTCTTCGTGCTGGCGTATGGGGTGAGCCGATGCGGGCCAGGCGTTCGGCCCCGATCTGGAGGCCATCCTGCTCCTCTGGATCATGGAGGCGGAAGGCAAGCACTGCGATGGGTACGCCGACCAATGGGTATCCCGGCTGTGCCTCAAGAGGCCCGCATCGCCCGCAACCGGTGTTCCTGCGGGCTGATGCCGCGAACTCGCTTGAAGGCTGCGCTCAGCGCGAACGGCGTGCTGTAGCCCAGGGCGTAGGCAACCGTGCCCACAGTGGCCTCCGGGTCGCAGAGCATGTCGGCGGCGAGGGCAAGTCGCCAGCTTGTCAGGAACTTCATCGGCGATTCTCCGACGACGTCCCGGAACCGTCGTGAGAGCGCCGATCGAGAGGCCCCCACTTCGCGGCAGAGCGTCGCCAGGGTCCATGGAAACGCCGGTTGCTGATGCAGCACCTGCAGGGTGCGGCTCACCAACGGGTCGCTGTGGGCCCGGTACCACGTGGGCGCGCTGGCGGATGGACGAGTGAACCAGGCGCGCAGGATCGCGATCAGGAGGAGATCGATCAGGCGGTCGAGCACGGCCGCCTGGCCCGCACACTCCTTCTCCATTTCCTCGCACAGCAAGCTCACGAGCGGCGAGCCCCAGGTGTCGTTGGAGAGCGTCAGCACCGGGGGCAGCACACGCAGCAACCGATCACTGATGTCGCTGGTCGACTCATAGGCGCCCACCAACATCAGGGTCGAACCGTTCGGATCGTTACCCCAGGTGCGAACCCCGTGCATCAACTCCTGCTCGAGCGACTCCCCGTTCAGGTTGGTGCAGCGTTGACCGGGGTGAATCACGATCTCTGGTGCGGTGTCCGGATGGTCGGCCACGCAGTAGTGCAGCGGCGCACGGGTCACGGCAACATCGCCCACGCCGAGGCGCACCGGCTCGCTTCCATCGGGCACAACCCAGGCGTGTCCGCGCACGATCGCCAGCACCGTGATCGGGGACTTGGCAAGGATCCGCAGCGACCACGGCGGACGCATCACGGTACGCAGCGCGAAGGCCCCACGCGCCCGCGGACCGTCCAGCAAGCCACCAAACAAGTCCATCGTTCCGAGGCTAGGGCTGGACGCTCGCGTATGGATCTGAGCAGCTCAGCGATGGCCTGAACGGAGGGTCCTGCCGAGGATCTGAGTCGACCCTCTCAACCAACGGATGCCAAGCACCAACCACACCACAACGATCCTGGTGATCGGAGCGAGTGGCAAGACCGGCCGCCGCGTGACGGATCGGCTCGTCGCCCAGGGCCGGCGGGTTCGTCCCGTGTCCCGCTCGACGCAACCACGCTTCGACTGGCAGGACCCCAGCACCTGGTCGCCCTGCCTCGACGGCATCGCCGCTGTGTACATCACCTACTTCCCAGACCTGGCCCTGCCCGGCGCGGCCGAGACCGTGGACGCGTTCGCGCGACTCGCCGTTGCGCGCGGTGTTCGGCGCCTCGTGCTGCTCTCCGGCCGCGGCGAGGCGGGGGCCCAGCGCGCCGAACGCTACCTGCAGAATTCGGGCGCCGATTGGACGATCGTCCGCTGCGCGTTCTTCAACCAGAACTTCGATGAGAACTTCGCCGACTCCGTGCGCCACGGTGTTCTCGGGATGCCGGCCGGTGACACCGCCGAACCGTTCGTCGACGCCGATGACATCGCCGACGTCGTCGTGGCTGCACTGACCGACGACCGTCACATCGGCGAGATCTACGAACTGACAGGCCCTCGCCTGCTCACGCTCGCCGAAGCCGCGCAGGAGCTGGGCGCCGCCATTGGCCGGGAGGTGCGCTACGTGCCGCTGAGCGCCGAGGAGTTCGGCGCCGAGCTGGGAGCCCACGGGATGCCGGCAGCGGACGCCACCCACCTCGCCACGCTGCTCAGCGAGGTGCTCGATGGCCGCAGTTCCCACACGGCTGATGGCGTGTGGCGGGCGCTGGGACGCCCAGCTCGCGACTTCGCCGATTACGCCAAGGACACCGCCGAGACAGGCGCCTGGCGGCTCGAGACGCTGGCTTCATGACCCTCCGGATCGTCCGTCAGGGCTTGTGCCGACCGGTGCAGGCCCCCACAACACCCAAGCCGCGCTGAGCCTTGCTCAATGGAACTACTCCTTCGTTCCTATTCCTCCATCCTGATGGGTTAGCCGTGTGTTCAGGATTCATTGTTGTTTCATCATCGTGAATGAGTGATGAAGCAGCACTACGGGCGAGTGGCCTGGCTGGCTAACGTTTGAATTCACCGGCCTGCGCCGCTTTTCGCGCAGGTCCGGTGGAATGATGGGTTGGGCGCGCAAGGCACAGGCTTTACTACCTAATAATTAGTGCTCGCTCGGATGACTACCTTGTGATGCTCGGAATCAAGCATAACGAGCATGAAGTCGTTTACATCCGCATCCAGCGTCGGACGAACGGTCTTCGGAGCGTGCATGATGTCGTTGCCTGCGGTCCTGATCTGGTACAACCCTGTACGAGGCTGCGAGGGCATGGACTGCTTGAAGCGTTCGAGGATCTGCTGTTCTGTCGGGTTGTAAATAGAGCCCTCCGGCGGGAGAGCCCGCCCTGACTCCCGAGTAGACCTGGCCCTCGCTTCTCTTGAAGTTCGGATACCTGCAAGGTGTTTCAAGACACCATCAGGGATCGGCAGACGCTGCCACTTGCCGGAGTCCGCAGCTGCGCGAGCCAAGACGTTGAAGTCAGCACCGCTGAGCTGGAAGACCATCGTGATCTTGAGGCCCTCGCGCCCAAACCATCCTGGTTCCGAGGGCGTGGCCTCGTAGGTGACTGCTGTGGCAGCCCTCGGGATGTTGAACTCGCGGCGCAGGGTCAGTTCATCTGCCTGGCGCGTCGTGCAGCCTGCGAGGACAGCGCAACTGAGAACTGCGGCGATTAGCGATGACCTCATGATGCCTCGTAATGCTGCGCCCAACGGTGCCCCTGAGTGGCAGGCAACGAGTGACTGGAGAAGCAGAGAGCTGCGGCGGCCTGACTACTCCAGGGGCTTGTTCGGAGTCCCCCCATTCTCTCTGATCTGGCGAACAGTCTTCTCGTCGCTGAGACATAATCTCTGCTGGATAAACAGAGTGCAAAACACAAGGGCAGTCCGACAGACTTGACTGGAGACTTAATGGTGGCGTTGAATTGCTGTGCATATTCTTCTTCCGTTTGGTCTAAGCGATTGTCCGGAACAAGAGTGCCACCAGAAGACATTACCAGAAGACAGACAGAACTCCATGGTTGAGATCTGGCCATTCCATCGCCTCCGATACATCCTTCCGGGATTTGGAGTAGAGGCAACCGCTTAGCCTCGCTGACCAGCATGTGAGCCTCTTCCTGCCCTTGAGACCAGTTGCGGAGCAGTGGAGCTGGCCTTTCATCCGGGGGACGTCGGTTCCTGGGTGGAGGTGCTAAGGAATTTCCGCCAGCTGGCCTGAATCGGCGGCGGATTTCGCGCTGTCGTTGAACCCAATCAGGGCAACGCAGGCGCAGGCGCGACGGTCTACTCCCCGTCCCCCAGGAAGATCAGCGAGTCCCGGTTCACCCACAGCACCCGGCCGCTCTGGCCTGGGTAGCCCACCCGGCACCAGGTGCCCTGGCTGTTTGAGGTGCACGCCAACTTGTCGAGCGTTTCCCCCGACACCCCCATCCCCGCGATCGCGGCGCCGTAGTTGGGCTTGGCGTACAGGGTCACCGTGGGCTGACCATGGCCGCTGAGTTTCACCTTGCTGTGGGCCTGGTGATCCACGGCCGCTGCGGGCCGACTCTTGACGTTGGAGACGGCAATCCGGTTCCCATCGCCGTTTTGCTCGCTGAGCGTGAAGCTGTGGTGGCCGCTCATCAGCCAGATGCGGCCCTGTTCATCACGCATGCGGCGGTTGTCAGTGGTGGGTGGACCGGCCGGCACGAAGCGATAGATGGCACTGCCGCTGAAGCTGATCTCAAATCCCCCGTTGCCCCAGGGCTTCACCTGACAGGTCTGCTTGCTGTCGTTCATCCAGCAGTCCAGCGCCTGGGCGGCTGCGGCAGGACGCACCAGGGAGGCCCCGGCGATGGCACCTGCGCTGACAGCAGCGATGGCAAGGAAGCGGCGGTGGAGCATGCGAGAGCAAAGGAAAGCCAATCGATTATCCAGGTGGGTGTAGCAATCCCCCGCCAGCAGTAGGCCATGACACACTCGGACATCCCTGCCCTGGAGGCCCTCAGCCGCGACTACAGCGAGACGCCCCGGCGGGTGCTGTTTGTGCTGGGTTCCGGGAAGAGCCCAGCGGTGGAGGTGTTTGAGGCTGCAGCGCAGCAGCGCTCCACCAGCATCGATCCCCAGCATTTGGCGGAGATGGCCGCCGGCAGGCGCCGCTCGCTGACGCTCTGCACCCCGATTCAGATGGTGCCTGAGATCGTGCGCTCGCTAGCCCACAGCAATGTGGCCGTGTACCAGGTGCAGCTACTGGAGGAGTGAGCCCAGACTCACTCCATCGTGCGCACGGGGGTGGTGCACCAGCGGCTGCGGCCGACTCCGGCAGCACTCTGGAAGCGATCGTCGCGGAAGTCCGCTCGGCCGGTTCTGGGCTCAATGCGGGCCACCCGCCAGAGCTCCTGCCCGCAGTTGATCGTGACGGTGATGCGGGTGCCGTCGGAGGCGTTGATGAGCACGAAGCGCACACCGTCGTAGAGGCGCATGCGGCAGCCGGGTGGCTGACAAGGCAGCCGGCGATGGCCGTGAGCAGCGGGGGGAGCCGGGAGAACAGGCTGGTCACGGGGAAGAGGCGCGGCGACTAGGAACAGCAGCACCCATCATGACAATCTGTCTGGAGAAAATCCGTCTCGAGAACAGCCTCACGATGCGCACCTGTCTCCACCTGCTGCTGGCCGCTTCCCTGGTGCCGCTTCTGCTGCCGTTGCCGGCACCAGCAGCGGAGGTCTGCACCCCATCAGAAAGCACCGTGGCCGAAACCCGCTGCGTGATGAAAGCGCTCCAAGCCAAGGATCGAGAGCTGGAGAAGGCCCTGGTGCGAGTGGCCAGCGAGGCCAGGCAAGTGCCCAGCGAAACCTTCCAGACGCTCTGGCGCGACAACCTCACCGGCTTCTACAAGACCAGTGCCGACCCAAGCGAGCAGGCGCGTGCTTTCCGCGCCGAACGCCGCAAGGTGTGCGCCTACGCCAAGTCGGTGAGCTTTCAGGGGACGGGCTACGGCATCTTCACGACGCGCTGTGAGCTGGCGCTCACCCAGACCCTGCTGGAGCAGCTGCGGCCATGAAACGCACGCTCATCCGCCTATCGCTGTTGCTGCTCGCTGGTTCAATGGCCTGCTGGGTCGCCTATCGGCTGATCGGCGTACATGTGGATGCAGATGGCATCCTGCGGGAGGCCTTTCCTCTGATCCCTATTGGTTATTTTCTGGGCTTAGGTGGCGTTGGGGCTGGGATCGCTGGCTTGCTGTGGAGGAAGCCAGCAAGAGGCCGGTGATTCAGAGTACCAAGGTACTTCCGAACGACCAGCGTAACCGGGCGGCGACGCTACGCGTCGATTTCAGATTTCGCTGGATTCGCCGCTCCGGTTCACGCAATTGTTCGACGACCACACTCAAAGGAATGGTTGCCACTCAGTCCCGTGCTTTGGTGCCGTCAGTGTGCTCGGAGGATTTTCGTGTTTCTCGATTACACACAAATATGGATAGAAGTGAATGGAGTTGATCTCCTGTTGGGCTCGCGTTGATGTGAATCCCAGGACTCCGCTGACCATGCCATTACATGCGTTCAAGCTTTGAACCAAGCCAGCGGCGAAAGCAGCAAACCGGTTCGAGATGCCGTGGATGTCTTCACAAACGTATACGCTGCCGACCGGCATGCAAGGCAGCATTTCCTCCAGCGTCACCATTTGCTGTTCCGGTGTGTGCCCGCCGTCGTCGATTAGAATGTGAATCTGAGGGGTATCAGTCCTGAATCGTGCCCAAAACTCGCGGCTTTCCTGATCGCCGATGAATACGCGAATTCTATCCGTTTCATATGATCTGCAGGCATCCTCGATGTCCACACCATATATGCGACAGCGGTCGCCAAAATACTCGAGCCACATGTCAAGACTGCCGCCGCTGTAGATGCCGATTTCCAAGAGGTTGACTTCTTGGTCTCTGAACCGTGCGAAGTGTCGGTCATAGGCATTGAAATAGTGCGTCCATTTCCAGATTCCGGGACCCTTTTCGTGCTTTGAGAAGTAATCCCAAAGCGGATTAGAAGGTGATGTTGCGTCTCCTTCGTCGGGCGCGCGAAGTGCCAATCTCTCTTCTATCGCCAAACCTCGAATAAATGCTGGGAACAAGCTGGCAAAACGTACGAACGCGCGTGGCTGCCGAATGAAGTTCTTTAGGATCGCAAGCAGTAGCCGAAGTTTGTAATACATTTGGGGTGGTTCAGTCTCTTTGTGCGTCGAACTAGTCATTGGAAGGTTCCGTGAACCACGCTCCAGGACCCCTCGCTTTCCGATAACCATAGAAGGAAGCTCTGTTCGGATCCCGCTGAATCCCCATGCGCCAATCGGTTTCACAAGTTGGATCGTAAATCTAGCCGTGGTTCACGGGTCCGCAAACCACTTGTTCGAGCGGCTACAGAATGTCGGCGGGGCTGCGCACACCCAGCGGGCCGCGGTTGAGCACGTGGGTGTAGATCATCGTTGTGCTTACGTCCTTGTGCCCCAGCAATTCCTGGATCGTTCTGATGTCCTGGCCGCGCTCCAGTAGATGGGTGGCAAACGAATGGCGGAACGTGTGGCAGCTGGCTGCCTTGGATACTCCAGCTGCAGCCACGGCCCGCTTCACGGCTTTCTGCACGAGGCTTGGATCCAGATGGTGCCGCCCCTCGGTGCCTGAGGCCCGATCGTGCCAGCGATGCTCCTGGGGGAACACCCACTGCCAGGCCCACTCCCGATCGGCATTCGGGTACTTCCTTGCCAGGGCATAGGGCATCAGCACTTGGCCCCAACCAGCCGCCAGATCCATTTGATGCAATCGGCGCACACCCCGTAGATGGTGCTGCAGGTTTGCCACCAGGCTCTGGGGCAGCAGGGTGAGCCGGTCCTTGCCGCCTTTCCCATCCCGCACGGTCAGTTCCCGTCGCTCGAAGTCGAGATCCTTCACCCTCAGCCGCAGGGCTTCCATCAAGCGGAGGCCGCTGCCATACAGCAGCCCCACCACCAGCGCTGGGTCACCATCTAGGTGCTCGCGCACAGCCCGCACCTCGGCTTCGCTCAGCACCACCGGCAAGCGGCGTCGGTTCCTGGCCCGCACCACCCCATCCAGCTCAAGGTCACGACCCAGAAGCTCGCGGTACAGAAACAGCAGCGCGGCCAGGGCCTGGTTCTGGGTGGAGGGGCTCACCTGAAGATCCACCGCCAGGTGGGTGAGGAAGCTGTTCACCTCGACACTGCCCATCTCTCGGGGATGCCGCAGGTTGTGGAAGCGAAGAAACCGCCTCAACCACAGCTCATAGGTCTTCACCGTGCGACGGGCGTAGTGGCGGGTCTGCAGTTCCTCCCGATAGCGCTGGATCAGCCCTGGAGGTCTGGCTTCAAGCGTCATGGTCATCGCCGGCCTGGGACTGGTTCAGGTTTGCCCCGTGCTTTCAGCCGTCTCAGCGCAGCACGAAGCGCTCCTGATGCACCAGGCGCCCGTCGGCGCGGATCTCCAGCCGGTAAAGGCCGGGGGGCCAGGGGGTGCGGGTCGGGGCCAGCGTGAAGAGCACCGATTCCTGCCCCGGCTTGGTGTCCACAGCGGCACTGTCGATGCGCTGATCGGAGGGCACTCCTTCCACCGTTTCGGCGAACCAGGTGCCCTCGAAGCGGCTTCCGCTGCGGCTGCCGGTGGCGAAGTGATAGGTGAAGCGGGGGGTGCTGAGCGGAAACTCGAAGCCGTCTGGCGTGTAGGTGCGGGTGGTCTGGGCCGGCAGAGGGCCCGGGGCGAGCAGCGCCAGCGCCGCGATGGCTCCAGCCCTGGGAAGGAGGTGCATGGTGAGGGAGCGGAAGACGTCGTACCCCCCTGCCTAGCCTCAGCCGTTCAGGGGGCATCACCATGGCGGCCACAGAGCAGGAGTTGCGCCAGGAGCTGGTGGCCACGGCGCGGGCGATGGGAAGCGCCGGCATCAATCAGGGCACCTCGGGCAACCTCTCGGCCCGGATTCCCGGCGGGCTGCTGATCACCCCCAGCGGCGTTCCCTACGACGGCATGGGGCCGGCTGACCTGCTGGCCATCGGTTTCGACGGCCAGCTGCTGACGACATCTGAGGAGAGCGGCGGCGGAGCTCCTGGCCGAAGCCTTCGCCCCTCCTCCGAGTGGCGCCTCCATGCCGACCTGCTCCGCTGCCGGCCGGATGTGGAGGCGGTGCTGCACTGCCACTCGATCCAGGCCACGGCCCTCGCCTGCCATGGCCGCCCCATCCCCCCCTTCCACTACATGGTGGTGATCGCCGGCGGCGCCGATATCCGCTGCGCCCCCTACGCCACCTTCGGCAGCCAGGAGCTCTCGGATCTGGCCCTGGAGGCCCTGCGCGATCGCCGCGCCTGCCTGCTGGCCCACCACGGCCAGGTGTGCCTGGGGGGCAGCCTGGCCCAGGCCCTGCGGCTGGCGATCGAGGTGGAAACCCTGGCCCACATGTACCTGCAGGCGCTGCAGCTGGGGGAGCCGCCCCAGCTCTCGCTGGAGGAGATGGGGCGGGTGGCTGAGCGCATGGCCGCGCTGCACTACGGCCGCTGAGCCCCCCTCGAAACCCAACCCCCCCTCAGGCCACCGCCTTTGGCGCCGTGCCGGCCAGAACCAGGCCCGTGGTGGCGAAGATCAGCACCAGGCCCAGGCACACCCCGGTCCACACCGGCAACCCCCAGCCGGCCACCGCCAGCGGCGCCACCACGGTGATCACCCCACCGGCCAGGAACGGCTGCAGCATCAGTTGCTTGATCGAGAAGGCCGGCAGGGCCGTGCTCTGGTCGAAGGGATCGGCCATGTGGAGCAGCACCAGGCCGCTCGCCGACACCCCTGTGGCCTGGCCGAACTCGATCACGGCCCGCTCGAACCAGTCGCGCGGCAGGATGCGCGGCGCCAGCAGCAGCACCACCGCCAGGTTCCAGGCCAGCCCCGCGGCGATCAGCACCGACAGCGGCAGCCAGTCGGCCCGAAGCAGTCCCAGATCCAGGCCCGCCGTGGCGGCCGTGATCAGCAGATTGGCGGAGGTGGTGCTCACCCGCGTCTGGATCGGGGCGAGGGCCCGGTGGGCCTGGCCGCTGCTCTCGAGCAGCAGCCGCGTGATCAGTGATCCGAGAATCGCGAAGGGGAACACCGGCAGGTCTTCCACCACGGTGTCCACGCCCCCGCCCACCCAGCCGCCGATCAGCCGCAGCCCTCCCAGCAGGGCCAGACCCACCAGCACGGCGCAACCCGCCAGGGCCAGATTCACCAGCCAGGCGGCGGCTCCCGGGTGGCTGGGCTGCTCGAGGCTGCCCGTGCGCGGCGGCTGCCGCAGGTCTTCCGGGTGCACCGACAGCCAGCCCAGCTGCCGCCCCAGCAGCACCACCAGGCCCCCCACAAGGGTGGAGGCCACCAGGCCGGCCGAGGCCAGGGTGAGCCCCAGGGCCTGTCCGCCGGGGAACCCCAGCGCCGCGTAGCTCGGGCCCATCGCGGCCGCCGAGCCGTGGCCGCCCTCGAAGGCCACCTCGATCAGGCAGGCCATCATCGGGCTCACCCCCAGCCGCGGGCCCAGCACCAGCAGCACCGCCAGGCCGCCCACCACGTACTGCCCGAAGGCCAGCACCAGGGCCAGGGAGATCTGGCCGCTCACCGGCCGCCACAGCCCCGCCAGCTTCGGCAGCGGCTTGCCGAGCATCAGGCAGGCGAACACCAGGGTGAGCAGCACCTGGGGCAGCTCCGCCCACACCCGCATCACGGGCTCGGGCACCAAGGGCAGGGGCCCGCCGGGGGCAATCAGCAGCCCCAGCACCCCCGCCAGCAGCGCCTCCGGAATGCCCCACACCACCAGCGACAGCCGGTGGGACACGGCGCGGGCGACCAGCAGAAGCAGGGTGAGCAGGGCCAGGGCGGCGGCCACCCAGCCCGCGTCGATCAGCCAGCCGGGGGCCTCCTGCGCCAGAAGGCTCATGGCGCGCCCTTCAAGAAAAACGGGACCCGAATCCTAGTCATGGCGCCGGCGCGGGCTGCGGTGTTGGCCCCCCGGCTGGCGGGTGGGGCTCAGATCTCCGCGGCCGCCCGTTCCACCAACCGGCGGGCCACGGCCTGGGTGCCGGTGTGCTGGTAGGTGTCGGTGAAGGCGTCCAGAAAGGTCGCCAGCTGCTCGAAACGACCCTGCCAGGGCCCGAGGGTGCTCTCCAGGGCCTGGACCGCCTTCTGGCCACTGAGCCCCAGGGTCCCCACCAGGCCCGAGGCCCAGCCCAGCCAGGCCTCCACCCCGCGTCGCACGAAGCCGAGGTGGGCCTCCTCGCTGCGGCCGGGGATCAGGGGCGCCATCGCCCTGTAGCCGGGCAACTGGCGCAGTTCCCCGTGCCCGACCTGCCCGAGCAGGTTGTCGAGCCGCTCCAGCGCCTGGTCGCCGAGCGGCAGCAGCGCGTCGAAGCACAGCATGGCCACCATCCGGACCCTGGCCTGGCCGGCGTAGTCGGCCAGGGACGCCGTGAAGTCGCCGAAACTGTCGCCCGGCAGGCCGTTGACCTGGGTGAAGGCCAGCAGCTCCGCCGAGACCTTCAGCGCCAGATCGGCGGCCTGCAGGGTGTCCGTGGCGGGGGTGAGGTTGGCCAGCCCCTTGATCAGGGGCAGGGCTGCGCCGACGTTGGCGGCCAGGCGCAGGCCTCCACTGGCCCTTTGGGACCGGTTGACGGCGTCGTAGAGGCTCAGGGCCCGGGCGTAGCCCTCATGGCGTGCCCGGCTGAGGGTGTCGGCCCGGGCGCGCACCTGGGCGATCAGCTGGGGATCCTCCGTGCCGAGCACCTCGGCGATCAGGGCATCGGCCCGGGTGATGTTCTGCCACCCTCCCGGCACCAGGGTGCCGATGCCCTTGAGGGCCAGCACGGTGAGATTGCGTTTCGGCAGGCGCTCGAGGCGCTCGAGAACGGTGCGGCTCATGCGGGCTGGCGCGAGGGAGCGAGGGCCGGGGACTGGCGGGGCTGGGGCAGGCTGGCCAGGCCCGGCAGATCGAAGGCCTCGAGCAGTTCATGGCGCTGGGTGGTGTCCAGTCCCTCGTTCTGGCCGATCACCTTCACCTGGAACCGCTCGGCCACCAGCACCGCGCTGGCCTGGCTGCCCTGCTCCACCAGCGGCCAGCCCCTGAGCCGGTCGCGGCTGTCCAGGAACTTGTCACGGGCTTCGGGCGCTGTGGCGGTGTCGGAGATCGCCAGCAGGGCGAGGGCTTGGCCGCCGTGGCTGAGTCGGGCCTGGCTGAAGCCCCGTTTCTCCTGGGTGAACACCAGCTGCTCCCCGGGGCCGGGGGTGGGGAAGAGCCGGTTGAAGGCACTGCCGTTCACCACCTGGGCGGTGGGAACATCACCGACCGTGCCACCAGGAAGCCAGGTGGAGACGGGCAGGAGCAAAAGGGCTCCGATCAGCAGGCCTGCACCCACCACCAGGGCCAGCCCCCAGCGCAGCATGCGGTTCATGGCGATGTCCTCCGAGCTTGGGTCTTCGCTCGTGCTAGCCAGACCCGCCCGACGGCGCCGCCAGCCCTAGGACGGCCCCAATCCGAAGTGGTGCCGGAAGAAAGCCTCGGTGGCTTCCAGCACCTGGAGCTGCACGCTGCCGCTGCGGAAGCCATGGCCCTCGCCGGCGAAGCGGTGCACCTCCACCGGAACCCCATGGGCTGCCAGGGCCGCCGCCATCCGGTCGGTCTGCTCGGGGGGCACCACCGGGTCGTCCAGGCCCTGGAAGAAGACCACCGGACAGCGGATCCGATCCGCATGCAACAGGGGGGAGCGGGCCTCGTAGAGCGCGCGGGCTTCGGGCCATGGGCCGATCAGGCCATCGAGGTACCGGGCTTCGAAGCGGTGGCTTTCGAGGGCCAGGGCACTGGGGTCGGCGACGCCGTAGCGGATCGCCCCGGCACGGAAGACTCCGGTGAAGCACAGGCCCGCCAGGGCCGTGAAGCCGCCGGCACTGCCGCCTTCGATGGCGATGCGGGCGGGGCTGGCCTTGCCGGCGGCGACCAGGGCCGTGGCGGCCGCGGCGCAGTCGGCCACATCCACCATGCCCCACTGGCCATCGAGGCGTGCGCGGTAGGCCCGGCCGAAGCCGGTGGACCCCCCGTAATTCACATCCACCACGCCCCAGCCGCGGGTGGTCCAGAACTGGATGGCGAGGCTGAGGCCGCGGCGGGCCATGCCGGTGGGCCCGCTGTGCCCCTTCACCAGCAGCGGCGAGGCGGGGGTGGCACCGCCGACAGGCGGATGGAACCAGGCCTGGGTGGGGGCGCCGCCATGGCCGCTGAACCAGAGGGCCTCGGGGGGGCTGATCCCCTCGGGGGGCAGGGGGCAGGGGGCCACGGGTGTGTGCTGCCAGTGCCGGCTGTCCAGGTCCAGGTCCAGCAGTCCCGACGGGGTCGTGGGGTTGCTCGCCACGGCCACCAGGCGTCCGGCTTCCGCATGGAGGCCGCTCAGGTCGTCGAAGGGCTGGGGCAGGGGGTCCCAGGCTGCGGCGGTCCCGGCCGCCGGTCCCTCCAGCACGACCCGGCCCAGCTCCCAGCGCCCGTCGCGGCAGGCAGCGGCCCACAGCTGCCGACCGTCCCAGGCGGTGGTGCCCAGCCCATAGACCCACTGGGGTGTGGCGAATTCTGCGGCCATCGGCACCAGCTCCCGCCACTGGGGCTCCCCAGGCCGGTCGGTGTCGAGGCGCTTGAGGTTCCACCAGCCGCTGCTGTCCTCCGCCACCACCAGGTCAGTGGGGCCGAGCCAGAGCGGCTGGAACACCGACACCGCTCGCCCATGGGCCGGGCCTGAGCCCGCCACGGGCCGCGGCTGGAGCAGCTCGCCCCGGGGGCTCAGCCGGGCCAGCCACAGCTGGCTCCGTTCCCACGGCATGAAGGGTTGCTGCCATTCCACCCATGCCAGCTGGCGGCCGTCGGGGCTGAGGCTGGCGTAGCCGCAGAAGTCGGCGGGTTGATGCAGGGGCTGCGGCAGGCCACCCGCCAGGGGGACCGCCACCAGCTGGTCGGTGCCGCCCGCTTCCATCACACCGATCCAGCGCCGCCGCTCGGTGTCGATCAGGCCATCGGCGAAGGCCCGTTCCCCCGGGGTGGCCGCGGGCGGGGTGAGGCGCCGCGGCGGGCCCTGGGGCAGGCCGGTGGCGGGATCGAGGGGGAGGTGCCAGAGGCCGCGGTCGCCGTCATGGATCACCACCAGATCACCGTTGCCGCCGATGGCGTAGGTCCCGCCGCCGTAGGTGTGCACCCGGCTGCGCAGGTTCCAGTCACCGGGGGTGAGTTCGATCGTCTCGGCGCCCGGCTGCGGCCGCAGCAGCAGGGTGGTGCGCCCGCCCTCCTGGGGACGCTGTTCGAGCCACAGCAGCCGCCCCCGCCACAGCCGTGGCTCCTTGACGGAGGGCGTCTGTCCCACCACGGCGGAGGCTGGCAGCGGGCCGGGCAGTGCCTTGGGCAGTGGGCCGGAGAGTGGGTCGGACGGCGACTCGGAGCGTGGGCCTGCGGGGGTCAAGCTGATTCCTCGGCGGTCCGCCCTAAACTGGCTTCACCGTATTGAGCAGTGTCCTTGGCCCGCAGCTTTGCCCAGATGGCACGTTCTGCGGAGCTCAGCAGCCGCAGCGTCCAGGTTCCGAAGGAGCCGCTGGATCAGCCGCCCCTGACGATTCACACCCTGGGCGATGCGGTGCTGCGCACCCCGGCCAGGCGCATCACCAAGGTGGATGAGTCGGTGCGGGACCTGGCCCGTGACATGTTGCGCAGCATGTACACGGCCAAGGGCATCGGCCTGGCCGCTCCCCAGGTGGGGGTGCACAGGCAGCTGCTGGTCATCGACCTGGATCCTGAGAATCCGGCCACGCCGCCGATGGTGCTGATCAATCCCGAGATCCGCTCCTTCGGCGCCTCCATCGACACCTATGAGGAGGGCTGCCTGAGCATTCCAGGCGTCTACCTCGATGTGGTGCGCCCCGGGAGTGTCGAGGTGGCCTACCGCGACGAGCAGGGCCGCCCCCAGAAACTCAAGGCCGACGGTCTGCTGGCCCGTTGCATCCAGCACGAGATGGATCACCTCAACGGCGTGCTGTTCGTCGACCGGGTCACCGATGAGCTGAGCCTGAACGAAGGGTTGAAGCAGCAGGGCTTCGATCGCACCGACGTCCATTCCATTCGCTGATTTCCCATGCCGATGAAGCCTCTGGCCGGGGTCTTCCTGGCCCTGGCCTGCGTGCTCGGGATCGCGGCCACCGGCTCGGTGTTCGAGCTGGCCTACGGCGACCCTGACCTGGGCGTCACGACGACGGGATGGATTCTCGCGCTGAGCGGGCCGGCCACCCTGGCGGCCCTGCTCGTGGCGATCCGCATCAACAGGCCCGCGCCCTGAGCGCCTCCAGCGGCGCCTGCCCCCTGCGGACGTCGGCCCAGCGCGGTCCTGCCGGGGATGCCGGAACAGCGCTGGGGCTGGCCCTGGCCCCTGGCCCGGGCGAGGGGCCATGCATACCATTGCCTTCGTTCCGGACCGTGCCGCGATGGAGTCCTCAGCACCGCACGCCCAACCCGTGCACGCCCTCGTGCGCCCTGTCCGCTCAGCCTGGCGCTGCCGCTCCCTGGCCAGCCGCAGGCTCTTCGGTGCCCTCCTGGGCCTGCTGTGCCTCGGCCCAGCGCTCCAGCCCGCCGGCGCCAGCGCCCTCTTCGAGGCGAACGATCTGGAGGAGCAGAACTTCGTCCTGGTGGCGGCTCCGATCGGCGATGGCCAGCGGGCCCAGCTGAACATCTACGAACAGATCAAGGCCACCCGCCCCTGCTATGCGGTCAACGGCGCCCAGCCCGGCCTGGTGGAGCCCCTGCTGTCCACCTTCGACTTCACGGGCATCTGTGGGCGGTTCATCGATGCCAACGGCTACTCGCTGCGCGTCGGCGGGATGGACCTGGGTGCGATGTACCGGCTGAGTGTGATCCGGAGCAACAGCGACAACCTGTTGCTGGCGGTGCCGACCAAGGCCGGCGCCGGCCCCGAGATGGTGGTGGCCCGCACCCAGGGGCCAGGCACGGGCTTCCTGCAGCTGGTGTTCGAACCGGGCTGGCAGCTCAAGCGCCGGGCCTACGGCGGTCGGCGGCTCGGCCATGTCTACATCTACAGGGACAGCTGGCCCGATCAACTGGCGGGGCCGGTCGATCCTGCCGTGCCGGCGGCCGAAGCGGAGGTCCAGCCGGGGGCCAGTGGGGGCTGAAACCATGGCTCCCGGCGCCGAAGGGGTTGAGGGGGGGTTGCTATGGTGACCAACTCCGTGAGTCCATTCCCGCTACATGACCCAGGTCACCGTCGGCGAAAACGAAGGTATCGAATCGGCCCTGCGCCGCTTCAAGCGCCAGGTGTCCAAGGCGGGCATCTTTGCTGACCTCAAGCGTCTGCGTCACCACGAGACCCCGACCGAGAAGTACAAGCGCAAGGCTCAGCAGCGCCGCCGTCGCCGCTGATTCCAGCCCAGCCCACTCCTGCGGGTCCACCACGTCCTGGGGGCATGAACGCGGAGCCCCTGGTCAGAGAACCCCTGGCCAGCGAACCCCTGCTTTCTGCCCCCGGCCTGCCCCCCAGCACGATCACGGAATCGGTCTTTCTACCGGTTCCCCAACGCTCTCCGATCGATCAGGCTGGTGGCATCCCTCCCAGGAGAGCGCCATGGCTGAACGTCTCGGCAGATTGGGTTTTCTGGCTCGTGGCGGCGGCGATGCCGCTGCCGCACTTCGGCCATCCGGCCATGGGCCCCTTCCAGCGATCGAGGATCTGGTGACGCGGTTCACCCGCTTTGCCGTGTGGTTCGGCGACAGCCTCATCCATGCCCTGGGCAATCCTCAGGAAGAGCGACGCTTCCAGCCTCCGCTGCTCGGCGTCCAGCCCTACCGGGATCGTCCCTACCGCTCCGCCCGCTGAGCGGCGCCGGTGCCCTGGGCGGCTGGACCGTCCTCGAGGCGGTCAAAGCTCCGGTAGGTGAGGGCCTCGGCCACATCGGCCGGGGCGATCCGATCCCGGGCCTCGAGATCACAGATGGTCTGGGCCACGCGCAAGAGGCGTTCCCCGCCGCGAGCGGTCAGCTGCCGTTGCCGAAGTGCCCCTTCCCACAGGTCCACGGCGGCCGCCTCCAGCTGGAGCACCCGCTGCAGCTCGCGGGCCGGAAGCTGCCCGTTGCTCAGGCCTGCAGGATTGCGGCGGATCATGCGCCGGTGGGCCTGCCTTACCCGCTCGGCCACGATGGCGGTGGTCTCCGGTTGCCGCGTGGGGATGCCGCGGTAGCCGGCGCTGAGGGTGGAGGCCTCCGGCCGCCGCATCACCACCTGGAGGTCAATGCGGTCCAGCAGGGGGCCTGACAGGCGGTTCCAGTAGCGCCGTCGGGCCGCCTCCCCGCAGCTGCACTCCCGATCCGGATCGCCGAACCAGCCACAGCTGCAGGGATTGGTGGCGGCCACGAGGCAGATCGCGGCGGGGAAGCGGGTGCGCTGGCGGGCGCGGTGGATCCAGATCTCCCCCTGTTCCAGTGGTTGGCGCAGCAGATCGAGCACCTCCCGGCGGAATTCCGCCAGCTCATCGAGGAAGAGCACACCGTGATGGGCCAGGGCCAGCTCCCCGGGGCGGGGGATCGCTCCGCCCCCGATCAGGGCGGCACCGGAGCAGCTGTGGTGGGGGCTGCGGAAGGGGCGTTCCTGCAGCAGCCCTTCCCCCTCGCCCAGCAGCCCGGCCACGGAGTGAACGCGGGTCAGCTCCAGGGCCTGGTGCGGCATCAGGGGCGGGAGGAGACCGGCCAGCCGCCGGGCCAGCATTGTCTTGCCGCTTCCGGGAGGTCCCACCAGCAGCAGATGGTGCTCTCCGGCGGCGGCGATCTCCAGGGCCCTGCGGCCGTGGGGCTGTCCCTGGACATCGGCCAGGTCCGTCGAGGAGAGCCGTGGCGGACGGGCAGGCTGGCGCGCGGGCGGCGTGAGCGGCGGCTCGGCCCCCTGCAGCTGGGCGACCGCTGAGCGGAGGTCGGTCGCCCCCCACACCCGCAGCCCCGAGACCAGGGCCGCCTCCCCGGCATTGGCCGCGGGCACCAGCAGGGCCCGGGCGCCGCGCCGGCGGGCCTCCATGGCGATGCACAGCAGGCCCCGGATCGGCCGCAGTCGGCCGTCGAGTCCCAGTTCACCGGCGCTCCAGGCACCCTCGAGGGCACTCGGAGCCAGCTGGCCACTGGCCAGAAGCAGTCCCAGGGCGATGGGCAGGTCAAGTCCCGGCCCCTCCTTGCGCAGATCCGCCGGGGCCAGGTTGACCACGACCCGGCTGAGGGGAACGCGAAAGCCGCTGTGGCGAAGGGCCGAGCGCACCCGCTCGCGCGATTCCTGCACGGCCGCATCGGCCAGGCCCACCATCTGCAGGGCCGGCAGCCCAGGGCCGATGTCCACCTCCACGGTGACCTCGCGGGCCTCCAGCCCCCGCAGCGCCGCACTGCTGCACCGTGCCAACATCGCCATCCGGGGTCGCCGGGATTCCAGTGCCACCCCCGTCTCACCGCCAGTTCCCTCCGTCCACCCCTGTCTCCGCAGCGATGGCCAGCTCCGACACGATCTTCGGCCGCATCCTGCGCGGCGAGATTCCCTGCGACCAGGTCCATGCCGACGACCGCTGCCTGGCTTTCCGGGACGTGGCCCCTCAGGCGCCGGTTCACATCCTGATCATTCCCCGCGAGCCCCTGGAGAATCTCCTGGATGCCGAGCCCGGTCACGCCGAGCTGCTCGGCCATCTGCTGCTGGTGGCCGCCCGGGTGGCCCGGCAGGAGGGACTGGAGGGATTCCGCACCGTCATCAACAGCGGCGCCGAGGCCGGCCAGACCGTGTTCCACCTGCATGTGCATGTGATCGGTGGCCGTCCGCTGGCCTGGCCGCCCGGCTGAGTCCCGGCGCCAGCCACAATGCCTGGATCCGTGCCGGCCCATGACACCCTTCCATGCCCTCCGCAGCCAGCTGGGCAAATTGCAGCGGTTGTCCCAGCCTTACTTCCTCCCGGTGGAGGAGACCCGGGGTTGGCAGTTCCTGCTGCTGGTGGTGGCGATGCTCGCGGTGGTGGTGGGCACCACCCTGCTGCTGCTCACCGGCGTCATCGCCCTCAGCGGGGTTTTCATCCCGGTGTTGCGCAGTCGCTTCCTCCCCGGGGTCCCGGAACAGGTGGCGGCCATCTGGCGGAGCCCCTTCGGTCCAGGCGCGATGGTGGTGCTGGCGGCCGGCCTGGGTTGCTTCGCCGCCTTCCGCACCAAGCTCCGCCAGGGCCGCTGGCTTCCCTGGCTGCTGCTGGGGGTGATCGTGCTGTTGATCCTTGTCATCAACGGCATCAATGTGGGGATCAGTTATATCGCCCGCAATGTCGACAATGCCCTGGTCGCCTATGACCAGGACGCCTTCTGGAAAATTGTCGCGATCTATGCATTCTGTCTCGTTCTGGCTCTGCCGATCCGGGCCATTCAGAGTTATCTGATTCCCAAGCTCGGCCTGTTGTGGCGAGAGTGGCTGAGCAATCGGCTGCTGGGGCGCTACCTGTCCAACCGGGCCTACTACGTCCTTAATCCCAACGATGAGTCTGCCGAAGAAATCGATAATCCGGATCAACGGATCTCCCAGGACACGGCCAGCTTCACCGGAACCAGCCTCAGTGTCACGGTGGAGATCCTCTCGGCTCTGCTTACATTCTTCAGTTTCATCATTGTGCTGTGGAGCATCAGCTCGCAGTTGGCACTATGGCTGTTGATCTATTCGGTTGGAGGTACGGTCATCATCGTATTCGCCAGCCGAAAGCTTGTTGCGCTGAACTACCAGCAGCTCAAGCTGGAGGCCGATTTCCGCTACGGGCTTGTACACATCCGTGACAACGCCGAGTCGATTGCCTTCTACCGCGGCGAGCAGCAGGAGTCGCGGGAGGCCGAGCGTCGCCTTGGTGGCGCAATCCGCAACTACAACAGGCTGATCATCTGGGAAGCGTTGATCAGCGTGATCCAGCGTTCCTACGATTACTTCTCGCGCTTTCTGCCGTGGTTGGTGATCGCGCCGATCTACTTTGCCAAGGGAGTCGACTTCGGGGTGTTCGGCCAGGCGAGCATCGCCTTTTCCCAGGTGCTCTTCTCGGTCAGTTACATCGTCAACAACATCGATCGACTGGCGGCTTTCTCCGCCTCGATCAGCCGTCTCGAGGGCTTTCAGGGCAAGGTCGAGGCGATCGGTGGTGAGATGGCGGCCCTGGTGGCCCGGGAGAAGCTGGACGAGGCCTCGCGTCCTGCCAGGGATCGCGACGCCTCCATCCTGGTCAGCCATGTGGATCTGGTGCCACCCCGCACCAGCCGCACCCTGATCCACGATCTCAGCGTCGAGGTGGACCGTCACCAGCGGTTGCTGGTGGTGGGACCCTCCGGCTGCGGCAAGACCTCCTTCCTGCGGATGGTGAGCGGCCTTTGGCCACCGGCCGCCGGCAGCGTGCAGCGACCGCGGGAGGGCGAGCTGCTGTTCATCCCCCAGAAGCCCTACATGCTGCTGGGCAGCCTGCGCGAACAGCTCTGTTACCCGCTCCAGCCGGACCGCTTCAGTGACGAGCAGCTGCGCCACGTCCTCGAGCAGGTGCGCCTGCCTGAGCTGGTGCACCGCTATCCCGACCTCGAGATCAAGCAGGACTGGCCGCGCCTGCTGTCGCTGGGCGAACAGCAGCGTCTGGCCTTCGCCCGGCTGCTGCTCAACTCCCCCCACTTCGTGGTGCTCGATGAGGCCACCAGCGCCCTCGACGTGGCGACGGAGCGCCATCTCTACGACCTGCTGATGCAACGGGAGATGGCGTTCGTGAGCGTCGGCCACCGCCCCACCCTCACGGCCTTCCATGACACCGTGCTGGAGCTCGACGGTCGCGGAGGCTGGCGTCTTCTGCCCGCGGCGGGTTATGACGTTGGCCGCCATGTCTGATCCGATGGGTTCCGCCGCCGCTGGTTCCTCTGCCCCTGGTTCGTCTGCCCCTGGTTTGCCTGACCCTGTGCCCCAGGAGGAGGCGAGCAGGGCCACCAGCGCCACCACCCCCGATGTCCCCGCCTTCGGCTGGAGCGGCTATGCCGAGCGCGTCAACGGGCGCTTCGCGATGGTGGGCTTTGTGGCTGTGCTGGCGATCGAAGCCCTCAGCGGGGACACCTTCCTCCACTGGGCCGGCCTGGTGCCCTGAAGATCCAGGTCGCCCCAGGATCAGGTTGCCTCAGGATCTAGGGCACCTGAATCAGATCGATCTGCCAGAGGCCCTGGCGGCTCACCTGCACGGCCAGCTCCCGGCCGTCGGGCCGGAGGTGCACCTGGCGTGGCACCCCGGGGGGCACGATCGGCAGCGGTTGGAGGCCCTGCAGGGAGCGCCGATAGATCACCAGTTCGGTGCGCCCCTCGAGCTGACGCACCAGGGCCAGTCGCTCGCCGCGGCTGTCCACCGACACGTGGATGGGCTGGGCGTCCGGCCGGTTCAGGCCCGGCACGGGCACAGGCCGCTGGCGCTGCAGATCCACCAGCACCACCCGCTCCCGCCCGCCGCTGCCGCTGATCAGGGCCAGCCAGTTGCCGCTCAGGGAGGGATCGCGGTTGGCCCCCAGTGGCTCCAGCTGGCGGTTGATCCCTACCAGGGACACCGGACCGGCCGCCAGGCACCCCGTCAGCAGCAGGGGGGCGAGCAGGGTGGCCAGGCGGGGCAGCCCCCTCGGGCGTTCTTCCCCCACCGCGTTCCCTCCCCCATCGGCGTGCGTCGTCACCGCTCTGCCGCTCCATCTGCCGCGCCACCGCCGATCTCCGGGGTGCCGCCGGGACGGTCCGGTTCCACCAGAGCGCTGAGGTCGAGCAGTTCGACCTGCCACTGGCCGGATCTGACCACCTGGAGAGCCACGCGGGTGGCATCGGGGGCCAGGCTGAGCCTGACCGGCATGGCATTGCCCCGGAGGGGCAGGCGCACCAGCCGACCGCTGAGGCGATCCTCCAGCAGGGCCAGCCTCTGGGGACCCTGCTGCACCAGCAGCGCCACGTAGCGGCCGTTCCAGCTGAGCGAGGGGGAGCTGTGGGGTTCGCGGCCCCGCAGGTGGCGGAGCGGGATCACCCGGCCGCCCGGCTGTTCCTGCAGGATCAGCCGGGCCCTTCCCCCCGTTTCCAGCACCGAGGCCAGATACCGGCCATTGCCGCTCAGGGCTGGATCGAGCCGGTTGCCGTCAGGCCCGAAGCCCACCGGTGTGGCCGTGCGACGACCCAGCCAGGCACAGCCGCCCAGGCTGAGGGCCAGGGCGAGGAGGGCGAGGCAGGGCCGGGAACGGCTGGGCGGTCTCGGCCGCGCCTGGCGACGCTGGGGGATCAGTCGTCGAAGCGGGAGGCGTTGTCCCGGGGCCTGGCGTCCTGAACGGGAGGGGCCGGGGGCCGCTCGGAGGATTCGGAGCGCGCTCTCACGGGGGTGAAATCGGCGTCGCTGACCCCACGGTCGGCACTGCGAGCGCCGCGGATCGGGGCACCCTGCGGTACGCCTGGGCGCTCCGGGGGCTCGGCCATGGCGCCGGCCGCCCCGGCAGGGGGCCTTCGGCTGGAGCGCGGCGCACCGGGCTCAGCGGCGGCGGCGGCCGGCCTGGAGCCCCGACGTGGCTCGGGACGGGTATCGCGATCGCGGCGGCGGGCGCCAAAATCGGCGGCGGTCCTGGCAGCATCGGCGGTGTAGCGACCACGGGGCCCATCTGGTGGGGTTTCGTCGGTCTCCCAGTTGTCAGTCGGAGCGCCCCGGCGGCTGGCAGCCCGTTCGGGGATCGCTGCCCGGCTGGAGCGCCGCATCCGGTAGAACTCCTCGTCGGGGTCACGGGTGGGGATGCGGCGACGCAGGGGTTCGGGTTCGTCGAGTCGATCCATGTCGCGCTCGTCCCAGGCCTGGCCAGCCATGCGGGGGCGGTAGGGCCCGGCCGGAGCCGGTTCGTCATCGTCGAAATAGGACGAGCGGCGGGCCTGCTCCGTGGTCACCCCCCGCAGCCGCACGCTCTCGTAGGCGAAGAAGACGGTGGTGCCGGCGAGGAGGAACTGGCCGAACTGAAGAATCGGATCGAGCCGCCAGCCCTGGAAAAACAGAATGCCGCCGCAGAGCAGGCCAACGGCGGCGAAGAAGACGTCGTAATCACGGGCCAGGGCTGGCTTGAAGCTGCGCATGAAATAGAGCAGCGCTCCGCCAACCGCCAGCACGATGCCGACGATGCTGGCCCAGTTGAGGCTGGCATTGACCACGGAATCTCACCCTGGAGCTCCCAGGCACTGTAGGCAGGTGTCCAGGCCCGGAGGCAGGTGGCCAGGCCCGGGACGGGGCGTTCTCAGAGACGCCGGTCCAGCCGGTCGTTCTGGCTGATCAGCACCAGGGCGATCGAGATCGGCACAACCACGATCACGGCACCCCAGGCGAGGCTGCTGAGGAAGTTGGCGAGGGAAGGGGTCATGGCGCGGCGGACCGTCGGCGACAGGCGTCGCGGAATCCTAGGCAGCGACGCCAGCTTCCTACGCTGACCTCGCCCCTGCTTAGAGCTTTGTGACGGCGCTACCCCTTTCTCCGCTGGCCTGGTCGCATCTGCTGCTGGGGCTGGTGCTCGCCCTCTGGACCCTGCTGTTCCTGTTCCGCATCGTGCTGACCTGGTACCCCCAGGTGGACCTCGGCAAGGGGGTGATGCGCCTGGTCGGAGCCCCCACGGAACCCCTGCTAACCCCGACCCGCCGGCTGATCCAGCCCATCGGCGGCGTGGATGTGACACCGGTGGTGTGGGTGGGCCTGCTCAGCCTGCTGCGGGAGCTGCTGGTGGGCCAGCAGGGCCTGCTCACCCAGGTGCTGCAGCACAGCCACCCTGTGGCCTAGACCCTGCCGTCCGCACAGGCCGTCTGATTCAGGGCCGTGGGATTCAGGGGCGCGGCAGCATCTCCTCCTCCACGAACTTGGTGTGCACGTCCCCGGCCTGGAATTCCGGTCGCTCGAGCAGTTGCAGGTGGAACTCGATCGTGGTCGGAATGCCGGTCACGGCACATTCCGAGAGGGCCCGGTGCAGGCGGCGCAGGGCGTGATCGCGGTCGACGCCCCAGACGATCAGCTTGCCGATCAGGGAGTCATAGAAGGGGGGGATCTCGTAGCCGGTGTAAACGTGGCTGTCGACCCTGACTCCGGGGCCGCCGGGCGGCAGCCAGCCGGTGATCTTGCCCGGGGCCGGCCTGAAGTTCTGACGGGGATCTTCGGCATTGATCCGCACCTCGATGGCGTGCCCCCGCAGGCAGATGTCCTCCTGGCGGACGGAGATGGGTTCGCCGCCGGCAATCCGCAGCTGCTCGGCGATCAGGTCGACCCCCGTCACCACCTCGGTGACGGGATGCTCCACCTGGATCCGGGTGTTCATCTCCATGAAATAGAAGTTGCCGCCCCGGTCCACCAGAAACTCCACCGTGCCGGCGCCCTCGTAGCCGATGGTGCGGGCCGCGGCCACCGCCGCTTCTCCCATCTGGCGGCGAAGGTCGGCATTGATGGCCACGCTGGGGGCCTCCTCGAGCAGCTTCTGGTGACGCCGCTGGATCGAGCAGTCGCGCTCGCCCAGGTGCACCACGGTGCCGTGGCGGTCCGCCAGCACCTGCACCTCCACGTGGCGGGGCCGGTCGATGAATTTCTCCATGTACAGGCCTGGGTTGCCGAAGGCGGCTTCCGCCTCGCCCTGGGCGGCCTTGAAGAGGCCCTCCAGCTGGTCGGCGGCCGGGACCAGGCGCATGCCGCGGCCACCGCCGCCGGCCGTGGCCTTGATCATCACCGGGTACCCCATCGCTTCGGCCAGCGCAGCCGCCTGGCGCGGGGTCTCCAGCAGTCCCTCGCTGCCGGGGATGGTGGGCACCCCCACCCGCTGCATGGTGGCCTTCGCCGTCGACTTGTCCCCCATCGAGCGGATCGCCTCGGGGGAGGGGCCGACGAAGGTGATCCCGTGGTCGGCGCAGATTTCGGCGAAGCGGTCGTTCTCGGCCAGGAAGCCGTAGCCGGGGTGGATCGCGTCCGCTCCGCGGGAGGTGGCCGCGGCCAGGATGTTCGGAATGTTCAGGTAGCTCTTCGAGCTGGGGGCCTCGCCGACACAGACGGCTTCGTCGGCCAGCTGGACATGCAGGGCGTTGCGGTCCACGGTGCTGTAGACGGCCACGGTCGGAATCCCGAGCTCACGGCAGCTCCGCAGGATCCTCAGGGCAATCTCGCCGCGGTTGGCGATCAGCAACTTGCCGATGGACATCCGCAGCCGCTCAGCTGGTACAGGCCATCGCGGACTGTATCAGTGCTCACAGGCCCGTCCTGCGGCCCGAGCCGGCCTCGGGCCGGGGCATGGACCGGGTGATGGGTATATTGCTCAACCGATGCGCCACCGCGGCCCATCGAACCACCCGGATGGGCATTGCCCAGCCGTTGCATCACGCGGATGTGGTGGAATTGGTAGACACGCACGTTTGAGGGGCGTGTGGCTTCGGCCTTGCGAGTTCAAGTCTCGCCATCCGCATTTTTTCTTTTCCGGTTTGGGTGACGGGGTGCCGCCACACTCCAACGCAGACCTTCGGTACCCCGCCTGGGACCCAGCCTCTCGGGTCACCGCCACGACGGCCATCGTGCTGGTGAGCAACGGCCCCGGTGAGCTGACCACCTGGGTCAGACCCCTGGCTCTCTGCCTGCATCGCCGCCTCAGCCTGAGGCCCCGCCAGCCGGATGGGCCCTGCAGCCTGGATCTGGTGATGGTGCCCTGTCCCAACGGCACCGGCGGCGAGCACCGGGTCGCCGCCCAGTGGGGGCTGTTCGAGCGGATCACCCCGGCGCGGCGCTTCTGGAGCCTGCTGCTGCGGCCGCGGCGGTTCGGCCCCTGGCCCCGGCAGGGGGTCGTGGTGTTTCTGGGCGGTGACCAGTTCTGGAGTGTGCTGCTCTCGGCCCGGTTGGGCTACCGCCACCTCACCTATGCCGAATGGGTGGCCCGCTGGCCACGCTGGAATGACCGGATCGCGGCGATGGGGCCCCGCGCCGCCGCTCAGCTGCCCCCCCGCTGGTCGTCCCGCTGCCGGGTGGTGGGCGACCTGATGGCGGATCTGTCGGAGGCGGCCCGCAGCGAGGAGCCCCTGCCGGAGGGGATCTGGGTGGCGCTGCTGCCGGGCTCCAAGCGGGCCAAGCTGCGGATCGGGGTGCCCTTCCTGCTCGAGACCGCCGATCGACTGGCGAGCCTGAATCCCGGCTGCCGCTTCCTGCTTCCCCTGGCCCCCACCACCAGCGTGGAGGAGCTGCTCAGCCATGCCGGGCCGGCCAATCCGATCGCCCGCGCTTACCGCTCCGGCGTGCCCCGGCTGGAGCCCGGCGGGGATGGGCTCGTGACCCCCGCCGGCACCCGGATCCGGCTGGAGCGCCGCAATCCCGCCCATGCCCTCCTCAGCCAGTGCCGCCTGGCCCTGACCACGGTGGGTGCCAACACGGCGGAACTGGGGGCCCTGGGGCTGCCGATGCTGGTGCTGGTGCCCACCCAGCATCTGCAGGTGATGCAGGCCTGGGACGGCCTGGCCGGTCTGCTGGGGCGGCTGCCGCTGCTGCGGTGGCTGTTCGGTCTGGCGCTCACGGCCTGGCGCCTGCGACACCGCGGCTTCCTGGCCTCCCCGAACATCACCGCAGGCCGCCTGGTGGTGCCCGAGCGGGTCGGGCCGATCACCCCCGAGCAGATCGCGGCGGAGGCCGCCGACTGGCTGGCCTCGCCGGCTCGCCTGGACGGCATGCGGGCTGATCTGCGCAGCCTGCGGGGCGCTCCAGGGGCCGTGGCGGCGCTGGCGGATCTGGTGGAGGAGCTCCTGCCGACCCGGACGGATTCCTAGGGTTGGGCTTCAATCCAGACTCCTGCCTTGGCCATGGCTGATCAGAGCGATCCCCAGTCCTCCGCCTGCGGGCTCGAGAGTGGTCTGGCGCGGGGGGTGGAGGAGGAGGTGTGGCGCCAGAAGCTCACCCCCGAGCAGTTCCGCATCGCCCGCCAGGGCGGCACGGAGCGGGCCTTCAGCGGCGCCTACTGGAACCAGAAAGGCTCCGGGATGTACCACTGCATCTGCTGTGATGCCGAACTGTTCAGCAGTGACACCAAGTTTGATTCCGGCACCGGCTGGCCCAGCTTCTGGGATGGGGTGCGCCCTGGCGCGATCAGCACCCACTTGGACCGCAGCCACGGCATGGTGCGCACCGAGATCCGCTGTGCCCAGTGCGATGCCCACCTGGGCCACGTGTTCTCGGATGGCCCGGCACCCACGGGGCAGCGCTACTGCGTCAACTCCGCATCGCTCGAGTTCCGGGCGGACTGAGCTCCTGCCCCTTGGTTCACAATCGACTGGACCGGTCCTGCCTGGACCAGTTCACCAGGGATCATCCAGCTCTTCGGCGTCCACGTCCACCGGTTCGGCGGGAAGCCGGCCGGGGGGACGCCGGCGGGGGCCATCGATCGGCCGAAGCTCCCGGGGGCTCGCTTCGCGCTCTCCCGGGCGGTCCCCCGGCAGCCTGCGCTCCCGGTAGCCACCGTCCTCGTACCGGCCCTCTCCGGAACGGCCGCCCTGAGAGCTGCTGCCCTCGAACCGGCTGCCCCCGTAGCGGCCTTCGTCGGAGTTGCTCTCTTCGTAGCGGCCCTCGGGGTAGCGGCTGTCGGAGTAGCGGCCGTCGGGGTAGCGGGGCGGGGCCTCGAACCGCCGGTCGTCGAGCCCCTCCTCCTCGTCCAGGTAGCGGCGCTGGCGTAGGGGCGCCCGCTCCCGGCGCTCCTCGACCTCCACGTAGTCAAGCTCCTCCTCCGGTACGAAGGCCTGGCTGCTGGCGGGCTGGATGCGCCGTTGCTCCTGGACGCTGGGGACGCCAGGGGCCAGTTGGTTCTCCACCGGCACCATGGTGCTGCGGTAGCGCTCCCGCTCCTCCTGCTCCCAGCTGGGGCCACCGATCCCGAGCTTCTCGAGCAGGCCGGTGCCCAGCTGCTTGAGCTTCTCCTCGGCTCCCTCGTAGACGATGATCCGATCGGGCCCGCTGCTGACGATCTCCTCCACGGCCAGCTCCCAGGTGCTGAGCACCCCTTCCCCCAGCAGGGGCACCCCCAGGGCACCGAGCACCAGGGTGGTGAGTTCGCCCGTCTCGATGTCGAAGCTGAATCCCAGCACCTTGCCCAGCTGTTCTCCTGACTCGGAGATCACCTGGCAGTTGATCACCTTGCTGTAGCGCTCGGGGGTGAACCCCTCGGCGAGGGAATCGGCCGAATCCACCAGGATCACGTCCCCCACCTGGCGGATCCGGTCCAGGGGCATCCAGCGGGGCAGCCCCGGCAGGAAGCGGGTGAAGGGGTTGTCCCGCAGCCCGAGGGCGATCACCTCGCGCCGGTCGATGTCCACCACCACTTCGCCCACGACGCCGAGGCGGCGGCCGGTGTCCCGGGTGATCACCTGGGTACCCATCAACTCCGAGCGCAGCCAGAGGCGGTCGCTGGGGGTGGCGGCCGGGTCGCTGCCGGGCGGCGGGGTCGTCGTCATCGGCGCATTCTCACCCAGCGCACGGTCAGGCCGCCGGCGGCAGGCCCACCACCTGGGTGTGGGCACCGCGGGCCTGGGTGACGCCGATGGTGCGCGTGGCCGCGGCGATCATCGGCCGGCGGTGGCTCACCACCATGAACTGGGCCTGGTAAGCCTGCCGGGCGATCAGGCCGGCCAGCCGTTCCACGTTCACCCCGTCGAGGAAGCTGTCCACCTCGTCGAGGGCGTAGAAGGGCGAGGGCCGGAAGCGCTGCAGGGCGAACAGGAAGCTGAGCGCCGTGAGCGACTTCTCTCCGCCGCTCATGGCGGCCAGGCGCCGGACCGCCTTGCCCTTGGGGTGGGCCACCAGGGTGAGGCCCCCGTCCAGGGGAGCTTCGGGGTTCTCCAGCTGCAGGTGGCCCTCCCCGTCGGAGAGCTCGGCGAAGATCTCGCGGAAGTGGCCGTCGACGGCGGCGAAGGCCTCCAGGAAGGCCTCCTGGCGCAGGGTGCCGACCGTCTCGATGCGCAGCAGCAGTTCCTCGCGCTCCTTGCTGAGCACCTCCAGGCGCTCCTCCAGCTCGCTGAGGCGGGCTTCGAGCTGGGCCAGCTCCTCGAGGGCCAGCATGTTCACCGGTTCGAGGGCCTCCATCCGGCTCTGCAGACGCCGCAGCTCCTCCTCCAGGACCTCCAGGCCGTTGTCGCGCACCTCCTGGGGGATCTCGGGCAGGGGATCGGGCAGGTCCCGCTCGAGCTGCTCCAGCCGCAGCTGCCCGCTGCGCTGCTGCTCGGCCAGAGCCTGGAGTTCCTCCCCGAGCCGCTGCAGTTCCCACTGGCGCTGCTGCAGGGCCTGGCGCTGGGCCGCCAGCTGGGCTTCGGCGGCATCGCGGGCCCGGCGGCGCTCGCCGAAGCGGGTCTGCAGTTCGCTCTGCTGACTCTCCAGGGCGCTGCGGCGCTGCTGGTCGGCCTGCTGGCGTTCCTTCCACTGGGCCCGCTCAGCGACCAGGGCATTCACGGCGGCGATCAGCCGCTGTTCGTCGGCGGCGAGGGCCTCGAGCTGGTGGCGCAGCCGCTCTCCCGCCAGGGCCCGTTCCCGCCGGGCGGCCAGCAGGGCGTCACGGCCCTGGCGGGCCTCGGCCAGCGCCCGGTCGGCGGCCTCCAGCTCGGCCTGCAGCCCCTGCCAGCGGGCGGCATCGCCGGAGGCCTCCGTCTCGGCTTCGGCCTGGTGCAGGGCCGCCAGATCCCGCTGCAGAGGATCCAGCCGCCGGTCGAGGTCCTCGAGCTGGAGCTGGTCCTGGGCCAGGCTCTCCTGCAGCTGGCCCAGGCGGGCGGTCAGCTGCTGCTGGCGCTGCAGCTGGGGCGCCAGGGAGCGCTGGGTGCTGCTCCGTTCGGCTTCCAGCGCCGCCTGGCGGTGCTGCAGCTGCTGCAGGCTGGGCCGCAGCTCCTCGAGCTGCCGCGCCACCTCCGCCTCGCGCCGCTGGCAGGCCACCAGGCTCTCTCCCAGTTCCAGCAGCCGGCGGCGCAGCGGCTCGGCCTCGTCACCATCCTGGCTGCGGCCGAAGCTGAGCTGGCTGCCGCGCTGGTGCAGGCTGCCCCCGGTCATGGCCCCGCTCTTCTCGAGCAGCTCTCCATCGAGGGTCACGGCCCGGCAGCGGCCCAGCTCCCGGCGGGCGCTGGCCAGGTCGACAAAGACCAGGGTGTCGCCGAAGACGTAGCGGAACACCTCGGCGTAGACGGGTTCGTGCCGCACCAGCTCCACGGCCCGCGCCACCAGGCCATCCCGGCTGCGGCCATCCCCCCGGCCGAGCGCACCGCCGTCGGCCGTCGGCCCCCGCTGCAGGGCGGCGCCGCCGCTGGAGCCCGCGCTTCCACCTCCGCGGATCTTGTTGAGGGGCAGGAAGGTGAGGCGTCCGGCCCGGCGTTGCTTGAGCAGCTCGATGGCGCGGGCGGCGATCCGGTCGTCGTCGACCACGACCTGAGCCAGCCGCGCCCCTGCCGCCACTTCCAGGGCCGTGCGGTGGCGGTCCTCCACCTCACCCAGCTGGGCGACCGGGCCGTGGATGCCCTCGAGACCGGCCTCCAGCAGCATGCGCAGGGCCCCGGTGCCGCGGCTCTCCTGGAGGGTCTCACGACGGCTGTCGAGCCGGGCGATCTCCCGTTCGAGCTGGGTCTGCTCCTGCTCGAGGCGCTGGCGGGTGCGCTGGTGCAGCGCCAGCGCCTCGGCCAGCTCCTGGACCCGCTGCTGGTGGTCGCGGGTCGTGGTCTGCAGCTCCTGCCACTCACCATCCGCCTGGGTGAGCTGCTGCTGGACGCTGGCCTGGCTGGCGCTTTCCTGCTGATGTTCGGCGGTCAGCTCGGCCAGCCTGGCCTGGTTCTGGCGCAGCCGCTCGCTGAGCTGCTGGCGCTGGGCTTCCAGGGGGCCGATGGTGGCGCCGAGCTGCTGGCGTTGCTGGCTGCGCTGTTTCTGTTCCTCCAGCCAGCTGCCCGAGCGTCCGGCCACCTCGCCCAAACGGCGCCGGGACAGTTCCACGGCGGCTTCGGCGGAACGGCAGGTCGCTTCGGCGGCCTCGAGTTCGCCCTGGTCGCTGGCGGCCTCCAGCTGCTGGGTCTGCAGCCGCAGCTCCGTCTGGCTGCGGGCGAGTTCCTGGCGCTGGCGCTGGAGGTCTTCCGCCTGCTGCTGGTGTTTCTCGGCCTGGCGGGCCAGTTCCCGGCCGCTGGCCTCGAGGCCGGCCAGTTCGGCCTGGACGGCCAGCAACTGGTCCTCGCCCAGTTCCTTCACTTCGGCCTGCAGCTGCTCCAGCGCCGAGGTGGCCCCCTGCAGGGCCACCTCGGCGGCGGCGATGGCCTCCCGCTCATCGTGCTGCTGGCGGCCGAGGGCCTGCTGGCGGCTGATCAGGGCCGCCAGGCCTGCCTGGGCGGCCTCGAAGGCCAGCACCTGCTCCTGCAGCCGGCCCTCGTGCAGCCGTTGCCGCAGGGCCTGGTAAGTGCGGGCCTTGGCGCAGTCGCGTTCCAGCTTCTGGCGGCTGGCCAGCAGCTCCTGCTGCACGATCGCGCAGCGTTCCTGGCGGTCCTGGACATCCTCGAGCTTGCCGCGGGTCTGCTCGATGCGGCTGTCGAAGAGGGCCACCCCGGCCAGTTCGTCGATGATGCCGCGCCGGTCGCGGGCGCTCATCGAGACGATGCGGGTGACATCTCCCTGCATCACCACGTTGCTGCCTTCGGGGTCCACCCGCAGGCGTCGCAGCTGGGTCTGCAGCTGCTGCAGGTTGCACGGGTGTCCGTCGGCGCTGAAGCTGCTGGCGTAGGTCCCCCCCGGAGCCACCCGTAGGCGGCGGCTCACGGTCCAGCTGGTCTGGCCCGGCCGGATCCAGGGCCCTTCCTCGGGGGCCTCGAGCCCGGTCTCGGCTTCGTCGGGTTCCCAGTCGCTGAGGTCGAAGCGCACGCTCACCGAGGTCTCGGCGGCCCGTCCCGCCTTGAGCATGGCGCTGTTGATCAGATCCGGCAGGCGGTCGGCGCGCATGCCACGGCTGCTGGCCAGACCCAGGCAGAACAGCACCGCATCGAGGATGTTGCTCTTGCCGGAGCCATTGGGCCCGGTCACCACCGTGAAGCCTTCCTCGAGCGGGATGGTGATCGTTCCGCCGAACGACTTGAAGTGGGTGAGCCCGACCTGATTGATGTGAACCAACAGGCCCGTCCGCCGAGCAGCTGAAATGTAGCGGAGGGTTTGCGTTGCTCAACCCCATCCCTAGGTTGAAGCCATCAGCTGTCAGTGCGAGACACGCCATGACCGACGAGACACCCCAGACGCCGCGCGAGGAGACGCCGGCCGCGGAGGCCCATCAGGAGACCTTCCGGGAGCGCTTCGAGACCCTCCTCCCCACCATCCAGCGCGAATGGCCCCAGGTGGCCCGCCAGACCCTCGAAGCCACCCGGGGCAGCTTCGATGAGGTGGCGGAGGTGATCGCCTCCCAGACCGGCCGCACCGTGACCCTGGTGAAGCACCAGCTGGTGGAGCTGGTCGATCTGGCCGGGGCCCAGACCAGCCGCATCGCGGACCATCTGGCTCCCCTGGAGAAGCAGCTGGAGGGGGTGCTCGATGATCTCAACGCCACCCTGCGGCCCCGCATCGAGAAGCCCGTGCGGGAGCGTCCCCTGATGGCGCTCGGCATCGCTGCCGGCGTGGGTGTGCTCGTGGGCCTGCTGCTGTCGTCCGGCCGTCGTTCGGCATGAGCGAGGAGCGACGCGAGCGCGGCGGCAAGGCCCGCGAGGCGATGGGGCGGGTCGGCGCCCTGATGACTTCGGTGATGGACCTGCACGTGCGCATCGCGCTGCAGGAGGCCGACCATGAGAAGCGGCGGCTGATCAGCGGTGCCCTGCTGCTCAGTGGCGGGCTCACGATGCTGCTGCTGGCGCTGATCGCGGCGGAGGGTGCCCTGCTGTTCTGGCTGCACGAAGCGTTCAGCCTCAGCTGGATCCACAGCGCCCTGGCGGTGGCCACGCTCAACGTGGTGGTGGCGGGGGTGTTCCTGCGCATCGGCGGCGGCCTGCTCAAGGGCCCCTACCTGCCCCAGACCACCGCGGGTCTCACCAAGACCACCCGCGCCCTGCTGGGTCGCTGAGCGGCTTCAGCGGATCGTGTAGTGCAGCCAGCGGCAGTCGATGCCGCCATTGCTCACCGGGATCCGGCGGCTGGCCTTCATCCGCAGGGCGCCGGTCAGGGCTGGGTTGCCGCTCAGCAGCCACAGGCTCCAGCCGCTGCAGCGCTCCTTGACCATCCGGCCCAGGTCGGCATAGAGGTTCTCCAGCTCCGCGGTCTCGCCGATCCGCTCGCCGTAGGGCGGATTGCACACCAGCACGCCCGGCTGCGCGGGGGGCTGGAAGTCGCGGAAGTCACCCAGGCGGAGGTCGAGCCAGGGCGCCACCCCCGCGTCCGTCGCATTGCTGCGGGCCTGCTCCAGCACGGCGGGGTCCTGCTCCATGCCCACCATGGGTGCCAGCGGCTGCCCATCGGCCAGGGTGGAGCGCGCCAGGGCCGCGGCGGTCCGCACCTCCTGATCCCACAGCTGCGGATCGAAATCCGGCCAGCGCTCCAGGGCGAAGCGGCGGACTCCGTCGGGACCGAGGGCCGGGGCCCGGCCCAGAACCAGCCTCGCGGCCTCGATCAGCAGGGTGCCACTGCCGCAGAGGGGATCCGCGAGGGGCACCGTGCCGTTCCAGCCGGTGAGGGCGATCAGACCGGCCGCCAGGTTCTCCTTGAGGGGGGCCAGGCCCATGGCGGCGCGGTAGCCGCGGCGGTGCAGGCTGCCGCCGGAGCCATCGAGGCTGAGGCTGGCCATCCCGCCGCCGAGGTGGAGATGGAGGCTGAGGTCGGGATCGTCGAGATCGACGCAGGAGCGCTGCCCCCACAGCCGGCGCTGCTGGTCCACCAGTGCGTTCTTGACCTGCAGGGCGCTGTAGTGGCTGTGGTTGAGGCCCGGCGCCGTGCCGCTCGCATCGACGCGGAAGCTGCGGGCCGGGGGGAGCCAGTGGGACCAGTCCGCTGCCTGCTGCACCCCTGCATAGAGCTCGTCCCGGCCGCGGCAGGGAAAGGCGGCCAGCTGCCGCAGCAGCCGGAAGGGCAGGCGGGCCTGGAGATGCAGGCGGTAGAAGCCGGCGGTGTCGATGCGGAAGCGCACGGCCCGCCGCAGCTCCGCCACCGCCTCGCATCCCAGGGCGCGGAGCTCCTCGGCCGCCGGGGCTTCGAGGCCCGGCGGCACCACGGCGATCCCCCGGATCTCCCCTGCATCGGGTTCGGTGATGCCCACCCCAGCGTCGACTCCTGGCTGCTGCCACAATGCACGAGTCCGGTTTCGGCCGGACTAGGTGGCTCACACCAGTGTTTCGGACAGCGGTTCGATTCCGCTCAGCTCCATTCCCCCCCCTCACGGGGCTGCAATGGTTTCGACGGGGCATGAGGAGAGTGACTGAAGCCTGCTCGGTAAGAGCAAACCCGTAACAGCGAACAACATCGTTCGTTTCTCCCGTCAAGCCGCCCCTGTGGCTGCCTGACATCTCTAAGGGAGATGGGGTGAGGTCAGCCTTATCACCCAAATGACCGCATGGGGGTGGAAGCCCCCCTTCAATGCCTCCGCCGCAACAAGTCTCAGCAAGACCTTCGCAAGACAGGATTGCCCGGCGGACAAATGCGCGGACAAAATTCTCGCCTCTCCGCTCCCTGCTGACCGCCGCCTTGGCCTCTTCAGCGGCATGGACCGTGAGCAAGCACTGGCTTTCGTCAGTCGTCTCTATGACGCCCAGGCAGCAGGGAACCTTCTCTGGTCTGACGCAGAACTGACATCAAGGTTCCTTTGCCAATGCAGTCGCACCGGCAGTCCGGAGACCCACCGCGCCTACGACAGGGAGCTGGGCCACCTGGCCGCATGGATGGCATTGAACTGCCCCGGGACGCCGCTGCGGATGCTCGACCCTTCCCGTGCTGAAGATGCGGTCGCTGATCTCCGCGATCTGGTGGAGGCCGGCACCCTGGCGCCACGGTCGTTCAATCGCCGGCTCTCGGCATGGTCCGCATTGTGGAGGTGGGCATCGGAACCGAACCGCTCCGGCGTCACCGGCATCGCCCGCAACGTCTGGCCCAGGCGTGCGCTGCTCCACGCGCCGAAGGTGGCGCGGGCACTGACTGAACCGGAGCTGGCCGCCGTCACCGGCACTGTGGCCGCCGCTGCTGCTGCCGGTGATCGCACCGCCCGCCGTGATCTGGTGATGCTCCGGGGCAGTTTCCTGCTCGGCGTCCGGGTGTCCGAGCTGCGGTCCCTGCGCTGGGGTGATGTGGAACCGGTCGAAGGTGGCGGCCTCGTGAGCATCCGCAACGGCAAGGGAGGGAAGGCCCGCACCATCCGGGTGAGCACCGAAACCCTGGCGCTGCTCGAGAGCCTGGGCCGTGGTGATGCCGACGCCTGGCTGTTCCCGAATCCAGCGGGCACGGCACCGCTCAGCCGGCAGGCCATCGCGGACCGGTTCAGCCGCTGGGGCAAGAAGGCCGGGGTCCACCTCCACCCTCACCGTCTGCGCCACAGCCATGCCACCTCGGCCATCCGTGCCGGGTGTGATGTTTTCGTGCTCAGCGCCACCCTGGGGCACAGCAGCACCGCCACCACCGCCCACTACGTCGCCAGCAACCCTGCCGACAGTTCCTCGCTGAGGCTCGGATAAATAGCGATCCCAGTCATAGGCCCCTTCAGTCTTGATAAGAATTATGTGTCATCCGGGCCAATGTCTAACTAGAGCAATGCAAGATTAGGGAAGCATTATCCATTGAACATGGGACTGGCTACTAAATTGCGCGGGGTCCCTGCGTCTCTGATTCGCCTTTCAATAGCATGCTCGTGCCTGGCTGGAATCGCAGATGCTGCGCCACAAGGACTCACGCAGCAATGGGCGGAAATCTGCAAGATGCAAAATCCTGGCATGCCGATTCTCGTCCCTTCATGCATACAGGGACAGTCCGCTGCCTACCAGACGTTTACTCGCCACGCGACAAATCCCAGACTCCGCAACTATTGCATTCAGCAGTACGGGTATGATTATCAGATGGCACTCTATTGCTACAGGGTCAATGTGCGGGGAGCCGGCAACTAGTTAGCTATGGGCTGCGACACGTCGGGGGCTCCTGATCAGGCACTCCATGCCACGGGGGGCGACGGTCCGAACCAGACTTATCGCAAAGAAAAGCGCCCCCTTTGACTCCACCCGCCGGGGGCACTTCTGATCGGTGACGCCCATAGGTTGCAGCCCTACCGGAACCCCAGGCCGTCGGGGTCATCCTCCAGGCCGGGCTCCTCGACCGGCTCCAGGTGCAGGGTCACGGGCCGCCGTTCTGGGGGCTCATCAACATCTGGGGCCACCCACTCCACACCGAAGCTCAGCCTCAGCCGCCACACGCAAAAAACAGCGGAGATCAGCTCCATCAGGCGGGGCCGACGATCAGCACCTCTCCGCGCCATTCACCAGCGTCAGCCGTCAGCAGCAGACCCTGGGGCAACAGCGTCAGCGCCATGGTCCGCCCGCCCTCCAGTGCCCGCAGCGCCCGGTTCAATCCGGCTGCGGTGACCACGGTTTGGCCCAGGTGCGGCTGATTCGGCAGGAGCGGCCACTGCAGCCAGCCAGCTTCGCCGCAACGTGGCCCCTCGGCCCGCTTGCCGGTGGTGGTTCCCAATGCCCGCAGGGTGATGCCCGGTGCATCTGGGCCGCCATGGACGCCCACCCACGGGCACCGGTCCGGCGTGGCCGCCTTGAACAACGCCCTCACGGCTGCCGCCGGCACCATCAGCGGCTCTGGGGCAGACCCTGGGCAGGTGATCCGGCAGGCCGTGCCCTTGCCCAGGGCCAGCAATTCGAGCCCGTCATCCTTCCCCGTCACCTGAACCCAGCAGCGGCGCGAATCAGTCGGGTGGCCGCAGAACTGGGACGCAACCTCCAGGGGTGCTGATGGAATCTCCGCCAGCAGTGATGTTGCACAGCGGGATGCGGTGAATGTCATAAACATCGGCGGGGCAATCTATCTGTAACGTTGCCCCCCGCACATGCCGGAGCACCTCGTCACCCGTGTCGGGTCAGATGATCCGCTCGCATCCGCTCAATCCCGCCGCGTCGATCGGGCCTTGGCGGATGCCGACCTCGCCCACCTCAACCGCGAGGACTTCGAGGCCATCGACGTGCCCATCGCTGAGGTGCGCCAATGAGCCCCGCGCCCGCTGCCATGGCCGCCATGGCCGAAAGGCTCTGGGAGTCGGGCGGCACTGTCATCGCTGACACCGCCCTCCACACCGGACGCTGGCGGAAGGTTGCAACCCTCCAGGCCACCGTTTTCGACGCCGCCACGGTGTCCGCTGTCTTCGGCCTCGGCGGTGTTTCCGTTGCCGCTGGCGTGGAGATCTCCGGCCTGTTCACCGCCGTGAAGCTCACTTCCGGCGCCGTCGTCGCATACCTGTAACGCCATGCCTTCTCAGTACGACCCAGCCTTGATGGCCAAGACCATGGCCGAAGCATCCGAGGAGCGTCGGGTGGCTCAGCAGGTGAAACAACGCCTCGCTGATCTTCATTCGCCCCTCGTGAATCAGTGGCTCCAGAAGGCCCGCCACGGGGCCTACACACCGCCGAATCCCTTCGCGGACTCCACCCTCGCCGCCCGTGCCGTTGTCCTGGAACTGGTGGCCAAGGATGAAGCCCTCGGCCTCGCCCTGGCCCGTGCTGCCGGCAAGGAACAGGAGTTCGGCCTCGCCGTTGAGGAGCACCTCCAGAAGCGGGAGCAGCAGGCTGCCATCGCCGCTCGGCATGACAACCTCCGCGCCAAGACCGAGGCCATGCGCAAAGCCCGGCTTGCCCACCAGAACGCCATGAGCCGGCTCCACACCCATGGCCGCCGTGATCCGTTCACCGGGAGCTGGGTCTGATGGGCATCGGTTCTTACAACATCGGGCGATACATGAATCCACGAGTCGCCCCACGGCATCCGGTTCTTGGCTGGCTGAGCGTCGATCGCGCTGATCACGGCGCGGGGTGGGACATTTGCCACGAGCACGGCACCGCCAACTGCCCGGAGGCGAAGGCGGCGGCCCTGGCCTGGCTCGCCAGCCGGGCCAACCGCCCCTGCTACCGGCCCCAGGTTGAGGACCACATCCAAAAGCTGCGCAAGGAGGCCGGCCAGATCCGTCAATCCCACGCGGCGGTGATCGAACGGATCGAAGCAATCGAGGCCGAAGCTGATCAGCTCGCGGCAGCGGTAACTGATCTTCCGTCCGAGCTGCCATGAACCATCGCGGCCGCATCTTCAACCCGCCGCCTGATGCCCGCTGGGACTTCTATCGCCCGGCGGTCAGGGCATGGGAGGAGAAGCTCGGCATCGGCAGCGGTGGCGGCTTGCTCGGTTTCGCCAAGCAGGACAGCCCCAAGGCCAGCGCCGAGCAGATCGCCAGATACAGAGAGTTTGGCCACCGCTGGAGGCGAGAACTCAACCCGCACTACTGGGCCGCATGGGACAGCCTGAAGGCCGCCGCCATCGCTGAAGGCCGACGATGGGAAGGCGCCAAAGATCCGCTGTGGGACGAAACCTTCCCCGCTGGTGTGCCCGTCTACCTCGACGGTGTTGACGATGCTTGAAACCATGCCCTCATCAACCCTGATCGACCTCCAGCGCCGGGTGCGCGAGGCCATCGCCACCACGTCGGAACTCACCGCAGACCAGCGCCTCGCCGTGCTGATCGCCGTTGAACGCGCATGGACGGAGGCCGGCATCTGATGCCCACAAAGGCCCGAGCCAGGCAGCGCGTTGACTGGGCCTTTGCCGAGCTGGTGCAGGGTCGCGCCATTCCGCACGTCGTGACGGATCTGACGCAACGGTGGGGGATCAAGCGGCGCCAGGCCCAGCGTGATGTGCGGGCCGCTTACCTCCAGCTCGTTGAGGAGGTGAACGCCGTGGGCGATCGTGAGGCCCTGCTGGCTCAGGCGGTGGTGTCGTTGCAGCAGGCCACTCAGGCAGCCCTTAAGGCCGGCCAGGCGGCGTGGGTGGTGGGCTGCATCCGCCAGCTTGACGATCTCTTGGGCCTCGGCATCAACCACCCGGGCCGGCCAGCTCCACCCAATCAGTACGGTCGGCGGTAAGCAGTACCACAACCAGACTTGAAAGAGGTTTATTGCTCGCAACTGACGCTAGAGGCATAATCCGGGCATGAAAACGCCACCGCCACCGCCACCACTCCCGCCAGAGGGTACTGTTCCTGGTGAACCCGCCGATGACAAGCCCGCAGGCCAGGCAGATTTAGTACCACCGCCGAGCAATCAATTAGCAAAGAGAGCTTCCCCTGGAGTCCGTTATTTTAGAAACCCGCAGAATAATCATAAGGTGTATCCAAGCAACTTTGCAATTGTTGCTGGTGCATTCTTCTTCGGGCCTATTTTTTTCTTGTGTATTGGCGAAGTAGGCCATGCCCTTGCCAACTTGCTATTGGGCCTATTATTGTGGTTGATCTTTCTGGGCTGGATAGTATGGATAGCCTATGCAATCGCTGCGCCAAGTATTGTGCGCAATAAGTGGCTGATGCGAGGATACGTTGAGGAGAGATAGCAATCAGGTTCTGCCTGGCTCACGATTGATATGCGCTTGATTTCTAGCGTGGCCTCTCTGGGCATAAGGCCTGTTACGACTGCCCCCCCCCCTCTCTCCATCTCTTTGGGTCCATCGGTAAATCAAGTGGTTAGAACCGCTTGGCCCCAATGGTTCTGGGCGCTTTGTCTACCGAAGTGTGGGTGTGCAGGTAGGGGGGCTCAGACGCGCAGGCTCTCCATCAATGCTTGGCCCGATGTGGTGAGCCGGTAGCCGTGGCCATGCCGCCGGATGACCTTCTCGCCGCGGAGCTGGTTTAGTGCGTTGTAGACCGACTGCTGAGGCCTCCCCGTCACGCGGATCAGCTCACCTGGCGCTGTGCTGGCCTTGACCAGCAGTTGTGTGTGCAGCGCCACCAGCACCTGGTCGGTGCAGTTCTGGAACAGATGCCCCTCGGTCACACACAGGCGACCGCCGCGCAGCAAGTAGGCGAACCGCCTGTAGTCCGCACCTCGCAGCTTCAGCACATGCCACAGGCGCAGCTTGGTGCCGTCAGCCTGCTGCCTGGCTTCGATCATGTGGATCACGCTGGGCACCTCTTGGAAGGCTGGATGGCCGCCGATTCCCTTCAGATCAGCCGTGCCCGCGCGGGTGGTGTGGTGTGCGACCCAAAGCGCGCAGTATCGACATACGACCTGCTTCAGCAACCGTAGGTAGGTCTCGATGGGGCCTACGCCAACGTTGATGCCGGCGCCGCGCAGCACAGCGTTGGCGGTGTCGATCATCACCACACACACATCACCTTGGGCCAGGCGCTTTGCCAGCCGATCGAGGTTCGGAAGGCTGACATTCCAAGCCCGTTCCCCGGTTTCTTCGTTTTGGGCCCAGATCTCCACGTCAGCGCCGCGTTCCTCGGCTTGTAGGTCTTCGAGGTAGCTCCCCCACATGCTGTAGGCCGTGGCTTCGCCATCGGAGGCGATCACAAGGGCGGTGTTACGTGGATCGTTGGCAGGATCGGTGCGGGGTGCTTCGTGGTCGAGGAAACCACGATCTCGTGCGCTGTAGACCACTGCCAGCTCTGCCAAAGCAGTGGTCTTCCCTCCAGCGCCATCAGAAACCAGCAGGTGCAGATCACGGTCAAGGCCGAAGCCTGGGAGCTGCTGCCGGAGACCGGTGCCTTCCTTGGCTTTGCCGAACACCCGCCCGCGCACTGCCTTGTAGGAGCCGCCGGTGGAGAGCTGGTAACCGTGCAGCTCGGCCCAGTGGAAAAGAACCCGCTCCTGGGCACGGTCACGAGCTACGCCTAGGCGGTACAGGGAGGCGTAGAAGGCATCAATCTGGTTGTGATCGTCTGCCAGCGTGGCGGCCATGAGACCTTCGACGGCAGCCTGAATCAGCTCTGCCGTAGTTGCTTTCTGCTCCTGGCCCTGTGCTGTTACGGCTTTCGGGAATGCCTCTTGCGACTGTTTACGCCTGGGAGCATCAAGCCGCTTCAGCTCGGCTTTGAGCGTGGTGCTGTACCAGCCATCCTGGGCTCTCGATGGGCTGAAGAGACTGTCTGGGGCTAATACTCTGAGAGTAATTAACCTCTCCCAGGCATCACGTTCCTTAGTCATGAAATGGCCTCCAGATCGCGACCTGTTGGCGCAGGCTGAAGCCATTGGATCTTGCAACTTCCACTAGGGCGAACAGCAATGCTGCTTCTGCAAGAGCTTGTCGCTCGGTTGAGGCGAGGTCTGAAGGCAATACAATCTCAGCAGAAGTCTTCCCAAGCTCTCCTACGCCGGCCTGGGAGCCGGTAGCATGATCATGCTGAATCACGGTGGCCTCCGTTTTCAGCGGGCGACTGCCATTCCCTTCGAGAAGGTTTCTACCTCGCTCGCGGGGACATGGTGCATCTCAGTGAAACTGGCTTCTGTAGCCTCGGGGTGCCACTGCAATTTCCCGGTAGAAAGACCGGCGAAGCGGTAGTCACGCCCTTGCTGAAAGGGTGATCGCGCAGATCGACGTAGCTTGAGCAGCGTTTGAGGATGCACCCCAAGGCGCTCAGCCATGGCGGTGGTACCAACCCAACTGGGTTTCATAACTGGGATCGCGCCTGCTAAGCGCGAGGGAAGCCATGTCTGTCCTCCGTTTGGAGCAGAGCGTCTTGCCAGCGCCGAGCTGCTTTCAGCAGTTTCTGCCACTTGAGAGCATCGCTGCCGCCGTAGCTGAAGTGCTCGTCAATTGGGACAAGCCCGTTGCGAGTGAGGCGGCGAATGAAACCTGGCCATGCGGAGCGGACTACCCCACGGGGAAGCCGGTCAGTCTCCATGCCCGGAATAGGTGCATTAAGTGGGACAGGCTTGCGTTCTGGCTTGGCAGCTAGCTCCAAACTGAAGGTTGAATGGCTTGGGTGTTGCGCCGGGGCGACCGAAGTTGCTGATCGGGTCAACGAAAATACTCTAACCACTCCCACGGCTTCCGCAAGCTCTCGATCAATGCTTTCTTCGCTTCAAAGCGGAGAAGGCTGCGGCTGTAGTCCTGTCCGTGGCGGTTTCATACGCCCTGCTATGAGCTTGTAGTCCATGACCCATAGCCCTGCAAATCTGTGCTGTTTCGACACTCATACGGTGCGCCCGCACGCTGTAGGTATCACGGAAGCTGTATGCCCGTAGCCACAAGCCCTTCCTGCTGTATTTCTGCTGCAGAGCCTTCCACTCCGGCTGGCGCACCAGAAATTGCTGCACGAAGTGGCCATCAAGCTTTCGCTCCAACCCGTCCTGGCCCACGGGCAGCGGCAGCCGCCCTACGTCCATCGCTTCGGCCAGCTCCCAAGCCACCAGTCCCCCGTTCGCGTTCTCGAGAGGCAGAGGCTGCAGCCATCGCGGTTCCGTTTTGTTTGGACCGGACACCTTGCGGTAGGAGCACCACAGACCCACCTCTCCGTTGTCGCTGTATCGAGGCGTGAGGCACTGCAGCTCACACGGACGTAAGCCGTATTGCGTCAACAACCGCAGCACGTTCGCCCATCGTGGATTCCTAGCCTCGATCGCTGCGATCAGATCCAACAGCTCGACGTCGGTGAGCGTGGCTTTGGTCCGCTTCTCCGGCGGGCGCCCGCGCAGCTCCTGAATTGTGGTTTGGTCGATCCGCCAACTGGGTGGCATCCCGTGGCGTGCAACGGCATGATCCAGCCAGTTCCTCAATGCCAGGCAGCAGGCGAACCTGCTAGCGGGCTTTGCTTTCCACCGCTCCAGCGTCCGCTTCAGAAGCTCGTAGCCGTCGGCTGGAGGTGCAGGTTGCCTTAGCAGCCTCAGAGCCTCAAGAAGATAGGGCTCGTAGTTGGCCTTCCATGTCTTGGTGAGGATCTGGTTCCGGCCTTGCTGGAGAGACTCGCGGAACGAATCCACGATTCCCGGCCAGCTCTTTAGAACACGGTGAGATTGCTTGTCACTGGCACCCAACGCCTCGCGTAGGGCAGCTTGCAGGGTGACTTCGCCCAGCTTCCATGCCACGTAGGTGCGGTTGACCAGCAGAAGGGCATCAGCCACCTGATCTGGAGCCCAGTCAAACGGCAGTGCAGCCGATTGGCTTGGTACACCCTGACCACGCACCTTCAGCCGGATGCGCCCTTTGTCCTCGCTGACAGTCCAGCCCTTGCGCCCCTCTCGAACCATCTGGCGGAAGCCGTCCTCCCATGTGGCGGAACGGCGGACAGAAGCTGGCACTCAGCGGACAAACCGGCGGACAAATGAATCTTCCAGGGGTTTCGTGAGTTTGTCAAAGCTTCCCAAAACTCACTGTGGGGACTAGGGTTCTGGTGTTCTTCTCAGCGTTGTCCCACGTGGAAGGAGCCCCTATCACCCAAATGACCCATGGGGCCTGGAAGGGCCCTTTCACATGTCTGGCGCCGGAGAGGGTTTCAGTGTGTTTCCCCGGGTCAGCGGAGCTGGGGTCTCACCGGCCGCGCTTCCCGTACAACCCAGAGAAGAAGCAGGGAGAGCAGGGCGCTGAAATAGCACCACACCGAGCTGAAGGCGTGGAGGTAACTCACCTGGGCCAGGGCAAAGGCCGCGATCAGCGCCGCGGCGAACCACGTCAGCCTGCGCGAACCGGTGAGGATCAACGGCAGGCTGATGACCAGCCCGTACACCAGAGTTCCCACCTCGTGGCTCACCAGCCCATGGCCCGGAAGGACGGGGAGGTAGTCGATCGACCCGCGCACCACGGTGGGATGGATGCGTCCGGGATCCAGCAGCAGCGGCAGCCACAGCCACAGGCCCATCGCCAGCCCCCCCGCCAGCATCAGCTGGCGCCCCCGCGGCTGGAACACAGGCCTGGAGTCCTGCCCGTAATGCAGGGCGCAGAAAGGAATCCAGGCCAGCCAGAAGGCGTGGGCGAAGAAGAGATAGGCCACGGCTGCGTTCCGCGTCAGCGGCTCCAGCTCACCGCCATCGAGGCCGATCCACACCAGCCCCTCCAGCGCCTGCTGCACGCCGAACAGCAGCGGGGACAGGGCCAGCGGCAGGAGATCCCACCGTCCCGAGCGACGGCAGTGCCGCGTGGTGGCGAGGCCGGCCGGGAGCAGCAAGCCGGCGGCGGCGAAACTCGCCGCACTTGAGAAACACATCCCAGCCGGTCTCCCTGAGTCGCAACAGTAACGACATGCCTCCAGCAGGCTTTCGCGTCAGCACCGCCAGTTCGGTGATGTGGATGCCCTGGTGATGTTCCGCCCTCTGGGGCAGGGGCCGGCCGCCTGAAGGTGGAGGGGCGGCCAGGATGGTGTCACCCCCTGCAAGGGCGACCTGGAAATCCTCTGCCTGGCTGAAACAGGGCTGCGCTGCACAGCGGCGCTGGTGGTGCGCTGATGCCCCCCGATCGACGGTCGCCCCACTGCCCTCCTCCGATCGCGGGGGAGGACGAGGCACCCTTGGTGGACCCGGGCCGGGGCCTGGGGTTGCGGCTGCTGGCCCTGCTGGGTGCCTTCTCCTTTCTGATGATCGGCCTCAGCAGCCTGGTCCCGCTGCTGCAGCCACCCCGCCCGCCGGCCAGGCCGGATCTGCATCGCCAGCCGGTGGCCTGAGCCGTCCGGGGGCGATCACCCCGCGCTGGGGTCTGTCGGCGGCTGCAGCCGCCGCTCCACCTGCAGAACAACCAGCCAAGCAGCACCGGCGCTGATGCCACCGGTCCAGTCGCTGCGCAGCAACGCCACGATCGTCACCGTGCTGGCGCCGATGCGGAGGCCCCGAAGCACGAAACGGCCCAGCGTCTCTGGCGTTGTGGGCATGGGCAGGGGGAATCTTTCGACCTCTGCAGCATCGCTCAGGATCCTTTCCGTACCCCGATCGGCCATGCAGGCGAAGGAGGATTCACGGCGAGCAGCAGGCCGACCGTGAAGAATGTTCTCCTGTGCCGACAATCCTCAAGGTGATCGCGACAGGATGCCTGCCTTGGCCGGATGTTCTCGGGAATGAGGAGCTTGTGCTGCAACCTCAGGCCAGGATCCTGAGGCCGGGTCAGCCCTTGTGATCCATGGGGTGCTTCGGCTCGGAGAGAGCCGGTCACCATGGTGGCAGGCTTGAACAGATCTGGGGAGGAGAAAGTTCATGGGTCATCCTGTCGCGATGGAGACCATGCGGATGGGTCTGGCTGGGATTTCGATCGAGGTGCCTAAGGAGCCCCCATCTCCGGAAGATTGCCCTGTACAGAGCCGGATCGAATGCGCCGACGGATTTTGGGCCATCGATGTCTGGAAAGACGGGACATGTGTGAGCAGCCATGGGCCTGAAACATTCACAACGGCTCTCTTCCGTGCTCTGATGAAGGACAACCTGGGTGATGTGCATCCCGATGAGATCGTGCTGCGCTGGATGAGCTGAACCCCCTGCCGCAGAGCCCGGCTGGCTGCCGACTCGGCGCTTTGCTGGAGTTCTCGGCTCGGGGCGGTCATCCGATGCAGCCTCAACCTGTCTGTCCTTCACGGATCCCGTGACCTCACCACCGTGCCCCATCTGCGCCCTGCACCGCGATGGCGTCATGGCCGCCTTCGAGATCGCCCGCAGCCCCCTCTGGCTGCTGCGGCACCATCCCGACCCGGCCCCCCTGCCGGGCTGGCTGCTGCTCGATGCCCTTCGCCACCTTCCGGGCCCCATGGCCTTCGATGACGCGGAAGCCTCCGATTGGGGCCGGGCGGTGCGCCAGGCCAGCGCGCTGGTGCAGCGGCTCACCGGTTGTGAGCGCGTGTATGCCGTGGCCTTCGGCGAGGGGGCGCCCCACCTGCATCTGCACCTCATCCCCCGCCACCAGGGCCATGACGCCACGGCTGCCTGGCGTGTGGCCGATCACTACCGGGCCGTGGCAGCGGGCACGCACCCGCCCGTCGATCCCCAGCGGGTGCGGGACCTGGTGGCCCGCGGCCGGGACCTGGTGGATTGGCCCCAGGTGCCCCACTCCGGGGGGTGATCCGGCGTCACGTCACCCAGCAACCAGGCCCTGGCGAGGGACCTCATGGCCCGGGCCCAGCGGCTGCGGCTGATGGTGAGCCTGGAGATGCTCGGCGACATCTCCACCTGCCAGGCCTATCCCCCTGCGGCGATCAGCCGAGCGACACGATCGGCAGCCTCGAACGGGCCTTGCTGGTGGCTGTCACCGATGGGCTGTCAGCGAGGGGCTGGCGGCGGTGTTGAAGGTGCTCTGAGCTCAGGATGGCGTCGCCTTCGCTCTGCGCTGTAAGCCCACCAGGGCCGGGCCGGTTCACCGTCCAGGAAGCGGGTGATCCCGATGAACACATCCAGCACGCAGGGGTCCTGGCGGCAGCCGCGCAGCCGGCCCAAGCGGTGGTAAAGAGCCAGGGGATCAGCGCCGATCAGGTCCGCAGGCACCTGATAGCCCAGCGCGGCCAGCGCATGAGCTACGGCAGGCCCCACGTTGGGCAGATCGAGGAGCGTGGCGAGGTGGTCGCGGCGGCAACGGGAAGGGTGCATGGCGCATGCGGGAGCGTGGGCCTGCAACATCGCCAGGCTGCTGAACTGGCTGGCCCAGTGAGCCGCTCGTGTGCGGAACGAGAGCCTTTGGCCACGAGGGGAATCGCGAAAGGGAGATGAGGTGCACAGTCCTTGGCTTCCTCCAGCGATTCAACCCGTGGAAGTTAAAGAGCTAGGCGAGTGCAGTTGCAAGCGCACTGCCATTCAGCACGCCCCCGATTCCACCTGCGAGGGTGCTCGCAACTTGAGAGGAAGATATTCCGCCAAAGAAGCCTTGGCCTGTAAAGCTTGAGCGCGTGAAATCAATCTTGGCAAAAGTGGTTCCAAAGTTGCCTAGGAAAACGTCTTTGCACATCTTTATGGGCACGATGGTTTGCAGGTTGAAGGCAATTGCTTCGGTTCCATTGAACGATTCAATGGATGGATCCCGAAAGCTGATGATTCCCTGAAGGCGTTTGGCGTTGAATTCTGTGGCGATCTTGTTATTCTTCTTGAGTACAATCGCTCTTCCCCTGGCGACGAGCTCAAGTTCGAATCTGAGGTTTAAGTCTGTTTCGCCTGAGATGTCTTTCAGCTGACCCTTGACAAAAGCGGAGAAGCGCTTGCCCTTGATATTGAGATCGGTTTTGACGCGTCGGAGGACTCTGGAGCCGTCGGTGCCGGGGATGGAATTGAATAAGTCTCGGACGGCTAGCCGTAGAGGATTCTTTGCTTGTTCGTCGTAAAGCCTGCCGTCACAACGAAAGAATCTGGGGTCAGACATGGATGGGTTTGCGGAGTTCTTTTTAATCAAGCCTAATATCTTTTGATTGATGGCGCCATCGATAATGAGTTTTCTTAATGAGGCATTCGCTCGGTCTCGTGGGGCTGCGGCTGACCTGCCGGACTCAAGGATCCATGACGAAAAGTTCAATTGGGCCTGGAGGGTTTCGGGCCGCGCTGAATGTCAGGCCCAGGCCACTGTCTTCAGCCGCGCGGCCGCCTCTCAAGGACTCCTTCCCCCGATGTTGGCAGCAGCTGCCTCTCCCGGATCCCGCCGAATCCCCATGGCCCTGAGGGGGCAGGGTCGGTTCGAGATCACATGGCCGATGCCGAGGAGCTGCAACGCGGCACGCCTTCTGCAATCACGGCACTGGTCTGCGCTGGCCAGAGACCGGGCGTAGGCTCCACCTCCTCGGGTTCTCGTCGTGACAGAGCTGATGCATGCGGTCAAGGCCGATGACCTTGACGCGGTCCGGGCCTGTCTCGCTCAAGGCGCTGATGTGAACCAGGCCGATGCCGCCGGGGACTGGCCCGTGATTTTTGCGGCCTATCTGGGGCATACCCGGATCCTGCAGGTCTTGCTCGAGGCCGGTGCCGATCTGACGGTGCTGGACCCCGGCATGAAGGCGACGGCGTTGCATGCCGCGGCCTATGCAGGCCACGCCGAGGCCTGTCGGCTGTTGATTGCGCACGGAATCAGCCTCAATCAGCAGGGGCCCAGCAATGGCTACACAGCCCTGCATGATGCTGTCTGGCAATCCAATCTGGAGGCGGCCGCCGTGATCGTGGAGGCTGGAGCGGATCTCACGATCCGATCCCGCAGCCACCAGACCCCTCTGGACCTGGCCAGGTCCAGCCGCACCGCCCAGGCTGACAAGCTGGTGGCGCTGCTGGAGTCCAGGGAGATCCCAGGGCCCTAGTGCCGCCGGCTCCGGGGGCGTCTCCTGGCGGTGAACAAACCGCTGCTTCACCTTGTCAGGCCCCGACGCTGTGCCTAGAGGAAGAGAAGCGAAGGATGAATCCATGCCGCATCGTTCCTCCGTGCTGATCCGTCGTCTGCTGCTGGGGGGGGTGGCCTCCCTGGTGACAGCAGGTCTGCCACTGCTGGCTCAGGATCGCGTGCCGATCGAGGCGGTGCGGGCCATCAACATGGCCCGCAGCCGCGCCGTGGAGATCAACGGCGGCCTCCAGGCCTACAGGCCTGAACGCTGCATGTTCGCGACCGCGGCCCCCTCCAACCCCTGCATCGTGGCCAACGACAAGGAGGGCTTCGTCTTTCGCTTCATGGGCGGCCCCCCCACCTGGCAGGAGCAGGACCTGGCTCCCACGCTGGAGACGGAGATCCAGATTTCCCCGGATGGTCGCCAGGTGGAAGAGGTGATCTACAACGGCCCGCCGCGTTGATCCCCCGGCCGGGCGTCCCCGGCGGCCAGGTGCAGGTCCTGCTCCAGCTTCGCCATCACCACATCCGCCACATGCTGGATGCGGTAACGGCAGGCCTGGGTCTCGCTGGCCCGGAAGCTTCCGGTCTCCCAGTACTTGTTGCTTCCCGCACCGCCTCCGCAGATGCCGAAATAGCCGCAGCTGTTCCGGCAGGCCTGGATGCCGGCCCGCATGTCTTCCCACATGTGCAGGAACCGGGGACTGGTGCAGGCCTCCAGCAGGGAATCGGTCTGCACATGGCCCAGGTTGAAGCGGCCGTAGCGCGTCTCCACCGACAGCAGTTCCGGGTCGAAGGTGGAGAACTGGCCCTGATGATCCACGCTCACGATGGCCATAGGACGGTTCAGATCGGAATGATCCACCCGGGAGCGGTTCGCGATGAAGGCATAGAGATCCTCGAACTCTCGGATGCGAAGGGCTCCACCGGACTCCACCACCCGGTCCCACACCCGGTCCAGAAAGTGCCGGTACTGGGTTTCGCAGCTTTCGCCGCTGAGGCTGGAGCGCTGATGGACCCCCTCGGTTTCCTCCATGTTGAAGCCCACCTCGTGGATGCCATGCGCCAGGTAGAAGTCCACCAGGGCATCGGCGTGCTGCAGGGATTCCTCGGTGAGCACACTGATCACGGAGAAGGGAATCCCCGCCTGCTGCAGGCTGCGGATGCCGCGCATCGTGTCGGCATGGCTGCCGCGGCCCTGCCGGTAGCGGCGGTGGCGGTCGTGCAGGAAGGCGGGGCCATCGAGGCTCACCCCCACGGCGATGCCGTGGCGTTGGAAGCAGTCGCACCAGGCCGCGTTGATCAGGGTGCCGTTGGTCTGCAGGGCCTGCGCCACCCGCAGCGCCGGGTGAGGGCCCAACATCTCCTGCAGGATCTGATTCGCCTGGTCGTAGAAGGAGGGGGGCCGGGTGAGCGGTTCACCGGCGTGCCAGAGCAGGGTGAAACCCTCGGCGACGAAGGGGCTCTCGAGCACCCGCTGCAGGATCGGCCGCATCAGCGCCACATCCAGCTGGTTCCGCCGCTGCCGTCCGGGCAGGTAGCAGTAGCTGCAATCCAGATTGCACAGGGAGGTGGGCTGGATCACCAGCAGGCGGATCGGCCCGAATCCGCCGGTGCTCACCAGTTCACGAAGCCCACACCCGGCCGGGCGGCATTGACGAATCCACCCCCCGGCCGGGCATTGACGAATCCCCCGCCGCCATTCACGAAACCCCGGCTGCCCCCGTAGTAGCCATGGCCGTTCACAAAGCCGCGGTTCACCCCATTGGCGAAACCCCGGCCGCCGCCGTTGGCGAAGCTGCGCCCGCCACCGTTGGCGAAGCCCCGCGCCAGCAGGCTCTCGCCTTGGCCAGCCCCTTGCCCACCTTCAAAGCGCGCCAGCAGGGCCTGGCTGATCCGCTCCAGCCGCGCCTCCACATCCCGTGGGGCTGCCTCGCCGGCCTGGACGGCAGCCGGTGGAACCAGGGCGGCAAAGGCCAGCAGCAGGAGCAGCAGGGAGGTGCGGGGGGTGATGGCCATGGGTTGGGCGAGGAGGAGGGAGCAGAGGGCGGGAAAGACCTTCAGGGCTGGGCGGGAACCGCGATCCGTTCGTGATTGAGCAGCACGCCCTCGAAGTACAGGGCGATCACCTCCTCCGGCAGCCCCATCGTGCTGCTGGGCCCCAGCCAGCGGTTCACCAGCTCCCGGTAGCGGGGCACCCCATCCACGTAGCCCTGCAGCATCTTGGCGATGGCCAGGTTGACCAGGTTGCGCAGGGTGGAGTTGTTCTCCGGCATCGCACAGCCCACGGCGTAGCGGTTCAGGGCCATGGCCGGCACCAGGGCAGCCTTGCTGTAGCCCCGCGAGAGGGCCGCCTCGGCGAGCAGCACGGAATCTCCGGCCACGGCGTCGAGGCGGCCGGCGCGGAGGGCCTCGATGCCGCCGCTCAGGCTGGGCTGGACGACCAGTCGGGCCGAGGGCTGCAGGGCTTTGATCGTGGCTTCACCCAGGCTGCCGGCCACCACGCCGATCCGCTTGCCCCGCAGGGAATCCGGCGTGCCGTCGAGGGCCGGGCTGCCGGTGAGCAGCCGGATGCCGGAGAGGGCGAAGGGAATCGAGAAGTCCACGAACATCTCCCGCTCCCAGGTGAACTGGGCGCCGCACATCAGGTCGACGCCGCCGTCGTGCACCCGCCGGAACAGGGCGTCCGGATCGTCGACCGCCTCGGTGACCGCCTTCACCGGCCTGCCGAGGTAATCGCTCACCTCGGCGGCGATGAGGCCCGACACATCGATCATGTAGCCCTCCTGTGCGCCCCCGGCCCCCGTGCTCACGTAGGGGGGAATGTCGCCATGCACACCCAGGGAGAGTTCACCGGTGCGGGCCGCCCGCTCGATCGAGGTTTCCGCCAGGACCGTGGCGGGTGCCATGACCAGCCCCAGGGCCAGCGCCCCGAGCAGCCAACGCCGGCTGGCGGCCTGCCAGTCCCATGATCTCCAGGGTGAAACCATCGGGGCGGCCGTTCGATCCACCCACCTTGGCCTGCGCTGTCGCCATTGGCAGAGGATGTTGCGCCGGCGTCACCAGGGCCGGGCCTGTTGTGAGCTCGGCAGCCGGCCAGTCAGGGGCCCTTCAGACCACCTTGTGGCGCCGCACCTGGATCTGCTCCTTCACCTCAATGGTCTTGTTGTGCAGATCCAGGCCCTTGACCGAGGCCACCTCTCCCTGGAGCCCCTGGGCGGCCATCTGGGCGACCAGCTGCTTGATCAGTTCGTCTTCCACCTTGTTCTGGTCAAACCCGCTCGGTGTGAGATCGGCCAGAAAACGGCCGATGCGGGAGGCCACGAGATCAGATGGATTGGTGACCTTGATCACAATCATGACCGGGTTGTGCACTGCCCCGAAAATCTTAAGGGCCCTGGAACAATCCAGCCGCTGCTGGTGGACACTCAGCGGGACTCAGCGGCCGCCCATGGCCCGCAACAGGGCCCCATGGCAGAGGCCGCCATGGGAGCAGGTGGGCACCGCCACGCCGTTGACCCGCGCCCTGCTGGGGGGGGCAGCGGGGGCGCCGCCGGTAGCACCGCGTGGCGCGGGCGGCGGCGTGGGGATGGCCTGATCGCCGGCAGGGGAGACGCCGGTGGAGCGATTGTTGAGGGAGGCCTCGGCCGCGGCGGAGGCTGCGCGGGCCCTCTCGATGGACCCACTGCCCGGCACCGCCGTGGAGGAGTTGTTGAGCGTTCCCTGGATGACGGTGGCCCCCGTCACATCCATCAGCGTCTGGGCCCGGACCGCCTGGGCCGGGGCGAGCAGAGTGGTCATGGCCATGGCGGCCCAGCAGAGGCGGCCGGGGCGGCTGGTCAGCGGCACGGCCGGGGGCAAGACCGGCCGGGGCATGGAAGAACGACGGGACATCGCAGCTGGCGGTGAGGACGGCATCAGGGCTGTTGGGCTGTGCCGGAGCCGGGGTAGTCGCTCCAGGCCTTGAGCTCCTGGAGGGTCTGGATCCCTTCGAGCCGGGGTTTGCCTTTGAGATCCCAGGTGGGGAAGGCACGCACCTTGGCGGCCATGCAGCGCTCGCGCCCGTTGTCGGTCTTGTCGCATTCCACGTAGGGAAGGGAGTTGCCGGCCTCCTTGCCGAACAGATTCTTCTGTTTGAAGCAGGCCGGGCACCACCAGGCGCCGTAGAAGATCGCACCCCGGGACTTCAGGTGGGCGCTGAGTGCGCGCTGTTCGCTGGTGGAGCCGCTGAGGGGCTCACCCACATGGGGCGAGGTGGAACTGGGCTGGCTGGCCGATCCGCCCGCGTCGGCGCTGGCGGTGGCGAGGAAGCCCACCACACCGATGGCCAGAGGAATCAACAGAGCCGAACGCCGGGATCGGATCTGCACCACGGGCATTGCACAGGTCACCTGACCCTAGGCACCCTGCACAGCGTCACCAGGGTGCGGTGAGCACCTCCTGTGCTGTCCCCCGGGGGGCAGGGGGCCGCCGATGGCGCCGTTCGGCCTTCCGCCCCGCCCCACGGGCGGCGGGCGGGCGCCACGGCTGAGAGACTGGGCTCGGGAATTTGCTGGTCCTGCCCTGCGCCGCTGCTTGGCGGCGCAGGGCCCCCATTCCCCCGTCATCCCTCCTGATGAGCGCCTGTCGATGTCCGCCAACGGCTACCGCGACTACTTCAAGGTGCTGGGTGTCGACCGGGGGGCCGATGCCGACGCCATCAAGCGTTCCTTTCGCAAGCTCGCCCGCCAGTACCACCCGGACGTGAACCCGGGAGACAAGGCGGCCGAGGCCCGCTTCAAGGAGATCAGTGAGGCCTACGAGGTGCTCTCCGATCCCGACAAGCGCCGTCGCTACGAACAGTTCGGCCAGTACTGGAGCCAGGCCGGTGCCGGCAGCGGCATGGGCGGCATGGATGTGGACTTCGGCCGCTACGGCAACTTCGACGATTTCATCAATGACCTGCTCGGTCGCTTCGGGGCCGGCGGCACCGGCGGCGCCGGCACACCGGGTGGCTTCGGCTTCCCGTCGGGATTCCCCGGCGGCTTCGGCGGGGGCTTCCCGGGCGGCGGCTTCGCCGGGGGCGGCCGCGCGGCGCCGGTCAATCTCGATGCCGAGGCGAGCATCAGCCTCACCATGGCGGAGGCCTTCAAGGGCTGCGAGCGAACGCTGGCCGTCAACGAGGAGCGGGTTCAGGTGCGGATCCCCGCGGGGGTGAAGCAGGGCAGCCGGCTGAGGCTCAAGGGCAAGGGCAACCTCCAGCCCGGCACCGGTCGCCGCGGGGACCTCTACCTCAACCTCCAGATCCAGGACCACCCCATCTGGAAGCTCGACGGCGACCAGCTGCGGGCCGAGCTGCCGCTCAGCCTCGATGAACTCGCCCTGGGCGGCGAGGTGCGGGTCGCCACCCCGGATGGTGAGGCGGCGGTGCAGGTGCCGCCGGGCATGACCCTGGGTCGCAGCCTGCGGTTGAAGGGCAAGGGATGGCCGCTGCGCGATGGCCGCGGCGATCTGCTGCTCACGCCCGTGCTGCGCCTGCCCGAGGCGCTCAGTGATCAGGAGCGCCAGCTGCTGCTGCAGCTCCGCCAGGCCCGCAGCGCCGATCCGCGGGTCGGTTGGATCCAGGCCGCACGGCTCTGAGGCCAGGGTCGGAGCCCGGCTGCCGTCTCCGTAGGATCCGCCCCAGCACATCTGGATTCATGGAGCTCAGCTACCGCCCCCGCCGGTTGCGCCGCACCCCGGCCCTGCGGGCGATGGTGAGGGAATTCCAGCTCAGCGCAGCCGATTTCATCTACCCCCTGTTCGTGCACGAAGGGGCCACGAACGAGCCGATCGGGGCCATGCCCGGCTGCCAGCGCTGGAGCCTCGAGGGCCTGGTGCAGGAAGTGGGGCGGGCCTGGGACCTCGGCATCCGCTGCGTGGTGCTGTTCCCCAAGGTCGCCGATGGCCTCAAGACGGAGGACGGCGCCGAGTGCTTCAACGAGCACGGCCTGATCCCCCGGGCCATCCGCCGCCTCAAGGAGGTGCACCCCCAGATGGCGATCATGACCGACGTGGCCCTCGACCCCTACTCCTGCGACGGCCACGACGGCATCGTCAGCCAGGAGGGTGTGGTGCTCAACGACGAGACCGTGGCGATCCTCTGCCGCCAGGCCGTGGCCCAGGCCCGGGCCGGTGCCGATCTGATCGGTCCCAGCGACATGATGGACGGGCGTGTGGGTGCGATCCGCGAAGCCCTCGATGAGGAGGGCTTTGAGCATGTGGGGATCATCAGCTACACGGCCAAGTACGCCTCCGCCTATTACGGACCCTTCCGCGAGGCCCTCGATTCGGCCCCCCGCGCCGCCGCCGGCAAGCCGATCCCCAAGGACAAGAGCACCTACCAGATGGACCCGGCCAACGGCCGGGAAGCCATCCTCGAGGCCCAGCTCGATGAGAGCGAAGGAGCCGACATCCTGATGGTGAAGCCCGGTCTGGCCTATCTCGACATCATCCACAGGCTCCGCGGCGAGAGCGAGCAGCCCATTGCCGCCTACAACGTCAGCGGTGAGTACGCGATGGTGAAGGCCGCCGCCGAGCGGGGCTGGATCGATGAACGGGCCGTGGTGCTGGAAACGCTGCTCTGCTTCAAGCGCGCCGGCGCCGATCTGATCCTCACCTACCACGCCTGCGACGCCGCCGCCTGGCTGCGCCAGGGCTGATGCCCGGCTGGCGCCGCAATCTCGCGGCCGCCTCTGGAGAATGGACGGCTCCGATCCACCCCGCCATGGCCGCACCCCCCAGTTCACCCCCTGAGCCGGCCCCGTCCTCTGAGCCGGCCTCTGAGCCGGCCGCACGCCCTGCCCATCGCCTCGGCCATGTGGCCCTGCGGGTCGAGGACCTCGAGCGCGCCAAGGGCTTCTATGTGGGGCTGGGGCTCCGGCTCACCTGGGATGCGGAGGATTGGGCCTACCTGCAGTGGCCCGGCAGCGGTGAGGGTCTCGCCCTGCTGAGCCCCACGTACACCGCCGCGGGGCCCCACCTGGCCCTCCACTTCCCCGACCGCGCCGCGGTTGATCAGCTGCAGGGCCGACTGATGGCGGCGGGCCACCGCTGCGGACCGGTTCACGATCACCGCGACGGAACCGCCAGCTTCTACATGCGCGATCCGGAGGGCAACTGGCTGGAGATGCTCTACGAGCCCGCCGAAGGCATTCCGAGCAATGTGCAGGGCGTGCGGCCGATCCCGCCGCCACGGCCTTGACCCCCGATCCGCCCATCGCCAGCCAGGCCCCCATTCCGCCGCTGACCATCCCGCCGGTCACCATCCAGCAGGAGGCCCTGGAGCTGCTGGAGTGGCCCCGGCTGGCCGACCAGCTCGCCGGCTTCGCCAGCACCCTCCCGGGGGCGCGTGTCTGCCGGGACCCCACCCTGCCCGCGTCCCGGGCCGAAAGCTGCACCCTGCTGGACGAAACCACTGAGCTGCTCGGTCTCGATGGGGTGCTGCCCGGCGGGCTGAGCTTCCAGGGGGTGGCCGACATCGCTGTGGTGGTGGCCCATTGCGCCAAGGGCGGCACCGCCGGCGGCGAGGCCCTGCTCGAGGTGGCCACCACCCTGGCCGCCGCCCGGAGGCTGCGGCGTCAGGTGGACGACCCTGATCTCCGGCCGGTCACCTCGGCCCTGGTGGCCGACCTGCGCACCCTGCCGGAGCTGGAGCAGCGCCTCCGTTTCTGCCTGGAGGAGGGGGGCCGGGTGGCCGACCGCGCCAGCCCGGCACTCGAGGGGGTGCGCCGCCAGCTGGTCGGACTGCGGGCCGAGCGGCGGGAACGCCTTCAGGAACTGCTGCGGCGCTACGGGCCCATGCTGCAGGACAGCGTGGTCTCCGAGCGCCACGGCCGTCCGGTGCTGGCGGTGAAGGCCGGGGCGGCGAGCCAGGTGCCGGGGCTGGTGCATGACAGTTCCGCCTCGGGCAGCACGGTGTACGTGGAGCCCCAGGCGGTGATCGCCCTGGGCAACCGGCTGCGGGACCAGGAGGGGCGGGAGCGGGAGCTGGAACTGGCCGTGCTGGCCGAGCTCAGCGGCCTGGTGGGGGAGCAGGGCGGCCCCCTGGTGCAGCTGCAGGGGGTGCTGGCCCGCCTGGATGGGGCCCTGGCCCGTGCCCGCTACGGCGCCTGGCTCGGGGCGGTGCGTCCCGAGCTCCAGGAGGACCCCCGGGGGCCGTTCAGTCTCGAGGAGCTGCGCCATCCCCTGCTGCTCTGGCAGCACCGCCGGGAGGGGGGACATCCGGTGGTGCCGGTGACCATCCGGGTGGGGCAGGAGCTGCGGGTGGTGGCGATCACCGGCCCCAACACCGGGGGCAAGACGGTCACGCTCAAGAGCCTGGGGCTGGCCGCCCTCATGGCCCGTGCCGGGATGTTCCTGCCCTGCCGCGGCACCCCCCGCCTGCCCTGGTGCGATCCCGTGCTGGCCGACATCGGCGATGAGCAGTCGCTCCAGCAGAACCTCTCCACCTTCAGTGGTCATATCCGCCGCATCGCCCGCATCCTCGACGCCCTGCCCCAGCCCGAGGAGGCCTCCTCAGTGGAGCAGCAGCCCCTCGCTCCGGCACCATCCGCCTCGGCACCATCCGTTCCGGCGCCATCCGGAGCTGCCCTGGTGCTGCTCGATGAAGTGGGGGCCGGGACCGATCCGGTGGAGGGCTCCGCCCTGGCCAGCGCCCTGCTCCGCCATCTGGCTGACCGTGCCCGGCTCACCATCGCCACCACCCATTTCGGCGAGCTCAAGGCCCTCAAGTACAGCGACAGCCGTTTCGAGAACGCCTCGGTGGCCTTCGACGTGGAGACCCTCTCGCCCACCTACCGCCTCCAGTGGGGCATCCCAGGCCGCAGCAATGCGCTGGCGATCGCCCGGCGCCTCGGCCTGAGCGAGCAGGTGCTGACCCACGCCCAGGCCCAGCTGGAGCCCCTGGGGGAGGGGGAGGTCAACCAAGTAATCGTCGGCCTGGAGAGCCAGCGCCAGCGCCAGCAGGAGGCGGCCGAGGAGGCCGCCGCGCTGCTGGCCCGCACCGAGCTGCTGCACGAGGAGCTGCTGCTGCGCTGGGAGCAGCAGAAACAGCAGAGCGCCGAGCTGCAGGAACAACGGCGCCGTGACCTGGAGCACTCCATCCGCCAGGGCCAGCAGGAGGTGCGGCGGATCATCCGCCGTCTGCGCCAGGGAGGGGCGCCCGGGCGTTCCGACACGGCCGATCTCGGGGAGACCGCCCGTCAGGCCGGCCAGCGGCTCAAGCAACTGGCCCGTGAGCACGGCCCCACGCCGGAGCGCCGGGAGCACCGGGGCTGGATGCCGGCGGTGGGAGAGCGGGTACGGGTGCTGTCCCTGGGCAAGGCTGGCGAGGTGCTCGCCCTGGCGGACGACGGACGCGAGCTGAGCGTGCGCTGTGGGGTGATGCGGCTCACCGTCCCCATCGACGCGATCGAGGGGCTCCATGGCGAGAAACCATCCCCTCCGCCTCGCCCTGAGGTGCTCGTCAGGGCCAGGCGCGGCGTCGGGGCCCGGGGCCCCGAGGTCCGCACCGAGCGCAACACCGTGGATGTGCGGGGCCTGCGGGTGCACGAGGCCGAAGCGGCCGTCGAGGAGCACCTGCGCGGCGCGAACGGCCCTGTGTGGGTGATCCACGGCATCGGTACCGGAAAACTGAAGCGGGGCCTGCGCCAGTGGCTCAGCACCGTGCCCTACGTGGAGCGGGTGGACGATGCGGCTCAGGGGGATGGCGGGCCCGGCTGCACGGTGGTTCACGTGCGCTGAGGTTCGCCTGCGCTGAGGAGCTGGCAGACCCGCCCCATCCAAGCCGACCGGCCTTCAGAGGGCGGGCAGCACCGGACCCGCTGCCTGGGGCTGGGGCTGGGGCAGGGCCAGGGCCTCCCCAGCCGCGTCGAACAGGCGCCAGCCGCTGGGGTCGGCGTCCAGGTGAAGGGTCTGGCCTGCAACGAGCCGTTCCTCCGGCCCGACACGCACCTGCACCAGGTGGCTGCTCTCCTGCAGCCTGCAGGTGAGCAGCTGTTCGTTGCCGAGGGCTTCCACGTGCTGCACCTCGGCTGCCAGGTTGCGGTTGGTGGCCGGGGCCAGCCGCAGGTGCTCCGGGCGCAGGCCCCCGGTGAGACGGTGGCCGACCCGGCTGGCCAGCAGATCGGCCAGGGGGCCATCCATTGACAGCCGCCGGCCGCCGAGGAGCAGTTGGCCGGGCCCGATCGCCTCCACCGGCAGCAGGTTCATCGGCGGGCTGCCGATGAACTGGGCCACAAAGAGGTTGGCGGGCCAGTGGTAGAGCTCCATCGGGGTGCCCAGTTGCTGCAGCCGCCCGGCGTTGAGCACGGCGATGCGGTGCCCCATCGTCATCGCCTCCACCTGGTCATGGGTGACATAGAGGGTGGTGGTGCCCAGCTCGCGCTGCAGGGCGACGATCTGGGCGCGCGTGCCGGTGCGGAGCTTGGCGTCCAGGTTGCTCAGCGGCTCGTCCATCAGAAACACCGACGGCTGACGGGCGATGGCCCGTCCCAGGGCCACCCGCTGCTTCTGGCCGCCGGAGAGCTCCTTGGGCAGGCGCTGGAGCAGGGGTTCGAGCTCCAGGCTGGTGGCCACCTCGGCGATCCGAGCTTCCACCCGGGCCTCCCGGGGGGAGGACACCCGCAGTGGACCGGGCAGGCGGCGGGTCGCCCGGTGCAGGGCATCCTCGAGCTGTTGCAGGGGGGTGCGCGGCCGGCTGCGCCGCAGTCCGAAGCCGATGTTGCCGGCCACGCTCAGGTGGGGATAGAGGGCATAGCTCTGGAACACCATGGCCACGTCGCGCTGGGCCGGCCGCAGCCGGGTGACCTCCCGTTCTCCCACCACGATGCTGCCGCTGGTCGGTTGCTCCAGACCGGCGAGCAGGCGCAGCAGGGTGCTCTTGCCGCATCCTGAGGGCCCCACCAGCACCAGGAACTCCCCATCCCGCACGTGCAGGTCGAGGGCCCTCAGCACCTCCACCGGGGCGCCACCACGGTGGGGCGGGTAGGTCTTGCCGACCGCTTGAAAACGTACCTCCGCCAAACCTGCTCCCACGTGGCCCCGTGTTGGCCGGAATCCTAGGTTTGAGCCAATGCACTTCATCGATCAGGCCCGCATCGCCGTGAAGGCCGGCCGCGGCGGCGACGGGATCGTGGCGTTCCGCCGCGAGAAATACGTACCGGCCGGCGGACCTTCCGGTGGTGACGGTGGACGGGGCGGCGACGTGCTGCTCGTGGCCGACGCCAACCTGCAGACCCTGCTTGACTTCAAGTACCGGCGGATCTTCGAGGCGGTGGATGGACGCCGTGGTGGTCCGAACCGCTGCACCGGCGCCAGCGGGGATGCGCTGCGGATCAAGGTGCCCTGCGGGACCGAGGTGCGCGATGCCCGCACCGGCATCCTGCTCGGCGACCTCACCCGGCCTGGCGAAGAGCTGCTGGTGGCGGCGGCGGGCCGGGGAGGCCTCGGCAATGCCCATTACCTCAGCAACCGCAACCGGGCCCCGGAAAAGTGCACGGAGGGCAAGGAGGGGGAGGAGTGGCTGCTGCAGCTGGAGCTCAAGCTGCTGGCCGAGGTGGGCATCATCGGGCTGCCCAATGCCGGCAAGAGCACCCTGATCTCAGTGCTCTCGGCGGCACGCCCCAAGATCGCCGATTACCCGTTCACCACCCTGGTACCGAACCTGGGCGTGGTTCGCCGCCCCAGCGGGGATGGCACCGTCTTCGCCGACATTCCCGGACTGATCGCCGGTGCGGCCCAGGGGGCCGGGCTGGGCCATGACTTTCTGCGTCACATCGAGCGCACCCGTCTGCTGGTCCACCTGGTGGACGCCGCCTCCGAGGCCGTGCTGAGCGATCTTCAGGTGGTCGAGCGGGAACTGGCCGCCTACGGGCATGGGCTGGAGCGGCGCCCCCGGCTGGTGGTGCTCAACAAGATCGAGCTGCTGGACCCCGCGGAGCTGGAGCTGCTGAGGGCTGAGGTTGAGGGCCACTGCGGCCGCAGCGTGCTGGCTGTTTCTGCCGCCACCGGGAGCCATCTGGACAGCCTGCTGGCCGCGGTGTGGCGTGAGCTGGACATCGGGGCTCCCCGGGAGACCGAAGAGCCGGTGATGGGCGAGGCCTGAGCCTCAGTCGTCGTAGACCCGGCACTCGGGGGCCTCGGGGTTCATGTCGCAGTAGATCTCGAGGGGCGAGGGGTCGTGGCTGTCCTCGGGGTGGTGGGCCTTGTACTCCTCGAGCCCTTTGATCTCCTCCTCGAGGTGGCGCACCTTGCCCATGTCGCCGGCAGCGCGCGCAGCCTCGATGTCGGTCTTGTCCTTCTGGATGTGCTCGTCGATGTTGTTCATGCTGGTGCTGGACGGGTGAGTCCGAAGCTCATCGGCGCCCACCATACGGTTGCTGCAAGCCCTGGCGCTTTTCTGTGGGCTGCTGCTGATTGGCACGACCGTGGCTACCAGCAGTTCAGGAGCATTGCGGGGCGCAGAGGCCATGACACGCATCAGGCACCGGCGGGATCGCCATTTCATGGATGAGAACGGGCGTCTGTACTGGATCAACGGCCCGGATCACCACTGCTACCTCTCGGAGCAGCGGCAGTGGCGGGTCGGCCTGAGCTTCGAGGATGTGTTGGATTGGAAACAATGCGCCCCCAGCGGGCTGGTCAGCCAGCGCTTCAGTTCCCCACGGGCCGCCTGCGAGGCCTACGAGCACCATCTGGTGCAGTGGTCCAGGGATCTGTATCTGCAGCGGATGGGCGATCGCATGGCGGCCCGCCGCAGTGATCCCGACTACAAGCCCACCGCCATGGTGCTGGCCGAGAGCCAGGGGGCCAGGCCCCGTCAGCAGCCCTGGCGGCTGCCGGACCCTTCCGGACCCTGCTGCGGCCTGCCCCCCCGTTCCCCCGCCTCGGCCGCGATGCTGGAGATGCCCCACCCTCGCCGCCGCCGCCGGCTGGGCGGGGATCCGTCAGCCCGCCAGCTCGCTGAGCTCTAGCCAGCGCTCCTCGCCGTGCTCGATGCGGCGGGCCAGCTCGGAGAGCTCCTGGGTGAGGGCTTCGAGGGCGGTGTAATCGCTGCTGCCGCTGGCCAGACGCTGCTCCAGTTCGCCGCGGCGGGCCTCCCAGGTGGGCAGGTCCGCATCCAGCTGGGCCAGCTCCCGGGATTCCTTGAAACTGCGGCGCCGGGGCTTCGGCGTGGCGCCGCTGGCACCGCCCTTTTCCGTGCCACTGTCCGCGCTGCTCTCCGTGGGTGTGACCGTGTCGGTCGGGCTGGAGCGTTCGCGCAGGCGCCGCTCCAGGTAGGCGCTGTAGTTGCCCTCGAACCGTTCCAGCACGCCGTCGTGGAAGGCGAAGAGCCGATCCACCGTGCGATCGAGGAAGTAGCGGTCGTGGGACACCACCACCACACAGCCGCGGAAGTCCTCGAGGAAGTCCTCGAGCACGGTGAGGGTCTGCACGTCGAGGTCGTTGGTGGGCTCATCGAGCAGCAGCACGTTCGGCGCCTCGATCAGCAGCCTGCAGAGGTGCAGCCGGCGCCGCTCACCGCCGGAGAGTTTGCTCACCGGCTGGTGCTGCTGGGCCGGCGGGAACAGGAACCGCTCCAGCAGCTGGGAGGCGCTCAGGCTGCTGCCCTCCACCTCGACGCTGCTGGCGGCTTCCCTGACCACGTCGATCACCTTGCGCTCCCGGCCCGCCGCATCCCGCTCGTCCCCCAGCACGTCGCTGTGCTGGTCGAAGTAGGCGAGCTTCACGGTGGACCCCAGCTCCAGCCGTCCCTGCTGCACGGCGCGCCGGCCGGCGATCAGATCCAGCAGGGTCGACTTGCCCGATCCGTTCGGGCCGATGATCCCCACCCGGTCCTCGGGGCTGAAGTCGTAGCTGAACTCCCGCAGCAGGGGGGGCAGACCCAGCTGGCGGGCCTCCTCCGTGGCCCACACGCTCAGGTGCTCGGCCTCGATCGCCCGCTTGCCGAGGCGGCGCTGGTTGCTCGCCAGGCTGAGCTGGCCGCGGCTCTGGCGACGGGGTGCCTCCTGCATCGCCTCGATCCGCTGGATGCGGGCCTTCTGCTTGGTGCTGCGGGCCTGGGGCCCGCGCCGCAGCCACTCCAGCTCCCGCCGCAGCACGCCACGGAACTTGGCCTCACCGGCGGCGGCGGCGGCCTCGTCGTCGGCCTTGCGGGCCAGATAGGTGGCGTAGTTGCCGCCGTAGCTGCGGGCTTCGCCCCGGTCGACCTCCACGATCCTGTCGGTGACCTGGTCCAGCACGTAGCGGTCGTGGGTGATCAGCACCAGGGCCCCGGGGAAGCGGCCCAGGTAGCCCTGCAGCCACTGGATGCAGTCGGCATCGAGATGGTTGGTGGGCTCATCGAGCAGCAGCACGTCGGGTTCGGCGACCAGGGCCGAGGCCAGGGCCAGCCGCTTGCGGTAGCCGCCGGAGAGTTCACCCACCCGGCGCCCGACCTCGGTCACCCCGAGGCGGTCGAGCACCTCCCGCACCTGCTGCTCCAGCCCCCAGGCCTGGCTCTGGTCCATGCGGCTGTTCAGCTCGCCCAGCTCGGCCAGCAGGGCCGTGGCATCCCCACCCGAGCTGTGCGCCTGGGCCAGGGCATCGCTCACGGCGGTGTAGCGGCGCAGCAGCGCCAGCTTTTCGCCGCTGCCCTCGAACACCTGATCGAGCACGGTGCGCTCCGGATCGAGGGCGGGGTCCTGGTCCACCAGGACGATCCGGGCCTGGGGCAGGGTGCGGCGTTCGCCGGCTCCCGCAGGCTCCTGGCCGGCCAGCAGCTTCAGCAGGGTGCTCTTGCCGGCGCCGTTCGGTCCGATCAGTCCGAGCCGCTCCCGCGGGCCGATGTGCAGGGTGAGCTGCTCGAACAGGGTGCGGATGCCGAAGTCCTTGCGGACCCCCACCAGGCTGATCAGGCTCACGTCAGGCTCCCGTGCCGGCGCTGCGGCGGCGATCCTCGAGATACGCAAAAACGCTCTTGTCGCCGACGTCGGCGGCGGCCGGCATCGGGAACTTCCGCAGGCAGAGCACCAGCAGCAGGGCGGCCTCCAGGGCCAGCAGGGAGCCGCTGGTGGCAGGGGGCAGCAGGCCGCTGAGCTGGCCCAGCAGGGCGAGGGGCAGCAACAGGGTCACCCCGATCGCCTCCGGTCGCCGGAAACAGAAGAACTCCTTGAAGCCGATCCCGGCCAGGGCGGCGAAGAAGGGGCCGATCGCCCAGATCCAGCGGCCGTCAGCGGCCACCGCGGCCGCCATCCCCCCCGGACCGGCCAGGGCACCGAGGAGCAGGAACCCGCCGCAGCCGAGCAACCAGAAGAGCTGAAGGCTGCGGTGCAGGGGACGCAGGTAGATGTGGATCCAACGCAGCGCCAGCCCCAGGCCCGCCGCCATCGGCAGCAGCCAGGGCCAGAGCCACCGATCGCCCAGCCAGTGCCACTGGGCCAGCAGGCCCGCCTGGGCGATCGCCATCACCAGCAGGCTCAGCCGGTAGCCCTGCACCTCGCGGCGGTCCTCGGCCGTGATCGTGAAGGGTCCGTAGACCCCGTCGAAGACCGGATCGGCGCCGGGATGGCTGATGGGAGGGCTGGTGCCATCAGAGAGGTTCGCATCAGTCATGGTTCAAATCGGTCATGGTTCGCATCAGGCCTGTTCGGCCGGGCTGGGGGCTCTCCCACCAGTGTGGCCAGGGGGGGGCCTGCGGGAACGATTCCGGAGGGGTGGAGGGGAAACAGGGCGCCGAAGTAGTCGCGGCGCCAGGCCTCCGGCCAGCAGGTGGCGGCCACGCCGGGCAGCCCATGGAAGCGGGAGCGCCACCGCCACAGGCCCGGCAGCTGCCACAGCGGCCGGCGGCTGACCCCGAACAGGGGGGCATAGACCAGCTCCAGCCGGATCAGGGTGGGGAACAGCTGCACGTCGGCCAGGCTGAGCTCGGGCCCGCTCAGCCATCCGTCGCCGCCATGCTGCTGCAGGAGCGCATCGGCTTCGCCCAGGGCGTCGAACAGGGCCGTTTCCGCCCGGTCGTAGGCGGCCTGGCTGCGGGCGAAGCCGCAGCGGTAGACCCCGTCGTTCACCCGGCCCTGCAGCAGTTCCCGCCAGTGCTGGGTCGCCTGCCGCTGCGCCGGCGGCTCGAGGTCCGGACCTGCTGGCGAGGGCCAGTGGTTGAGCAGTTCGATCAGTCGGGCGCTCTCGCCCACCACGATCTGCCGGCTTTTCCGCGACACCAGCACCGGCACCGTGGCCCGGGTCCCGGCCGCTGCGCCGCACTGGGTGTAGAGCTCCTGCAGGGTTTCGCAGCCAAGGAACGCCTCGCTGAAGCGCCAGCGCCCGGCGGCCGGGTCGGGTTCCACCACCACCAGGGTGATGCTGGCCGCCAACTGGCGCAGGCTCCACACCAGCCAGGCCCGGTGGGCCCAGGGGCAGCTCCTCCCCACGACCAGCACATGCGCTTCCGGTTCGGCGGCATCGGCCGGGACGGCCGGCAGGGCCGCGAAGGCCCCCTCGGGCCTGCGGTAGTTGCCCTCGGAGTCGGCGGGGCCCAGGCCCCCCATGAGCTGCTGCCATTGCCACTGCCAGGCCCCGCGGGCCACGCGCACCAGCAGGGGAGATGGGGGCATGACGGCGTCCGCACTGGTTCGACTCTGCGCCAGGCTGGACTGGAAAGCCACCGCGACGGGTTGTCCGGCTGGCGTTGGCCGAGGAGGTGGTGGTGCAGGTCGGTCAGGGGGCAGGGGTGCTGGTGGTCGGCGGCACCCACGGCAACGAGCGCAATGCGCCGTGGCTGCTGGAGCACTGGCGGGACAACCCCGGGGCCCTGGCCACCGGGGGACTGCCCGTGAGGCTGATCCTCGGCAACCCCGAGGCCCATGCCTGCAACCGGCGCTACGTGGCGCGGGACCTCAACCGCTGCTTCACCGAGGACCTGCTGGCGGATCCCGACGAGCAGAGCCCTGAAGTGCGGCGGGCGCGGCACCTCCTCGCGGTCCATGGGCCCGCAGGCCGCGAGCCCTGTGCCGTGGCGATCGATCTCCACAGCACCACCAGTGCCATGGGCAATTCCCTGGTGCTCTACGGCCGCCGGCCGACCGATCTGGCCCTGGCGGCCGGCATCCAGGGCCTGCTGGGCCTGCCGATCTATCTGCACGAGGCCGACCTCGATCAGACCGGCTTTCTGGTGGAGCAGTGGCCCTGCGGCGTGGCGATCGAGGTGGGGCCGGTGCCCCAGGGCGTGGTGCAGGCCCAGATCTGCCGCCAGAGCCAGCTCGCCCTGGAGGCGGCCCTGGCGGTGCTCGCCGCTGCCCGTCGTGGGGGGCTGCGCCTGCCGGCGGGACTGACGGTGCATCGCCACCTCACCAGCCTCGATCTGCCCCGCGGTGCCGACGGCAGCCCACAGGCCTGCATCCATCCCTCACGGCAGTTTCGCGACTGGTGGCCGCTGCAGCCGGGGGATCCGCTGTTTCTCACAGCCGCCGGCGACGTCATCCGCTTCGAGCCCCAGGCCGAGCTGCAACCGCGCCTGTCCCAGGGCTTGGAGAACCCCGAAGCCTGGTCCGACCAACTGGTCGCCGTCTTCATCAATGAAGCTGCCTACGGCGAGAAGGGCATTGCCCTCAGCCTCGCCCGGCGGGAGGTCTGGGCCGTCGAGAGGGCCTGGGGTCAGGCGCTGGGCGACTGTGCGGCCGGGCTGGCCGTGGGATGACGTCGGGCGAGGCCTGAGCTGCGGGGCTGCGGCTGGCTCAGCGCGGCACGCCGTTGTACAGGATCTGGACGACCGTGCGGCCGTCCGGGGAGACGAGCATCTCCGTCTCGACGGTGGGAGGCAGCTGCAACTGCTCCCAGCCGGGGCTGCCACCCAGGAAGCGGAAGGTGAAGCCCTCCTCCGAGCGGCTCACCAGGCAGGGGTTGTTGTTGATCCCCTGGTACATGCACACCGCCGGCCGGTAGACCCCCAGCCCGCCGTTCAGCTTGGCGGCGGTGCCCCGGGCCACGTTGATCGCCCGCTGAAGCCCCATGGCCTCGCTCTTGATCTGTTCGATGCGCTGGAGCGTCTGGCCGGTGAGGCTCGAGGGCGAGGGTTCCTCCGCCTTGACTCCGGTGGGGCCCAGGAGGCACAGGCCGGCGAGCAGGAACAGCCTGCCGGCCAGCGCTCCGCGTGCCCCTGATCGGCTGGTGAAACGAACCATGACCTGAGACCGAACGGTCCTGCATCACCCGCTCAGCCTGGGTCCTGGGGTTGGGTTGTGCCCCGCCCGCTCAGCCACAAACCAGGGTGGCCTGCTCCTTGGTGCAGGGCAGGTCACTGCGGGTGCCATCGGCCCAGTAGATCCTCAGCCGGTCGTCACTGGTGCCCGTTCGGTAGGTGAGCGACTTGACCGGACCGGCGGGCGGCTTGCCGCTCTTGTCGGCGGCGCCCTGGGGGCTGAGGGCGTTGAGCTTCTGCTCGAGTTGCTGGATCTTCACGTCCTGCTGCTCCAGGCGTTGCTGCAGTTGCAGCAGCTCGGCCGAAGGCTTGGGCTGGCAGGCGCCCAGGACCAGGGCGGAACCCACCGCCAGCAGCAGGCCGGGGAGCTGGGGGAGGGGGGGGACGGTCTGGGGGGCGGACTGGGGGGCTCGCAGCGCCATGCCGTGCAGCGGAGGGATAGCCGCACACATAGCCCAACGGCTGCTGCCGAGCCCTGAGCCCCCCTGGCCCCGCAACCCCTCTTCACAAACCACGCAATGTTCTGTTACGTTCAGCGGCGACGGGATTCCGTCCGCCTGCCGCGTCTTCCCCCGGGCTCCGCCCACGGAGGGGCGATGGCGGCCATACCTACCCGCTCTTACGAGCACCTCTTCTCCTGTTCTCATGACCACCACTCTCCAGCAGCGCTCCGGCGCCTCCAGCTGGCAGCAGTTCTGCGAGTGGGTCACCTCCACCAACAACCGCCTCTACGTGGGCTGGTTCGGCGTG
>NZ_JBKOUC010000011.1:0-116922 GCF_046764815.1 Aphanothece stagnina RSMan2012
GGGTGTACTACCGCTTCTCCGAGCCCGCGGTGGACCGCTATCCGCTGCAGCCCAGGTCCGGCCTGGGACGCCAGCAGGTGATCATGGCCGCCCGGGAGCTGGATCAGGCGGCCCTGCCTCGCCAGGCCCGCACCTGGCTCAACCGCCATCTGGTGTTCACCCACGGCAACGGCTTCACCCTCTCGCCGGTGAACACCAGCGGACCGGCGGGCTTGCCCGACTTCTTCATCTCCGACCTGGGTCCCTCGACCCGCATCGAAGGCAACCAGGCTCTCGGGATCAGCCGGGAGGAGGTGAAGGCCGTGGTCCCGATCGAGGATCCCTTCCTCTACTTCGGCTCCCTGCCCTCCCCCTATGCCCTCGCTCCGACTGCGGTGGAGGAGTTCAACTATCCCCAGGGAGACGACAATTTCTACATCCACTACAGCGGTGGGGCCGGGGTGCCGATGGGCCGCTTCTGGCAGCGGGTGGCGGCCGCGATCTACCTCGGGGAGCCCAAGCTGCTGGTGCGGGGGGAGCTCAATGCCGCGACCCGTCTTCTCCTCCACCGGGAGGTGCGGGACCGGGTTCGAACCCTGGCTCCCTTCGTGCGCTGGGAGGCCGAGCCCTACCTGGTGTCGGTCCGGATCGAGGACTCCCCCCCGCTCCGCTCCGAGCATCACCAGTACTGGATCGTCGACGGCTTCACCACCAGTCCTTACTACCCCTACAGCGCGCCGGTGCCAGGGGAGCCCAGCATCCGCTACGTGCGCAATGCGGTGAAGGTGGTGGTGGATGCCTTCACCGGCCAGATGGTGCTCTATGTGGCCGAACCGGAGGATCCGCTGATCCGCAGCTGGCAGCGGCTGTTCCCCGAGCTGTTCCGGCCCCTGGAGGCCATGCCGGCGGCCATCCGGGCCCACATCATGTACCCACGCTGGCAGTTTCAGCTCCAGACGACCCAGCTGCTTCGCTACCACGTCACCGACCCGCGCATCTTCTACAGCGGTGACGATGTCTGGCAGGTTCCCAAGGAGCTCTACGGGGAGGAGCAGGTCCCGGTGGAGCCGTATCACATCAGTGCCCAGCTCCCGGGGCAGACCGAGCCCGAGTTCCTGCTGCTGCAGCCCCTGACGCCGCTGTCCCGCCCGAACCTGGTGGGGTGGCTGGCGGCCCGCAGCGACGCCCCCCACTACGGCGAACTGACCCTGCTGCGGTTCCCCAGCCAGCTGCCGATCTATGGGCCGGAGCAAGTGCAGGCGCTGATCAACCAGAACCCGCGGATCAGTCAGCAGTTCGGACTGTGGAACCGCGCCGGATCGGAGGTGATCCAGGGCAATCTGCTGGTGGTGCCGATCGGCGATGCGCTGCTCTATGTCGAGCCGGTGTATCTGCGGGCCCGGGCGGGTGGCTTGCCCACCCTGACCCGGGTGGTGGTGAGTGACAGCTCCCGCATCGCCATGGAGGCGACCCTCGATGAGGCGATCGAGGCCCTGCTGGATCCGGGCCGCTCCAGCGAGGCCTCGCCGATCGTTCCACCGGTCTGACCGCCATCACGACCTGCGGGAACCAGTCAGGCCATCGGGACGCATCAAAAAAGGGCCCCGCAGGACCCTTGGAGGCATGCCGGACCCAGGCTGGATCCGTGGCGGATCAATCGCCTCAGGCGGCGACGGCCACCTTGGGATCGAGTTCGCCCTTGGCGTACAGACCGGCGTAGTAGTTGATGTCGCGCTGCTTGATCTTGCTGGCGTTGCCGGCGCACCAGAACTGCTGGTAGCGATCCAGGCACACCTGCTTCATGTAGGCCCGGGCGGGCTTGTTGAAGTGGCGGGGATCGAAGTTGGCGGGATCCTTGGCGGCGGCTTCACGGATGGCAGCGGTGAAGGCGAGGCGGTTGTCGGTGTCGATGTTCACCTTGCGAACGCCGTTGCGGATGCCTTCCTGGATCTCCTCCACGGGCACGCCGTAGGTCTCGGGGATGGCACCGCCGTACTGGTTGATCATGTCCAGCCACTCCTGGGGCACCGAGGAGGAGCCGTGCATCACCAGGTGGGTGTTGGGGATGGCCTTGTGGATCTCGGCGATGCGGCTGATCGCCAGCACTTCACCGGTGGGCTTGCGGGTGAACTTGTAGGCGCCGTGGCTGGTGCCGATGGCGATCGCCAGGGCGTCGACTTTGGTCTTGGCGACGAAGTCGGCGGCTTCGGCGGGGTCGGTGAGCAGTTGGCTGTGGTCGAGCTTCCCTTCGAAACCATGGCCGTCCTCCGCCTCACCCATGCCGGTCTCGAGGGAGCCCAGGCAGCCCAGCTCGCCCTCCACGCTCACGCCGATGGCGTGGGCCACGTCCACCACTTCCTTGGTGACGGCCACGTTGTACTCGTAGCTGGCGGGGGTCTTGGCGTCGGCCATCAGCGAGCCGTCCATCATCACCGAGGTGAAGCCGTTGGCGGCGGCGCCGTAGCAGGTGGCGGGGCTGTTGCCGTGGTCCTGGTGCATCACCACCGGGATGTCCGGATAGGTTTCCACGGCGGCCAGGATCAGGTGACGCAGGAAGCTCTCACCGGCGTACTGGCGGGCGCCGCGGGAGGCCTGCAGGATGACCGGACTGTCGGTCTCGTAGGCCGCCTCCATGATCGACTGCACCTGCTCGAGGTTGTTCACGTTGAAGGCAGGGATGCCGTAGCCGTTTTCAGCGGCATGGTCGAGCAGCAGCCGAAGCGGAACGAGCGCCATGGGAAACCTCGCAGTCGGAAGTGGGAACTGCGGGGGAGTCTAGGTGATGCCTCACGGGTCTCAGTCGCCGTCGCCGCGGCGGCAGGCGACAGAAAACCCCCGGCCGTCATCGGCGGCCGGGGGAGGCAGGGGACGAAGGATCAGTCGATCAGCCGCTGCTTGCGCAGGGACTGGAGCGTGAATCCGTGCTGCTTGGCGGCGCGGCGGGCCTCTTCGGCCTGGCGGGCCAGCTGTCTGGCTGTGGTGATGGACATGGACGTGCCTCCGGTGAGAGCGGGCTCGGGTTGGATGGCGCGTTGCTTCGGGTGAACGGGACTTCCCGGTGGATCCCTACTTCCGCCAGAGGGGCCATGGGGCCCCCGGTCAACGTGGTTGAACTGTAGCGGTTGCTACCGATTTGCGGAGGTGTTGGCCGGTGGCGCCCGGGCGAGTCCGGATGCGGATTGCCGCCCTGGCAGGCCGCCGCCTCAGCCCTTGCGAGCCGCCGCCTCAGTCCTGGCGGGCCCGGTCACAGCAGCGCTGGCTCACCACCCCTTCCGCCAGGCCGGGCACCATCGGACGTCTCTCCCGCACGGCATCGCTCCACCAGCCATGGAGCCGGGCCACCGGGGCGATCCGGCCGTCCTCCCAGGTTCGCCGGAAGGCCAGGTCCGGGTCGGGTTCCAGGCGGCGCAGGGGCTCGCCGCCCCGGGCCAGCCAGAGGTTGAAGCCGTGCACGTAGTCGGCCTGGTTGTCCGACCCCAGCACCGCGGTGGCCTCCCGTCCATAGAGCTCCAGCCAGCAACCCCGCCCCTGGCGGGTCACCGACGCCAGGCTCAGCTGGGCCGGCACCATCCGCCCGTCCGCGCCCTGCAGCTCCAGCTGCACCAGGGCGATGTCCTCGGCGTCAACCGTGCCCATCCGCCCCTCCCCATCCGGCAGGGGTCGTTCGGCAATCGCCGTGCTCAGCTGAGCCCGCAGGTTCCGGGTGGGTCCCACCAGCCAGTGGAGCAGGTCAAAGGCGTGGGTGCCGAGGGCGCCGAGAACCCCTCCCCCCGCGGTGGCCTGGGAATACCAGCTCCAGGGGCGGGTGGCATCGGCCCGGCTGCCCATCAGCCAGTCGAGCTTGACCAGCACCAGCTCGCCGAGGACACCGCTGCGCAGCAGGTCCGCCAGCTGCTGGAACAACGGCACGGCCCGGTACTCGAAATCCACGGCCACGGTCAGCCGCTGGGCGAGCGCCAGCCGCTGCAGCTCCTCGGCCTCGGTGGCCGAGAGGGCCACCGGCTTTTCGAGCATGAGGTGCTTGCCGGCGAGCAGGGCCTGCCTGGCCAGCTCGAAGCGGGGCTCCGGCGGGGTGGCGATCACCACCGCTTCCACCGCGGGGTCGGCCAGGAGCGCGCCGAAGTCCGTCTGCCCGGGCAGCCCGGCCGCCCGGCAGGCGGACTCCAGCCGATCGGCACGGGGATGCCAGAGGGCGACGGGCTCGGTGGTGGCACAGGCCTGCAGGGCCGGCAGATGCACCTTCTCACCGAAGCCGAGGCCGGCGATCGCCACCCCGAGGGGCCGGGCGGCGGCGGCGGGGAGGGTCATGGTTCAGGAGCGTCGCTTCAGGCAGCCTGGAACAGCGAGGCCCCTGCCGCGCAGCTGGCGTCGATCACCGCGCTGATCAGGTCATCACCGCTGGCGGGCTGCCATTCGGCACCGAAGCGGGGCACACCGTTGACCGAGGTGTCGCGGTACAGCTTCTGGCCGCAGTCGATTTCCATCACGTAGAGATCCCCGAGGCGGGGCCGGTCGGCCTCGCTGGCCGGCTGGAACCGGCTCAGCACCGAGAGATTGCCGGCGCGGCTCAGCCGCAGGCTGCCGGCGTCCCACCACTGCCGCCCGTCGGCGTTGGCCGGCACCTCCCGCCAATCCACCGAGGCGGCCAGGGCACGCGGCGTGGCCATCCCGGCCAGGGGCAGGTGCACCAGGAGGCACAGCAGCAGGGCAAGACCGGAGCGGAGCACCGTCATGCCGCTCCTTCCATCCCGACGGCCTCGCGACAGCCATGCAGCCGCAGCAGGTTGGCCAGGGTGGCGCGGAAATCGGGCCGGGTGACGATCGCGTCCACGAAGCCGTGGTCCTGCAGGTACTCGGCGGTCTGAAAGCCCTCCGGCAGCTTCTCGCGCAGGGTCTGCTCGATCACCCGCCGGCCGGCAAAACCGATCAGGGCCTTGGGTTCGGCCAGGATGAGGTCCCCCAGCATGGCGAAGCTGGCGGTGACCCCCCCTGTGGTGGGGTGGGTGAGCAGGGGGATGTAGAGCAGCTCGGCGTCGCGGTGGCGCTGCAGCGCACCGGAGATCTTGGCCATCTGCATCAGGCTCAGCATGCCCTCCTGCATGCGGGCACCGCCGGAGGCGCAGACGATCAGCAGCGGCAGGCGCCGCTGGGTGGCCGCTTCGATCAGACGGGTCAGCTTCTCGCCGACCACCGATCCCATCGAGCCGCCCATGAAGCGGAAGTCCATCACCCCGAGGGCCAGGGGCATCCCACTGGTGCGGCAGAGACCGGTGATCACCGCATCGTTGAGCCCCGTGCTCTGCTGGCTGTCCCGGATCCTGTCGGCGTAGCTGCGCCGATCCTTGAACTCGAGCGGATCGGTGGGAGCCAGGTCACTGTCCAGGGGCTCGAAACTGCCGGGATCGGCGATCAGACGGATGCGCTCCTCGCTGTCGATCCGGTGGTGGTGGCCGCAGCCCTTGCAGACACTGGCATTGGCGATCAGATCCTTGCGGTAGACCACGAGGCCGCAATCAGGGCATTTGCTCCACAGACCATCCCCTTCCTCCACCTCCTGGGCGGCGCGCACCACCGGCGGCACCTTGCGGCGATCAGCGAACCAATCGAACAGCGACATCAGCGGGTCGGCAGGGGATGCACGGGCATTCCGACCATTTAAGGCGGCAGACGTTTGCGGCTCCTGTTGGGCTCCGAGCGATCCGTAGGGGGTGGGCTCAGAAGGCCAGGCCGAGCTGGTGGAGCCAGAAGTCGTGGCCCAGCAGCCACACCGCAGCGCCGCCGGCGGTGAGGAAGGGGCCGAAGGGCAGGGGCTGCAGGGGGCCAAGCCGTCCGCTGAGTCGACCGACGATGCCCACGGCCGCCCCCCCGAGCACCGCCAGGGCCACGGTCAGGCCAAGCCCCGTCAGACCGAGCCAAGCCCCCAGCAGGGCTGCGAGCTTGGCATCCCCGAGGCCGAGAGCCGGTCGGCCGGCCAGCTTTTCGGCGATGGCACTGACGCTCTCGAAGCCCAGCAGGCCCACCCCAGCGGCGGCGAGATGGTGGAACAGGAGGTCTCTGCCGACCCCTTCACCCTGGGCGAAACCGATCAGCGCGGTGCAGCCCAGGCCCAGCAGCAGGCCGTTGCGGCAGAGGGGCTCAGGCAGCCAGAGGCGGTCCAGGTCGATCAGGGTGAGCGGGATCAACCAGCTCAGCAGCAACCAGCCGGCGGCCACCAGGGTCCAGGGCAGCGGATCGGGGCCCATGGCACTGGGGGTGGCGAGCAGGGCCGCCACCCAGAGCCCCGCGGTGAGCAGCTCCACCAGGGGATAGCGCCAGCTGATCGCCGCCCCGCAGTGGCGGCAGCGCCCCCGCAGCAGCAGCCAGCCCAGCACGGGAATGTTGTCGTGCCAGCGCAGGCGGGTGCCGCAGTGGGGGCAATGGCTGGGCGGGCGCACGAGGGATTCCTCGCGGGGCAGGCGCCACGCCACGACGTTGAGGAGGCTGCCGATGCAGGCACCCAGGAGGCAGGCCAGCCAGAGCCAGAAGGGGGATGGCCTCGGGACCATCAGCAACAGCGGATCGGGCGCCATGGCGTCAGGAGGGAAGTGGCGTCAGCGGTGAAGGGGCGTCAACGGAACGGGTCCGGCGGATTCAGAACGGACGTATTCAGAACGGACGTGTCCAGCGGACCCGGCTGCCGCCTCCCCGCGGGTTGCGGCCGCGGATCAGGTCGATCGGAATGAACTGCTCCTCCGGCAGGAGCACCGGCTGTTCGAAGACCACCCGGCCCCGATCGCCCTGAAGGACCACCCCGCAGGGTTCCGCTCCTCCGGGACAACGCTCCATGTAGTGGAACATCGCGCGACGGGCCAGCTGGAGGACCAGCTGGCTGTTGATCCGGTCCAGACGAAGGTTGGGAGCAGCCGAAGCGGCTGCTCCCGTGATCAGGAAAGAAGGGCAGGATGGGCTGGGTGTGGCGTTGGAAATGGCCTCACCGCCTCCGACTTCATCGGCCCAGACTAAACGCAGAGAGCGGGTTCGCGCCCCTCCGTCATCCCAGTTTCCGCTTGTCTTCGATCATGCGATGGATGATCGGGGTCAGGATCAGCTCCATGGCGAAGCCCATCTTGCCGCCGTTCACCACGATCGAGGTGGGGCTTGACATGAAGGAGTCATGAATCATGTCGAGCAGGTAGGTGAAGTCGATGCCCCACTTCTCCCGTGCACCCTTGCGGAAGTGGATGATCACGAAGCTCTCATCCGGCGTGGGGATGTTCCGGATCATGAAGGGGTTCGAGGTGTCCACGGTCGGCACCCGCTGGAAGTTGATGTCCGTGCGGCTGAACTGCGGGCAGATGTGGTTGATGTAATCCGGCATGCGCCGGAGGATGGTGTCCACGGTGGCTTCGGCGGAATAGCCCCGTTCGGCATTGTCGCGGGAGATCTTCTGGATCCACTCCAGGTTGGTGATCGGCACCACGCCCACCAGCAGGTCGGCCAGGGAGGCCACGTCGTAGCCCTCGCCGACCACGCCGCCGTGCAGCCCTTCGTAGAACAGCAGATCGGTGGCGCCGGGGATTGGTTCCCAGGGGGTGAACTGACCGGGCTCGAGGCTGGTGCCCAGCCGGCTGTTGTGCTCGGCGGCTTCCTCGACCGAATGGAGGTAGTACCGCTTCTGGCCGCCACCGGTCTCGCCGTAGGTGTGGAACAGCTCCTGAAGCTTGTCGAAGAGGTTGGCCTCGGGGCCGAAGTGGGAGAAGTTCTCGCCTTTGGCCACCGCCGCGGCCATGGCTTCCTTCATCGGGCCCCGCTCGTAGCGGTGGTAGCTGTCGCCCTCCACCACGGCCGGCGTAATGCCCTCCCGCGTGAAGATGTACTCGAAGGCCCGTTTGACCGTGCTGGTCCCGGCGCCTGAGGAACCGGTGACGGCCACGACCGGATGACGCTTCGACATGCGCAGGGATCAGGGAAACTCCGGCGAGTTTGGCAGGTCGCCGGACCCCCTCCAGCTGCTCCGGCGGGGTGGCTCAGCCGTCCAGCGCCGCCAGCAGTTGCTCCCCCATCGCCTGGCAGCCCAGCTGGGTGCAGCCGTCGCCCATCAGGTCGCCGGTGCGGTAGCCGGTCGTCAGCACCCTGTCGACGGCGGCCTCGAGGTCGGCGGCGGCGGCGTCCTGCTGCAGGCCGACCCGCAGCATCATCGCGGCACTGAGCACCATCGCCATCGGATTGGCCTTGTCCTGGCCGGCGATGTCGGGGGCCGAGCCGTGGATCGGCTCGAACAATCCCGGCCCCGTGCTGCCCAGGGAGGCGGAGGGCAGCATGCCGATCGAGCCGCTCAGCATGGCGGCCTCGTCGCTCAGGATGTCACCGAACAGGTTGCTGGTGAGCAGCACGTCGAACTGGCGGGGATCCCGCACCAGTTGCATGGCGGCGTTGTCCACGTACATGTGGCTCAGGGCCACATCGGCGTAGCTGTCGCCGTGCAGGCTCTCCACCCGGTCACGCCACAGCTGGCTCACATCCAGCACGTTGGCCTTGTCGACGCTGCAGAGACGGCCGCGGCGCTGGCGGGCCAGATCGAAGCCCACCCTGGCGATCCGGTCGATCTCGAAGTCGCTGTAGGCCATGGTGTTGAAGGCCCGGATCTGGCCATCCGCCTCGACCCGGCCCTTGGGGGTCCCGAAGTACACCCCGCCGGTGAGCTCCCGCACCACCATCAGATCGACCCCCTCGATCACCTCAGGGCGCAGGGTGCTGGCCCCGATCAGGGCGGGGATGATCTTCACCGGACGGAGGTTGGCGAAGAGGCCCAGGCCGGCCCGCAGGGCAAGCAGCCCCGACTCCGGTCTCCGCTCCCGGGGAAGGCTGTCGAAGCGGGGGGAGCCGATGGCCGCCAGCAGCACCGCATCGGCGGCCCTGCAGGCGGCCAGGGTGGTGTCCGGCAGGGGCATCCCGGTGGCGTCGATGGCGGCGCCGCCCATCGGCTGCTCGTCGTAAGCCAGCGCAAAGCCGTGGCGCCGGCTCACCGCATCCAGCAGCTGGCGTGCCACGGCCATGATCTCCGGACCGATGCCGTCGCCGGCGAGGAGGGTGATCCGGTGGCTGGAGGTCATGGTGGCGGGGGTGGCGCTGCCGAAGGCAGCCCCTCAGGAGAGTGGCGCGAGGTTAGGTCGCAGCCCTGCGCCGGCCCCGATCAGCCTGGCGGCTGATCGCCCGGACGCCTGTCGAGCTGGCGCAGCTGCCGGGCCATCTCCGGCAGCCTGCTGAAGGCCGCGGAGCAGCGCAGCCAGAGGCGGTTGGGGATGGCGGGATACCCGCTCACCACCTCGCCGGGGGCCACTTCGCCGTGGATGCCGGACTTGGAGGAGGCGATCGAGCGATCGCCCATCACGGCCCGGTTGGCCAGGCCCACCTGGCCCGCCAGGATCACCCCATCCCCCAGCCGGGCGCCGCCGGCGATGCCCACCTGGGCGGCCAGGGCGCAGCCCCGACCGATGGTCACGCCATGGCCGATGTGCACCAGGTTGTCGATCTTGGTGCCGGCGCCGATCCGGGTCTCCCCGACGGCCGGGCGGTCGATGGTGCTGCCGCAGCCGACCTCCACCGCCTCCTCCAGCCGCACCCTGCCGGTCTGGGGCATCTTCCGCCAGCCCCCGGCCGTGGGCACGAAGCCGAACCCCTCACTGCCGATCACGGCGTTGGAGTGCACCACACAGCCCTTGCCCAGACGGGTGCCGGGGTGGAGCACCGCTCCGGCATGCAGGGTGCAGCCTTCCTCGAGATGCACGTCTTCGTAGAGCACCACGCCCGGATGGAGGGTGCAGCCCGGTCCAATCGTCACCTCGGCTCCCACCACCACGCGGGCGCCGATGTGGCTGCCCATTCCCACCACGGCGGAGGGATCGACCACGGCGCTGGGATGCACCCCCGCCGCCAGGGGCCGGGGGGGGTAGAGGGATTCCAGGGCCTCGGCAAAGGCCAGGCGGGGATCCTTCAGGGCCACCCAGGCCATGCCCCGGGCACGGGCCTGGTGTTGCAGCTGCTCGGCCCCCTCGCCATGGGCGGGCAGCAGCACGGCGCTGGCACCGCTGGCGGCCAGGGCCGCCCCGAGGGCATGGCCGGACTCCAGGAAACTCAGCTCGCCGGGGCCCGCCTGATCGAGGGCTGCGGCACCCCGCAGGGGGGTGGCGTCGCCCAGATCGTGGGCCACGCCCTCGGGTCCACCTGCGGCCCGGACTTCGCTCAGCAGGCTGAGCAGGTCGCTGAAGCGCATGGCCACGGGAACAGGCTGGCCGGGATCGTAGGGCGGTCGCTGCGGGGCTCAGTGGCCCGCCAGGGAGTCGTCGGAGGCCTCAGGGGTCAGGGTGAGGGCCATCTGGTCGCGGTGCACCACCTCCACTCCGGCCTGACCCATCAACTGCCGCAGCTCCGCGCTGCCGAGGGTGGCCAGGCCGCGGCCGAGTTCCCGGCCGTCACTGGCGAGCAGCCGCACGGCTTCGCGGGGGCCGAAGTCCCCATCCACCGCCTGGACCCCCACCGCCAGCAGCGAGGCCCCATGCCGCACCAGAGCGCGTTCAGCGCCGGGATCGAGCCGCACGCTGCCGCGGGGCAGCAGGGCGTGGGCCAGCCAGCGCTTGCGGTCGGGCAGGGGAGTCGTGGAGGGCTGGAAGACCGTGCCGACCCGCTCCCCGGCGAGCAGGGCATCCAGCACCGCGGGATCACGCCCATCGGCGAGGCGCACCCGGATGCCGCTGGAGGTGGCGATCCGTGCGGCCGCCAGCTTGGTGGTCATGCCACCGGTGCCCCACTGGCCCCCGCCCCTGGCCACGTGGCTGAGGCGCTCCAGCTCCTGCAGATCGCGCACCTCCTCGATCGGTTCGGCGCCCGCGTCGCGTCTCGGATCTCCCGAGTAGAGGCGATCCACGTCGGTGAGCAGGATCAGCTCATCGGCGCCGACGGCGACGGCCACCAGGGCCGAGAGGGTGTCGTTGTCGCCGAAGCGGAGTTCGTCGGTGGCCAGGGTGTCGTTCTCGTTGACGACCGGCACCACGCCCCAGGCCAGCAGCTGCTCCAGGGTGCGGCAGGCGTTCTGATAGCGGCGCCTGGAGGCGAGGTCGCCCCGGGTGACCAGCACCTGGGCCACCTTCAGGCCCCGCACGGCAAAGGCGTCCTGGTACAGCGCCATCAGCCGGCCCTGGCCCACGGCAGCGGCGGCCTGCAGCGCTTCCACCTCGGTGGGGCGCCCGCCCATCTCAAGGGCGGCACAGCCGAGTCCCACGGCTCCGCTGGTCACCAGGGCGATGGCCTCCCCCCGCCGGTGCGCGCGGTTGAGGCTGGCCGCCAGATCCGCGATCACCGCCGTGGTGGGCCGCGCGGCGGTGCCGCGCAAGAGGCTCGTGCCCACCTTCACGACGCGACGCATGGCGAGCCTGGTCATCGGGACAGGAGGTCCATCAGCCCAGGCCCGCCCCCAGCCAGTGGGCCATGCGCAGCTCGAGCTTCTGGAGCCGGTCGCGCTGGCAGGGGCGCCCCTCGGGGTCGATCGGCTTCACCAGCACGGTGAACAGGCCGAGGCGGTTGCCGGCGATCACGTCGGTGAACAGCCGATCGCCGATCAGCGCCACCTGATGGTGGGGCAGATCGAACTGGCTCAGCACCCGCCGCAGGGCGCTGCGCCGGGGCTTGCCGGCCGACGTGGTGAAGGGCAGGTCGAGCGCCTGGGCCACGGCGCCGATCCGCTGCCTCGAGGGGTTGTTGCTGAGCAGGTGGATCGGCAGCTGCTGGCGGGCCGCGTGCAGCCATCGTCCGGCGCTCTGGGGCAGGGTCGAGCCCCCGCCGCGGGGCAGCAGGGTGCGGTCCACATCGAGCACGAGGGCCCGGATGTCCTGATCGAGCAGGTCCTGCAGCGGCAGTTCCGCCAGTGTCCGATCCAGCAACCAGTTCGGACGCAGCAGCTGACGCAGGCTCACGCCAGGCCCTCCCGCTCCTCCAGCTCGGCCTCGATCCGGGGCTGCACCCGATCGAACTCCTCCCCTTCGACCAGCACGGCGGCCTTGCCGTCCATCCGGGCCACGACGAAGAAGGGATCGAGGGGAATGTAGAGCCCGTACTCCTGGTTGTCGGCCAGGAAGCTCACCAGCAATTCATAGGTCTCGGAGTCGTCATCCGCCTCATCCCCCTCCAGTTCGTCGGGATCCGGTTCGTCGAGCTCTCCGCTCACCGTGAGGGTGACGGCCGAGCGCACCAGGGTGAGGTCGTGCTCCTGGAGCACCACATCGGCGACGGAGAGGATCGGTTCGGTCGCATCGACCGTGTCGATCAGCTCCGGCTCGCCGTCGTCCTCGAGCCGGAACAGGCACACGGGGGTGTCGATCGGGGTCAGCAGCACGTAGTCGTGGCCGTCGAGGGGGATCAGCTGCTCGAGGAAACACAGCAGCTGGCGCCCCCGCTGATCACGGACGAGCACGGTCGGCACATCGTTGGGCGTCTCGCCGGAGGCAGTCATGCAAGAACCTGTGGAGCTCGAAAACGGTTGAGCTGTCCCCTCAGGATGGAGCAACGGAGTGCGTCGCGCCGCGATCGATGGTCGCCGGCACTACCGGCAGGCTCGGTTCCGGCCCCTCGAGCAGCCATTGTTCGAGCAGCAGCGCCGCGGCGGCGCTGTCCAGGGCACCGCTGCGGTCGCCATGGAGGCGATGCCGTTCCCCGGCAGCCCAGCTGCTGGCATGTTCGTTCACCCAGGCCAGGGGCAGGCCGGTCGCCTGGGCCAGACGTTCGCCGTAGCGGCGGCAGTGGCGTTCCTGGGCCGTGGGCTGGCCGCGGCTGTCCAGGGGAAGACCCACCACGAGGGCCTCGACCCGCCGTTCGCGGATCAGCTGCTCCAGTGCGGGCAGATCCGCCGGAAACCGCCCGCGCGCCAGGGCCGGCAGGGGACGCACCGTCAGGCCGAGGGGGTCGCAGCCGGCCAGGCCGATCCGCCGCCGGCCGACGTCGAGGGCCAGAACGGACCGGGGCTGGGGCCTGGGGCTGCGGATGGCCATGGCGAGGGCCCGGTGCCCGGGGCTAGCGGGGGACGACGGGCGTGGGCATGGGTCTGCGGCGGGGTTGCCACTGCTCCAGCATCGCCTCGAGCCGGCGGGCCGCCACCTGGGCGGGTGCCTGCAGTTCGTGCCGCCGCCAGACGCTGCGCGCCATCAGCACCCGCTCGCCGCACTCCTCGGCTCCGCTGCGGCGCAGCCACTGCTGACAGGCCTCATGGTTCACATCACAGCGGAGCCACAGGGGGGCGTTGCCGCCGAGGGCCTGCTGGGCGTGGCGGAGCAGCAGGCCTGTCGGAGCGCCGATCAGATGCTGCCAGCCGGGATGGATGGTGAGCTCCATGTCGTGGCCCCCACCGGCATGGTCACTGATCCAGCGCACGGCGGCCACCGCCTGGTTCCGGGCCGGGTCCACCAGCAGCCAGCCGCGGCGATGGCTCTGGTCGAGCAGATCCTCCACGCGCCGATCCAGCAGCTGGCGGAGCTGGGCGGGACAGGCCGCCTGCTCCAGGTGCCAGAGGGCGGGGGCGGTGCGCCGGTTCAGACTGCGCAGCTGCAGTCCGGCGGGTTCGCTGCCGTTGCCGGTCCCGGCAGGCCAGCGCCACAGCCTGTCGGTCCGCAGGGGCTGGAAACCCTGCTCGCGCAGCACCGCCAGCCGATCGCCGTCGAGGCTGGAGGCCGTGGCGATCCAGCTGCTGGCCCCTCGTCCGCGCTGGATCGCCTCGCGCAGCAGGGTGCCGGCCAGGTCGCGGCGGTGGTCCGCGGCCGAGAGGCGGAGGTGCTGCACCTGCCAGCAGCTGCTGCTGCGGTTGAGTCGGCGGGTGACGATCAGTCCCTGGGGCTCCTGGCCCGCGAAGGCCACCAGGACCTGGGGGGCGAGGGAGCGGCCCTGGCGAAGCCACTGCAGCACCTGCTCGGGCAGGTTGAGCAGGACGGCCCGCTGCAGCAGGGGCTGCAGCGGCACGAAGGCCGGATGGCCGAGCAGGGGCAGATGCCAGCCCGCGAGGGGCTCGAGCCGCCAGGAGGGTGGGGTGCTTGGGTCGCAGGGCGAGCCCGGTGGCTGTTCACCCCGCCGGGAGGCCCCTGTCCCCGTCGGGGGGAGGCTCAGGGAAGGGGAGGGGGGCTGCACCGACATCCCGCAAATTGCCTCAGGGTTGGCCTGGAAGGTCGCAGGCGGCTGGCGCAGGGTGGCCCGAGCCTTCTCCGCTGCTTGACCCACTCTATCGGCGCGTCACCACGGCTGCTCGGGCTCTCGCCTGTTCAGGCCGGGCGCACGACCACGAGCGGGGTTCGCTCGTTGGCATTCCCGGCGGGGTTGGGCCGCAGCGCCCGCTGCAGCAGCGCCTCGTCGCAGCCCCGGCTGGCCGCCAGCACCTTGACCCGTCCGAGGTCGTTGACATCCACCACGGCCACAGCGATGCCGAGGGCCTCCGCCATCCGTGCGCAGAAGTCCTCCGGCTGATCCGGGCCGAGCACGATGGTCTGGTCGTAGGGCGGGGTTGTGCCGGTCACGTCGTCGATCAGCCGGGCCTGGTCCCCGGCCAGGCGGTAGAACCAGCCCTTGAAGCCGATCAGCTTCAGGGCGGTCCCGATCAGCCAGGCCCCGAGCACCCGGGCCGGGCCCACCAGGTCGATCAGGGACTGCATGCCACAGGCGGTCGCCAGGGAGCTGGTGGGGTGGAAGACCCGGCAGAGGAGGCGGGCCAGGCCGGAGGGGGTCACCGTTTCGGGATGGTGGTACCGGCCCTGCATCACCGCCAGGGGCGTCTCGCCGATGGTGAGCACATCCCCCGGTTGCACCAGGCCACCGGCGTAGTGGCGCAGCACCGTCTCGGGATCGTCGAGGGTGCCGAGGAGATGGGTGCGCACCGGCAGTACCTGGCAGCGATCGCCGGCCCGCCAGGGCGCGCTCGCCCCCTCCAGCGGAGTCGGCCGCCGCAGGGGGATCAGGATGCCGTCACGGCGCCAGATCCGCCCGAACGGCCCGTAGTTCACCCAGCGCACCTCGAGCCAGAGGGTGTCCAGCAGGGCCTGGAGGTCGGTGCCCGGCTCGGCGCTGGCCTCCAGGCTCAGCCGTGCCCGGGTCGACTTGCGGCTCTTCACGATGTAGGCGGCCCAGTAGCCGTCCGGGCGGGTCTCCTCGTCCGGGTGGAGCGCCTCCACGTGGGTGCGCAGTCGAACGCCGCCGAGATCCCCGCGGCCGAGCAGGGTGGGATGGAGATCGAGTTCCGGGACGAACACCTCCATGCGCCGGTGGGGGTTGCGGATCGTGACGTCCCCGCTCACCCGGATCCAGTCCGGATGGCCCTCCACCGTGAAGGAACCGGCCGAGAGGCGCAGGGGCGAGGCGGGTCGCAGGCGATGGCGCAGTTCCAGCCACACCAGGGTGATCGCGAGCAGCAGTGCGGCCGCCACAACGACCTTCAGGAGAACGACCAGCAGCAAGGACGACGGTGCGCGAACCGCCGGAGCGTAAGTGGCCCCAGCGCCCTAGGGTCCGCCCAGCTGGCTGAGTCGCCGCAGCATGCGCAAGACCTTTGTGCTCGACACCAACGTGCTGCTGCACGATCCGGCAGCCATCACCCGGTTCGAGGACAACCACATCGTGATCCCGATCGAGGTGGTCGAGGAGATCGATCGCTTCAAGCGGGACCCGGCCGAGAAGGGGCGCAACGCCCGCCAGGTCTCCCGGCTGCTGGATGATCTGCGGGCCAAGGGAAACCTGGCCGACGGGGTGCTGAACGGCGACGAAGGCGGCACCCTCAAGGTGGTGTTCTGCCGTGCCGAGACGCTGCGGGAGCTGCCCCCCGAGCTCAAGGCCGGCAACGGCGACAACAACATCCTGGCGGTGGCCCTCGAGCAGCAGCGGCTCGAAGCGGTGATGGGTGGCCAGCCTCCCGTGGTGCTCGTCACCAAGGACACCAATCTGCGCATCAAGGCCGATGCGGTGGGTCTGATCGCCCAGGACTACACCACCGACAAGGTGGCGATCGGTGATCTCTACCCAGGGGTCTGCGAAGTCTGGGCTGACGCCGCCGAGATGGACGCGGTGAAGTCCGCCCCGGGGCTGGCGGTGGAAGGGCTCGACCTGCCCGAGCTGTTGCAGGCCAATGAGGGGGTCATGCTGCGGGATCGGACCCAGCCGGCCCACACCCTGCTGACGCGCTACACGGCAGCCAGCGGAACCCTGCAGCCGCTGCAGCGGGCACCGAAGGCCAAGCTGGGTCGCATCCACCCCCGTAACCGTGAGCAGACCTTCGCCCTCGACCTGCTGCTGGACCCCGAGATCCAGCTGGTCACCCTGGTGGGCAAGGCCGGCACGGGCAAGACCCTGCTCGCCCTGGCGGCGGGTCTGCATCAGGTGGCCGATGAGCGGCTCTACGAGCGGCTGCTGGTGACGCGCCCGGTGATCTCCCTGGGCAAGGAGCTCGGCTTCCTGCCCGGGGACATCGAGGAGAAGATGGGGCCCTGGATGCAGCCCATCATCGACAACCTCGACTTCCTCCTGGGTGGGGGGGACGAACCATCCCGGGGCAGCGGCGGCTCGAGCGGTTCGGCCGGTCGTGCCGGCTCCCACCGCACCCAGCGCAGCAACTGGTCGGATCTCAAGGGCATGGGGCTGCTGGAAGTGGAGGCGATCAGCTACATCCGCGGCCGCTCGATCCCCCGCCAGTACATGGTGGTGGACGAGGCCCAGAACCTCACCCCCCATGAGGTGAAGACGATCGTGACCCGGGTGGGCGAGGGCACCAAGATCGTGCTTACCGGGGACCCTTACCAGATCGATAACCCCTACGTGGATGCCGACAGCAACGGCCTCACCTGGCTGGTGGAGCGCTTCAAGGGCCAGGCGCTGGCCGGCCATGTGACCTTGATGCGTGGAGAGCGCTCGCCCCTGGCCGAGCTGGCCGCCAACCTGCTCTGACCCTGATCAGCGGGCCCGGTGAATCGCAGCGGCTGGGCGCCTGCGCCGGCGGACCTCCCGGCATCTCCGAGCTGGTGATCATCAGGACCACGCTTTCTGGCAAACCTGGCAGGGGCTGACAACCAGACCCCGGCCTTGCGGCATGGGTGGATGACCTCAGCGTGCATCAAAGCGGCGTGATCTTCATCAGAGAAAGCCAGGCAATCGTTCCTGTCCGAACGATCCCACTTCAGGGATTCTTGGTGCCAACTCCATTGAGCATTGGGAGCGAGGCTGATCAGAATCCTCCGTCATGGTCTGCCTCCCCCGCTGAGCACAGCCGAGACAGGCTGCGCAAGGGCGATCGAATGCAGTTTTGAATGCAGTTTTTCTTCAATCGTCAGAAGTGTGTCCAAAGCGACCAAAAGAGCAGGCTGTGTGACTGGAAGATCAACCTGTGAGAACGGGAGCCATGGGTTGCCAGGGACACAGGGCACGGCAGGACGTGGTGTCTCCGCCGCCGCCTGCAGAGTGTGGTGGCCATTCATGTTCGCCGTCTATGCATGAGCGATGAAAGACATAGCCTCGGCTTTGATTGCCAGCCTGATCCCGCTTCTGATCACCACATTCTTTGCCTGGTTGGGCAATCGGAACTACCAGGCTAAGCGCAGCAGTATGATCGAAAGTGCGAGACAGCGCATCGAGTTTGTCAATGTCTATGTAAGTTCTCAATGCCAGGTTGTCAGCAGCCAGGATGAATTGGAGGGCATCAGGAAAGCGGCGGCTCAGGAGCTCCGTGACATCAAGAAAGTGCTGGATTGCAGGCTGCAATCCCTGCAGCAGGCGGCTGAAAAGTCCGAGAACTATCTTTTCAGATTCTTGCTGCTGTATAGAATGCATTCCGGAATGGCGCGGTTCTTCCGCTATTGCTTTTTTGCAACGCTCTTCTTGGCCACATGCATCTCTTATGTTTTTGCAGTGGAATTTTTCAAGCCTTCGGCGATACTCGAAACAGGTTTCGGCTTGAGCGTGATTCTGACGGTGATGGTGAGTGCTCCAGGAGTTCTCCTTGCCTTTGTTTTTCGCTGGCTCGCCAAGAGATTTGACAGGAGATGAGCCTTGATTTGCCGATTCTTCAGGCGCTATCGATCATGATCGCCGCTGGTTTGGCTGGCTTGCGCAGCGATGCCAGTCTGGCATTCGGCTACGGTTTCCCAGTCGCCTATTTTGGAATCTGCTTGCTCACCGGCTTCCTCCTGCTGTTCTCTTTAGGAGGGCGGCTTGTGCACTGCGGACACAGGGAATAACATGGTTCGTGACTTCATTTCGCTCTCCGACTCCAGCTCGCATCATTCCCTCGCAGCGCCCCCGTCCTGGTGTTCATGGAAGGACTGATAGCTGCCAGTAGTTGCCAGTTGTTCTCCTCGCCTTTTCTCCTTCAAGGCTGAGCCATAAACTGTTCATGGCCGCTGGTCGTGATCCAGTTCAGGCGTGCGTCGTTCCGGTAGGCCCTAGGGGCTTACGCATTTCGAGCGAGCTGTCCCCGGAACCGGGCCAACCCCAGGCATCTCTCTGTAGCGCTGGCCCTCCTTAACTGGATGCCATCCCGGCAGCTCCTGCTATGGCGACAGCCGATCCCGATCCGTCGCCGACCGCCGCCCAGCCCGCCGCCCCTGAGGACACCGCTAGCGGTGGCGGCTGGCCCCTGATCGACGGCTGGGCCCGCGCCACCCTCTCCCCCACCGGCCTCCGGCTCTGGCAGACCCTCACCCACAGGAGCGCCTGCCTGTCGTGCGCCTGGGGCACCGGCGGCCAGAACGGCGGCTTCCGCGATGAGCTGGGGGAGCCCCTGCAGCGCTGCCTCAAGAGTGTGGAGGCGATCGGCGCCGAGCTGCAGCCGGCCGTGCCCCGCGAGGTGTTCGCCGGCCGCACGCTCGCCGAGCTGCAGCAGCTCAGTTCCGCCGAATGCGATCGGCTGGGCCGGCTCGATCGGCCCCTGATCCATCGTGCCGGCAGCGATCACTACGAGCCGATCGGCTGGGAGGAGGTGCAGGCCCTCACCGCCGAGGCCTTCCGCCGGCCGCCGCCCGAGCGGGTGGCCTCCTACAGCTCCGGCCGCTCCTCCAACGAGGCCGCCTACCTGCTGCAGCTGCTGCTGCGGGCCCTGGGTTCCAACAACCTGGCCGACTGCTCCGATCTCTGCCACGCCCCCTCCACCCTCGGCCTCACCCGCGTGTTCGGCAGCGGCACCTCGATGGTGAACCTCGAGAGCCTCCAGCACGCCGATGGCGTGGTGCTGGTGGGCTCCAACGCGCCGGCCAACCACCCGCGCCTGATGAACGAGCTGATCCGCCTGCGCGAGCGCGGCGGGACGGTGATCGTGATCAACCCGGTGCTGGAAGGTGGGCTGCTGAAGTTCGGTTCGCCCGCCTTCCCGATCCGCTCCATGCTCGGCGGCGGCAGCGCGATCGCCTCGCTGTTCCTGCAGCCGGTTCCCGGCTCCGACACTGCGGTGTTCCTGGGCCTCCAGAAGGCCCTGCTGGAGCGGGGTGCCATCGCCTGGGAGTTCGTGAAGGCCCACAGCGAGGGCTGGCAGGAGCTGATCGCCCAGATCGAAGCCACCTCCTGGGAGGCGATCACCGCCTGCTGCGGCCTCAGCCGCGAGGAGCTCGAGCACACCGCCGCCCGCCTTGCCGCCTGCCGCGCCTTGGTGTTCGCCTGGGCGATGGGCATCACCCACCACGCCAACGGCACCACCAACGTGCAGGCGATCGCCAACACCGCCGTGCTCAGCGGCAACGTGGCCCGCCCGGGGGCGGGCACGATGCCGATCAGGGGCCACTCCAACGTGCAGGGCTTCGGCTCGATGGGGGTGACGGTGCACCTGCGCGAGCCGATGCGGCTGGCCCTCGAGCAGCTGCTCGGCCGGCCGCTCAGCCGCACCCCCGGCTACGACACCCGCGCCCTGATCGAAGCGGCCGAGGGCGGTGAGGTGGACACGCTGCTCTGCCTGGGCGGCAACCTGTTCGGCGCCAATCCCCACAGCGCCCAGGCCCGCCGTGCCCTCGGCCGCATCGACACGATCGCCTACCTGGCCACCAAGCCCAACACCGGTCACGTCCATGGCCTCGCCGCTCGCCAGACCCTGCTGCTGCCGGTGTTCAACCGCTTCGAAACACCCCACCGCACCACGGTGGAATCGGGCAACAACTGGGTGCGGCTCAACGAACCCGGCACCACCCACCTGCGCAGCGCTCAGCTGATCAGCGAGGTGGAGTTTCTGGCGGAGCTGGCCCACCGCCTGCATGGCAGCGATCCGATCGACTGGCGCCGCCTGCAGGATCCCGTCTATGTGCGCGAACTGATCGCCCGCACCGTGCCCGGCTATGGGGCCATCGCCGGCATCGATGCCAGCCGGCGCGAGTTCGAGGTGGCCGGCCGGGTGTTCCACGAACCGCGCTTCCCCACCCCCAGTGGCCGCGCCCGGCTCGCCGTCACGCCCCTGCCCGATCTCACCCTGCCGGGCCCGGAGCACTTCGGCGGCCTGGCGGCCGGCGAGCGGGGCCTGGTGCTCAGCCTGATCACCGCCCGCAGCTACGGCCAGCACAACACCGTGGTGTACAAGCAGGGCGATCAGGTCCGCGGCATGCTGCACCGCCGCACCCTGCTGATCAATCCCGAGGATCTGACCGCCAGCGGGCTGCGGGCCCACGAGTGTGTCACGGTGCAGGGTGAGGCGGGAGCTCTGGCGGACATCGAGCTGATCCCCGGCTCGATCCGCCGCGGCGCGGCGCTGATGTTCTATCCCGAGGCCAACGTGCTGATGCGGCCGCTCAAGGATCCCGACAGTGGCACGCCCGCCTTCAAGCGGGTGCCGGTGCTGCTGCGGGCGGGGTGATGCTCTGGGGGCAACCCCCGGCTGCTGCTGCCCCTGCCGGCGGCGCAGATCAAGCCGTTGGCGCTGCTGCTCAATCTGGTGGTCGCGGCCCAGGGCCGCTGGCAGTTCTGGCGGCCCGGCCAGCTGCGGCCGGCGTCATCTTTCCTTGCAGTCACCGCTCCAGCAGACCGAACTCGGCCAGGGCCCGCGGCAGGTTGCGGTGTTCGTGGCCGGGATGGCTCAGCTTCATCAGCGCAAAGCGCTGCAGCTCGTTGAGCCCAGCCCAGCTTCCGGGGCGCATGGCCAGGCCCAGCTGGGTGCAGGAGGCGGCCAGGGGTTCCGGCAGCCGCTCGCCCTGCTGCCAGGGTTCGGCTGTGGGGCGCGGCAGCTCTCGGGCCCGGCCTGCGCTCAGAGTTTCCGTGCGGCTGAGCAGGTACCGCCGCAGCGCTTCGATCGCTGTGGGGTCGTCGGACCAGGCCAGCAGCTCGGCCCGTTCGGTGGCGTTGAGCTCGCTCCAGTGCTGCAGCTTGAGCTTCACGCCAGCCAGATCCAGCTTGCGCCGTACGGCCATGGGAATGCAGCGCAGCTCGGCCGTGAAGTCGGCCTCGAAGCCGAAGCAGGTGCTGGCGTGTGAGGGGCTCAGAGGAGCGACTGCAGGGATCTGCCCCCAGTCTGGCGGCGGGTGGCCCCATAGACGGGCCTGAGATCGGGAGTCATCACCACTGGTTTAGGGCAGGCGGACTTGGCGAATCCCAGGCAGCGCAGGGCGGCCAGGCAGAGCAGGGCGGCCCCCCGCGATCCCAGCCCCGATGGCCACCTCTGGCTGAGCATGAGCTTGGCGATGGACGGCTCTGCCCCCTTCGCTGGCGCTGGCGTCCCGTCCTGTTGCGATGGGGACCTCAACCTGTCCAACGCTGCCCCTGAAATCCAGGAAGCGGGCATTCAGTGCAGTCGAGAGGGAATGGTGGACTGTTGACCCCAGGGGGTGTGTTCGACGTGTCGCTTCCAGGCCGGAAAAAGCCCATGAACGGAATGCACTTGCGCTTGAGGGGGGCCCTGAGCGCGGCCTGTCCACAACAGGGGATTGATCAGCGATTGAGAACGTCATTTCGATGCCCCAGACAGCCTACGACTTGAACTACTTCGTCAATCAAGGGCTGGGGAACCTCCAGCTCAACCAATGAAGCAACCAAGTTCTCTGCGATCGCATCAAAATGATGGTCTGTTAAGCCCAGCTCAGAAACCAGCTCCTTATGGGCGTCCCTCATGGGGCGACCATCCCAATGTGGAGCGCCGCCAAATGCGTAGGTCATGAAACTCTTCTGATGACGCTTCTGTTGCTACATATCTAAATGAGCGAAGAAGTGTTGAACTCGCTCATCTGCCAAGACCTTCTCGTAGAACTTCTCTACGGCCAGGTCAACAGAGGCCGCTCCGCCGAGCTTGTCGTAAAGGCTGGTCATGGGATGCTGTCCCGGTCAGATAATGGCTTTAAATGTGACATGATGCGGACCAGAAGAGGTAGACTTCTTTAGTGTCTTAATGATGATGATTTACGTTGAGGAGCTCGAAGCCAGTGAGGCTGGGCAGTTGGCTCTATTGGGTCAAGTCAAGGGTGTTGTCTGGTGCCGCAGATCAGAGTTGCGTAAGAAGTCTCTAGGCCGAAAGGAGTCTGAGGTCCCCATCTTATGCTTCTGCTTGTTAGCCCCCTTCCCCTTGTCTCAGAAGTTGCCCGACTTCAGATTCCGCCGAAGGTCATGTCCTGCTTGGGTGGAGCCAACAATCTCGGTGGCGACGCCGATAACTCGACGTGTGTCAAAGTATCCGACACGTAAGATGGGCAACCGAAAGCTTTGAATCAGGGGATATCCCGAGGACACAAGGTGAGCGGCTGCGGCGTCATAGTCCTCATCGTCTAGCCAGTACGCCACGTGCTGAACGGCGTCTCCATGTCGTTCAAGTGACTCTCGGTAGATGCTGTCTCCCGAGACCGGCTGGATCAGCTCGATCTGGGTATCTCCTGCGTAGGCGATATGAAGGTTGCAAACCCAATTGCCGGGCTTCCCGAGATAGGTGCCTTCGGTATCCTTTGCGGCAAGTTTGTCCATGTGCATGAAGCGGCTGCAACCCATCGTTTCATGGAAGAAATTCTCGGCAGCCTCTAGGTCTCGGACAACCCAGGCGACTTGGCAGAATGCTGGAGCGAGAATTGGCTTGGTCATGCTTGGAAACCAATGATTGGTACAAATGCCAAGTTTGGCTGACGCTCAAGATCAGCGGCTAGCAGTGGCTTCGTGCTGTGATCAGACATGTTTGGGAATTTCCACCGCATTTTGAGGTTGGCCAGCCTTCATGCTAGTGAGGCAGCATCGGCGGACTGGCTCAGGCGAGTACTTGAGCGCATGTCTATTGCTATCTGTCGAGATATTTGCTTGCTACTCGTCCACAAACGCTTGCCTGCCTCCGGGTGGTGCTTTGAAAGATCCCTCGCTATCCAACCAACAGCCGACTTCGCGAATCGCTCATCTCGGCGGATCAGAACAGCCGAGGACTGGGGCACTGGTTCATGCTAATCAGCTTCGGCGATTGCGGCTACGAAGCCGATGACGGAAGCACGAGCCTTCCAGAGTGTTGGTGACGTGCTCCACTGCACCGCAGCCGAGGCGCCCACAAGACCAGTCCCCTCTATTCCATTCAGAAATAGGACCCTGCTCAAGCAACGACCCCTCGAAGGCGAAGTGGGATGAGAGGGCCGGATTGGGCGCCGCGGCCACGGGCTCCACGATCGCGGAGACGGCCTCGTTGGTCTCGTCGCCTTGGCCGCGCAGGTCGATTGCCCTGGGGTCGTGGGTCACCATGGGATCGGGTCTCATGGATTGGCTCCCCCGGGCGGCCGCTGGGGCCGCCAGATCGTCAGGGCCGCCAGCAGCGCCGTGGCGCCGCAGACCAGGGCGAACAGGAATGGCGCCGCCGGACCGGAGGACGTGAGCTCACCGCCGAGAAACGACACGATGGCGGCCGCCAGGGTGAACACCGCGGTGGAGAAGCCCATCACCCAGCCCTGCTCCTCGGCCGAGGCGGAGCGGGAGTAGGCCGCCAGCAGGGTGGGATAGCCGATGCCGTGCAGGGCACCGGCAGGCAGCAGCAGCGCCAGGGCCAGTGGACCCGACGGCACCGCCACGAAGGCGGCGATCACCCCGCAGAGCAGCAGCGCCACCCAGCCCAGCAGGGCGCGTGACGACAGGCGGGCATTGAGCGGCTCCACCAGCAGGCCGCTGGCCAGGGCGAGGCCGGTGCCGAGCAGGAACATGGCCAGGCTGGTGGCCTGGGTGCCGTAGCCGAACCGGGCCGTGAGGCTGGCGGCGGCGAACACATAGAACCCCATGAAGCACAGCATGTAGGGGAAGTACACGGCGGTGACCCGGAGCACGGCGCGCCGCTCCAGGCCGCGGGCCAGCAGCCGCCACACCTCCAGCGGGCTGAGCCGCAGCGGCACCAGGGCCTGGTTGGCGTCGCGGAAGCTGAGGGCGATGAACACCAGCGCCAGGACGCAGAGCCCTCCGCCCACCACGAACGGCAGGGTGGGGGAGGCCCAGGGCCCCAGGAGTGCCGGATCGGAGAACACGCCGCCGATGATCGGGCCGATCACCAGGCCGCCGCTCACGCCCACGTTGGCCAGGCCGAGGTTTCGGGTGCTCTCCGCCTCGCTGCGGGCCAGGTCGATCATCGCCGCCGCCGCGATCGGCTGGGTGCCGGCCGTGAAGCCGGTAATGGCGCGGGACGCCACCAGCAAGCCGTAGCTCCGCAAGGGAATCGCGGCGGCAGCCAGGGCATAGCCGGCGAAGGCGCCAGCCAGGCAGATCAGGATGCCCCGCTTGCGGCCGATGCTGTCGGAGAGGCGGGCCACATAGATCGAGCCGAACAGCCAGGTGAGGAAGAAGGTGCCGATGGCTACGCTGTAGAGGAGCTCCGCCCGGGATCGGGAGGTGGCGTCCGGCAGGAAGCCCGAGCCGGCCTTGAGCAGCAGCGTGTCGAAGATCGGGAAGGCCAGCCCCTGCCCCATCACATCCACGAAGCACACCACCATCAGGGCGAGCAGGGCGAGCCTGAGGGAGCGACTGGACGGGCCGGAGATGGCAGCTCCGCTCATGTCGAGGTGGGGAGGTGGATCGTTCCCATCGTGCTCACGGCCTCGCCACGTGGATACGGTGAGCGGAAGCGCATGACCTGCGGCAGGCCTGGCGTCACATACCCCCCACGTGCCCGTGAGCGAACCTGATCCTTCGGCCATCTTGGCCATCGCCAGCGGCTATGGCGTGTCCAAGGCGTTGCTGTCGGCCGTGGGGCTGGGGCTGCACACGCGGCTGGCGGCCGGACCGATGACCTGCCAGCAGATTACGGCCGCCTTCGGGCTGCAGGTGAGACCAACCCGCGACTTCCTCGATCTGCTGGTGTCGGTGGACATGCTGGCCCGCGAGGGCGACGGCCCGGAGGCGCTGTACGGCAACACGCCGGCCACCGCGCGCTTTCTGGATCGCGGTCAGCCGGAGTACATCGGCGGGCTGGCGGAGATCTGGGAGCTGCGCGACTACCGCTTCTGGGCCGACCTCACCGAAGCCCTGCGCAGCGGCCAGCCGCAGAACGAGGCGAAGCATGCCGGCACGCCGTTCTTCGAGGCGATGTATCGGGAGCGGGAGCGGCTGGAGGCCTTCATGAACGCCATGAACGGCTCCTCGCTCCGCAACTTCCAGGCCCTGGCGAAGGCGTTCCCCTTCGGCTCCTACGCCACGCTCACCGACATCGGCGGAGCCGATGCGCTGCTGTGCCGCGAGGTGGCCGCCGTGCACCCCGGCATCCACTGCGTGAGCTTCGATCTGCCGCCCGTCACGCCGATTGCCGATCGCCGCATCGCCTCGGCCGGCCTGGGGGAGCGGATCCAAGCCGTGTCCGGTGATTTCTTCGCAGATCCCTGGCCGCCGGCGCAGCTGATCACGATGGGGATGATTCTCCACGACTGGAACCTGGAGCGGAAACAGACCCTGATCCGCAAGGCCTACGACGCGTTGCCGGAAGGGGGGGCGCTGATCGCGATCGAGGCCTTCATCGACGACGCCCGCCGCCACAACACCTTTGGGCTGTTCATGTCGCTGATGATGCTGATCGAGTTCGGCGACGCCTTCGATTTCACCGCGGCCCAGTTCTGCCAGTGGTGCTCCGCCGCCGGCTTCAGCCGCTTCGAGACCATCCCGCTGGACGGGCCGTCCAGCGCCGTGGTGGCCTACAAGGATCCCCGCTGCTGAGGCGTTCCAGCCCCCAGCGTGGGGAGGAAGCTGGGCGGCCGCCGGTGCCGGGTGGCCTGCTCGAAGGCATGGGCATAGCCCAGCAGCTTCCCTTCCTGCCAGGCGCCGGCAAAGAACGACAGACCCACCGGCAGGCCTTGCACGTAGCCGGCGGGCACCGTGATGTGGGGATAGCCCGCCACCGCGGGAGGGGTGGAGCAGCCGCCGGGAAGGATGTGGTCGCCGACCAGCGGGTCGATCACGAAGGGAGGCGAGCCCTCGGTGGGGGCGATGATCGCGTCGAGCTGGTGCTCGCGCAGGGCCCTGTCGATGCCGCCTGCGCGGCTCAGCCGCCTCAGCTCCGCCATCACCTGTTGGCAGGCGGGGTCGTGCAGATCGCCCCGGGTCTGAGCCTGCTCCAGGAACTCCTGCTGGAAATAGGGCATCACCGCGGCGGCATGGTCGCGGTTGAAGCGGATCAGCTCCTCCAACGAGCGCACCGGCGCCAGCGGATGGCTCTGCAGGTAGCGGTTGACGCTGTGCTTGAGGCCGTAGCGGAACAGCTCCAGCTCCAGGTCGCCGAAGAAGGGCAGCGCACTGGCGCGAACCGGATCCACGATCACCGCCCCCAGCTGCCTGAGCTGCGCGATCGCCTGCTCGATCACCGCATCGGTGCCCTCATGCTGCCCAAAGCATTCCCGCGCCACGCCCAGGCGGGCCCCCTGCAGGGCGGCCGGATCCAGGAAGACGCGGTAGTCGGCAGCCGCCCGGCGGGCTCCTTCGGCGGTGATCGGATCGCCGGGATCATGGCCGGTGAGCACGTTGAGCAGCGCGGCCACGTCGGCGACGCTGCGCGCCATGGGGCCGGCGGTGTCCTGTGGATCGGCCACCCCGATCACGCCGGTGCGGCTGATCAGGCCCACGGTGGGCTTGAGGCCCACGATGCTGTTGCTGGAGGCTGGCCGCACGATCGAGCCATCCACCTCGGCGCCGATGGCCGCCACGCAGAGACCCGCCGCCACCGCCACCGCCGAACCCGAACTGGAGCCGAGCGGACTGCGGTCCAGCACATAGGGGTTGCGCACCTGGCCACCGCGGCTGCTCCAGCCGCTGCAGGCCCGGGTGGAGCGCATGTAGCCCCACTCGCTCATGTTGGTCTTGCCGAGCAGCACGGCTCCTGCCTGCCGCAGCCGCTCCACCACGAAGGCGTCGCGGCGGGCGATGTTGCCCACCAGCGCCAGGGATCCGGCGGTGGTCATCATCCGGTCGGCGGTGTCGAGGCTGTCCTTCACCAGAACCGGAATCCCATGCAGGGCGCCGCGGGGACCGCTCTGCCGCCGCTCCCGGTCGAGCGCCTCGGCGATTGCCGGGGCGTCGGGGTTGATTTCGATCACCGAGCGCAGCGTGGGGCCGGCCCGATCGAGGCTGGCGATGCGATGCAACGCTGCTTCACAGAGGCTTGTGGCGCTGCATTCCTGCCGCGCCATCGCTTTGTGGAGTTGAGCGATCGAGCCATCTTGCGCATCGTTTCGGATGGCATCGTCCATCTCTGTCTCTCCATCTGGTGCAATCCATCACAAGCCTATGGGGCTGTTGCACTGGCAGCTGATTGCTCCCCGTTCATCGGTCCGGGCTGAGGGTTCCATAGGACTTGTCAGCCCATTTGGATCCCGGACGTGTCTACCGAAAGGACTGGGTCCTCAGCCCCCCTCACATCCTTCTAACGCTCAGCATCAGCGGCGGCGCCGAGCGACGTCCGCTGGATGCTGTTGTTCGGGGGCCCTGAAATGAAGTACGGATAAGTCCACTGCAGTAGAATGAAGAACCAAGCCTATGCCTGATAGTTCACGATCAGAAGAAGTTTCCGGATTCGTTGCTGGCCAACTGAGTTGCTTGATAGTGCAATACTTGAGTCGAGCCTAACACCACTTTCCTCTGGGGTCAATGATATGGCTCCCTCGTTCAAAGCCAGGGTTGGTGTGCCGGCTCCAGCGGCAATCTTGGCCGGCAATCGAAGTGAAAAGATGTTTAAGCGGACATCTTGACGGCCGATGATATGGGGAGGCCAGTTATGGACAAGCGTGACTAAGTCGCTTCTGGCTGAGGTTGGCCGATGCCAAACTTCAGGATGGTCGCGCCTAAGACCGAACGCGAGGAATAGCCCAGTCCGGCCTGTCTTGAGGATCATCTGTTCAGTCCAGTGCACCGATTTATCTGCACCGAAGATCGGAAACTGCTTCCGCCATCCCGGGCTGTGTAGTGGACGTGAAACACCACATCGGTGATGGTGGAATTATCGAATGTATGCAGGCTGGTGGGCAACTCCAGTGACGTGGCGACCAAGAATCGGACCACGGTGAATGAGAGTCCTCAGCCGACCAGACTAGGCCGGGGACTCGAGCATGAAACGCACCAGGCACACGGCGGAGCAGATCATCCGCAAGCTCAAGCCCGCCGAGCAGCTGATCGCCCAGTCCGAGACCGTCGCCGACGTTTGCCGCGTCATCGAAGTGACGCAGCCGACGTACCACCGTTGGCTTCAGCAGTACGGGGGAATGCAGGCCGAGGAGGCCAGGCGCCTGACCCAGCTTCAGAAGGAGAACGCCCTGCTCAAAAAGCTTCTGGCAAAAGCCGAGCTGGAGAAAGTGATGCTCAAGGATCTTGCCGAGAGAAACTTCTGAGCCCTGAACGTAGCCACAGGGCCGTTGTGGTCCTGAAGGAGCGTTACCGGGCCTCTCAACGACTGCCCTGCCGGGCGGTGGAACAGCACCGCAGCACACAGCGGCATTGCGGCAAGGTCATCGACCTGGAGGAGGCCAAGCTCAGGCCACGCCCGCCGCGGGGATAGACCGCGTCGGGTCTCGCCTCAGCAGCCCGGCCCCCGCGCCCTGGCACCCTGCAGGAGCGGCTCGTTCCGCGGCGATTTCAGGAAAAGCGGCCGCGCGCTAGCCATCACGCTCGACAGGAAGGAATATGGCTTGGCGAGGTGGTGGCGCACCTCCTCGTCGGTGAAGACGACGAGGTCGACCCGCGGATAGCTGCCGAGGAACACCTCCTTGAACTCGGTGCCCCGCGCGCCCCGCCGGTCCCGGCTCGGCATGCGGATCAGAAGGTCCAGATCGCTCAACGCGCCAGCCATGTCTTTGGCTGACGAGCCGAAGAGGAAAATCGCCGGTGGATCGTAAAATTCCCTCAGAACGCGAACCGCGCTTGTCATTGCAAGGGCGCGCTCCGGAGTCAGGCTGCGGGCGACCTCTGCCACGGTATCTAATGGCCCGGTCGTAGTTTGTAGGTCCTGTTCCATCACGGCAGCTCTGCGTCGTAGAAGATGACGGCGTGCAGCCCTGACAGATCAGCCTTGGTCAAGGAGCGGTTGTCCGTGGCAGACGACCTGCGCAGCTTCAGCGTGAAGTCGCTTAGTGGCACACCCGCCGCGAAGATGCCCGCGGTATCGCCCGAGATGCGTCCGCCCAGGTCGCCGTCCGGCGTCATCATGACGGTTGCGACGATGCCACCCGGCGCCGTGATCTCGGCGGTCAGGTCACTGACTGCGTTCACCGCTGAGAGGAGGATAGACGTCACCTTAAGGTCGCGGACCCTGTCGAGATAGGGCAAGTGCTCCTTGGTGAAGGCAAAGGTCATCGCCTGGTCCAGCCCCGCGGCGGGGGCTGAGACGAGAACCTCCCACGCCGCGGCGAAGGTCTGGTCGAGTCGCAGGATCCTGGCGCTCTGCGCTACCGGGCGCTGCGAGGCGACCGCGCGCGCCGCCTCGGCCAGCGTCTCGCCGCCTTCCATTGCGGTATAGCGGAGGTGCAGCACAACGTCTGAAACCGAATCGATCGCGAAGGCGTTGGTGTCGGCCGGCAGGTCGATTCGCCAGCGGCCCACGGCCCCTGCGCCCTCGAAGGGCAGGTAGCGGTCGTCTTCGAGATCGAGCTGGAAGAGCCCAGGGTCGTTGATCGCCTTCGAGGTTACAATGGCATTGGTCACCGCCCAGTTGTCGGCGAAGCGTTCGTCATCGGCCATCGAGGTGCGCGGATAGCCCGGCGCGAGGTTGGTGTTGAGGCGTGTCTCGTCGCGTAGTAGCGTCAGTTTGCAATTGACCGAGGTGTAAGGGCCCGCGACTGTTGGGATGGAGATCGCGACCGACTTGATGCGCCGCTTGTAGTGGCCAGGATAGTCGCAGTCGAAGATCAGCTCGGGCACCTCAATCTCGCAGGCGCCTGTCGCACGGAGGGTCAGCAGGGCCTCCGCATCCAGAAGCGCCACAGAGACGTCCTTCTGGATCTCGTAGAGCCGCTGGTTGCGGTCGATGTAGGCCGCCTCGAGCCGTCTGAGGTCCTGACTCAGCTTCTCGCCCGACATCAGGCCCTTGCGCAAGCTGTCCCAGTAGCCGAACTTGATGTAGTTCATGCCGATCAGCCCTACCTCGCGTTCGGCGCAGGCCGCGGCGGCGAGCGCCATGTCGAAGGCGGTCTGGTAAGTCTGGAAATAGACCGTTGAAAGCTGCGCGATCAGCCAGTCGTAAAGCTCCTTGTTGGTGTAGCGCGACCGCAGGAAACCCAGCGTCGCCTCGGCGTTCTCGGAATGCAGCTTCTCGACATCGGCCTCCCGCTCGGCGATCTGCTTGAGAATCTCAGCCTTGGCCTCCTGCTTCTCGATCTCGACGATCTCCTGTTCCGCAAGCGTAAGCTGATGTTCGTACTCCTTGTGACGGTCGAAGAAGTACTGGATCTTGAAGCTCAGTTCGGCACCCTTGTCAGCCAGATCGGCCAGCACCTTGAAGCCGTCGGACAGCGTCTTGGTGCTGTCGCCCGCCTGCTTGCCGCCGACCTTGACCGTGGCATGCGGGCTGCCGCCCACGCCAGAGGCGCCGCCCTGGACTTCGGGTATCCAGTACAGCCCGCCGCTCGCGGCCTTCAGCGCGAAGGAGATGCCGCTCAGAACGAAGCTCGTGCTCTTCAGGCCGAGGCCAATCCCTTCCAATACACCCACCGGTGTTTCGGTCTTCTTCTTGTAGAATGTTTCGCGCAGTCCGACGAGTTTCTTGGCTTCCTTCAGCCGGTCCAACTCGGCCTCGGCCTCATCGATCCGGAGCGCCGCGATGTCTTCGCGAAGCGCGTGGATTTCGGCCACGTGGCTTTCACGTAGCTCTGCCAGCGCCGCCTCGTCCTTGCGTTCAAGTGCGGAAAGCAGGGCTGCACCCAAGCGCTCGACTTGGGTGGCGAAGTTGTATGCGCGCTGGAGGATGAAGCGGAAGCGATATTTCGGCATCGCCGAGGCCGCTCCGCCCGCCAGCGTCGAGAGGTCGATGCCCGCGGCCGCCGCGCGCACCAGCATCGCCGGGTCGATCGGCGGCGCGAAAAGTGGGAGGGGCCGGGCGACACCCTCGATGTCGCGGCAATGGCGAAGGTTGAAGAGGTTGCGCTCCACTCGGTCCCAGTAGCCAAGGAGCTTGTCGTTTCCGGGGATGCAGAAATAGAAGATCGTGGTCGGGGGCAGCGGTTCGGACCCGCCGGGGCCACCGGGGGGCGGAGGCGGCAGCAGGTTCTCGACCTCGGACAGGAGGTTGCCGAACGCGTCGAGATCTGTCTCGACCTCGCGAAAGCTTTTCGCCGCGGTGCGCCTCTCAACCGCAACCGTCTCGGGTCGCCGTCCCAGCAGGTCCTGCGCCCGCACATAGTATTGCGTGGCAAGGTTGAGGCTCTCGGGGGTGAAGCGACGAAATTCCTTGTCGCCCCAGTCCAGTAGGGCGCCGATATAAGCCATCAACACAGCACGCTGATAGGCGACGGGCCGCAGCCGGGCGAGCATGTGGGGATCGAAAGGGTCGTTGCGCCATTGCTCAACTTGCGCTATGTGGGTTGCAGACCCGCCGTTGACGAGCTCCAGTAGGCGCTCGATCCGGCTGCCTTTATAGGCTGCAGAGCTCATCTGGTAAAAGGGCTTCGTGATCCAGAAACGCTGCGGTGCGAGATCGCTGCCGGCATTGGTCGGATTGAAGATGTAGCGCAGGAAGTTCAGCGCCTCGTCAAACCGCTGGTTCTCAGACAGCCGGTTCGCGATCAGGAATGGCGCGTGAAATAGTACCTCCCAGTTGTAAAGCGAATAGGTGCCCGAGAACCCGAAATCCACGATGTCGTTCGCATGGTCGGCAGTGACCAGTCGTTCGGGGGCGTAATCGGCGAAGGCGAAGGTCGAAGGGGGCGAAAGCTGGGTCGAGCGCCTGAAGAATCCGCGCAGCCCGCCTGTAGCCAGTTCGTCGAGGAAGAAGCCGGTGAACGGGTGGTAATTGCGGTCGAAGGTGTATTTAACCCTGTAGTCGGAAACCCCCGACAGCGACGGCTCCTCGGTCGTAAAGGAATGATCCACGCGCCATTCCTTCGTGGGCCGCACGAAAAAGCTGCGCTCTCGGTCGGTGTAGAAGAAGGGCCGGGTGGAATCGAACTGAGCCCGCTGCGACGACGTGACAATGCCGAACGGCGCGGGCGCATTGTCGAGGAGCTTGCCACTGTCCAGCCGCAGGGCCGGGCCGGTCGAGGGAAGCACGTGAAGGTTGGAGGCGTTGTCCGACTGGTTCTGGATCGTCTGGCCGACATATTTCATGTCGGTCGGCATGGTCAGGTCGGTGAGCGGACTTGTGAGCTCCTTCATCTCGGCGGCCTCGGCCCCGTACTCGCCATTTAAGATGCGGGTCAGGAATCCGGCGCGATTGGTCATCTGGATCTCGTCCACATCACGCTTGAAAACGAAGCGCGCGATATGGAAAGGTCGCGTGTCCTCGTTATGCGGGATCGGGATGGGGATCGGAAGGAAGAGTGGTGTGACGTCGACCCAGTCCCGTGGCCAGCGGTGAGTTCCGAGGCCTTCGAGATAGGTTAGGGGCAAGTAGTCGTTGAATTCCGGTGAGGTCGAGACAAAGATGTTGATCGCCAGCCGGTCGCCGGCATAGGCCGCGGTGCGCAGGTGGAAGCTGCGCTTGGGCCGGTATTGCGGGTAGAACCACTTGCGTTCGCCCATCTGCGCGGGCTGCCATATACCTTGCCGCCGGACCGACCAGCACAGCTGGATTTCCCACATGTTGATCGTGTCGGGCGGCGGATCGCTCGACGCCGTCGAAGGCGGCATGAGCTGGGTCGGGTCGTCCTTCTTGGTGAAGAACAGCCAGAAGAGGTGCAGCTTGCGGTTGATGAAGCCGAAGATCGGGATGCCGCCGATCTCGATGTCGAGCTTCTCCCACGGGGTCCAGTAGGCCGAGGCAGCGTTGTTGGGAAAGACCCGCTGGCGGTAGTAGTAGGTCTGAGGCTGGCCCTTCGTACGGGCAAGCGTGTGGATAAGGCGGTCGCGCCCAGTCGATTCCTCGTGCAAGGCAACGACGTCCATGTTCGCGATGCCGTCGAGCGTCTCGAGGTATTGCTCCATTGCGATCTCGGCGTTCTCCTCGGTCATCTCCATCTGCGACAGCTTTTGTTCGAGCTGCAGAAGCGCAGGGGATTTCATCCGGTTCAGCTCGGGCCGGATCACGTTTTCCGGCCAGAGGAAGACCTTCCGCGCGGCTTCCCAGAGGCGATAGGCATACATCCAGTCCCAATCGTTCCAGCCATCGTCGGCATCGCCATCGGCGAGCACAGCGGGTTCGAGGTTCATCAGGCAGCGCTGCACGAAAAGCTGTACCGAACCCGTGGCTTGCACCAGCCGCGAGGTCTTGCGGCAGGCGGTCATTTCGGGGTCGATCAGGAAATGCGCGAACAGGGCGTTCGCGTCGGGCCAGGACGGCCCGGCTGAGGCGGGACGGGTCGTCAGGTAGGTGATGAGCGCCACGCGCTTGGCCTCGCGAAGGCGGTCCTGCAGCGGCGGCGCGTTCTTCAGCCATTCGTCGAGGGAATTGCGCGCCTTGGCGGCAAGCTTGATTCCCTGTGCCACGGCCGGGGTCACGGCAGGCTGTGCCCAAGCGGTGAGCTGCGCCGGAGTCACGCCGGCGAGCTTGATCACCTCTAGCGCGGTCAGGAGCCGCTCGTAGGCGCCGACCGTGTGGAAATCGCCGGGATTGGATAGCGCAAGCTCGACGATGGCGCCCGACACGGTCTCGGGTGCGCGCCGGGTCCAGAGGGCGAGGTCTTCGGCCAGTTGCGTGGCGCCGTAACCCGCGCTTCCGACCTGGCCGAGGATGTCGGGCAGCGAAAGGGCGTCGGTGTCCGGGAAGGAGTTCATGACCTGCGTCCAGCGCAGCAGCGTCAGCCACTCCGCGAAGGCGGCGGGACCGTCGCCCGCCTTGACGGGGAGCGCGGTCAGCTGTGGCAACCCGAAGCTCCCTTCGTTGCTGACGAACCACCTCAGCCGTGCATCGCTCCACCCGAGCGCGTCCTTGATGAAGGCGAGCTTGTCCACGAGCTGCGCCGCCTCGAAGATATCGGGCATGTCGGTGCTGTCGGCGGCCAGGAGGTAGGCGCTGTCATCAGCGGTGCGCGTGAGGAAGTCGCTCTCGGCCAGGATTAGCGCGGCGAGGCTGTCGAGCCCGCTTCGCTGCATGGTCCAGCTCAGGAAATCGGCCGCCTCGGCCTCGGCCCCGTTCTGGCCTGCCACGGCGGCGGTGATCGCTGTGCGGGCAAGCGCGTTGTAGACCGCCTGCAACGCGATCAGCCTGCGCGCATCGACCGCCGCATCGCGGCCGGCGGGCGGTCCGCCATAAGGCGCGAAGGCGGCGATGGCCGCGGCCATCGGCATCAGCGCGCCGAAATGGCTGGTTATGAAGGCGTTTCGGTTGGCGAGCGAGTCGGCATAGCTGTCGTCGATAATCGCGATGGCGGTTGCGCGGATCGCTGCATCCTCGAAGCCCGCAACCCCAGGCAATTGCCGCTCGAGCGCGGCGGCGCGCTCCTCCGCGGGCGCGATGGTCTCGGCCCGAAGGTCAGCAAGTGCGGTGCGGATTTCCTCGACATTGGCCGAGATCACGCTGTCCCCAGCGCCGAAGGCGGACTCGGGCCAGAAGGTCGTGGCGTGGCGCGATTCCCCGATGGCAAGACCGCTCGCCGAGTGACGGCTGAACATCGTCAGGAAATCGGTCAGGGTCTGTACCGTCTGGAAGGGATCGACCCGCCCGCCCGCATTCAGCGGCGCCCCGGCAAGGCGGGCGAAGTCCAGCAGCTCGGACACCCGCAGCCGAAGGGCCTTGGCCAGCCTCGCGAAGCGGTAGAGCTGAGAGATGGCGCCAAGCGACGCGCGGTCGCCCGCGACGGGAAGGGCGATGACGGGATCGGCGGCCCTGGGGACGAGAAGCGCGAAATCGGCGGCGGTGATGGCGATGCTGGCCGAGAGGATCGCCGCCTTGTCGCCGATCAGCGCGGGCGGCAACGCGGCGGTCACGGCGGCGATGGAGAGGTGGGGATCGGGCGGGTTCTGCACCGCGGGATCCTCGAAGAGGTCGGTGTAAAGCGACCGTCCGTCCCCCGTCAGCCAGCCGCGCACCCGAGTGTCGAGCGGCGCGATCAGCGCAAGCGCCTCCTGCACGGAAAGCCGCCAGGCGTCGCGGATCTTCTGCAGCCGCATCAGTCCGACCAGCGTCGCGTCGTTGAGCACGCCGCCCATCGCCATGATCGCGCGGTCGAGCTCCCACATCTTCCAGCCAAGATGGCGCCAGAGACGGATGAAGCGGTTCATCCGGTCGAGCCGCTCGACCGAAAGCCGCGTGACCCGGCGGTCGATCAGGTCGCATTCGAACTCCGGCTGGAAGGTCGAACGCGGTGCGATGCCGTTCACGAATTCGACTTCCAGGAGCTCCGCCAGATCGGTGTAAGAGATGTCCGCACGCGCCATCAGCATCTGGGCCGGGGCGCTGGGGATCATCTCGCCGGGTGCGCTGTAGCCCCAGAACGTGGCCTGGGCGCCGGGGGCCTCGGAGGTGATGATGTTGCTCTGCGCCTTAGCGATGCCGAAGAAAGCCGCGGCGATGTCGCGCTCGGAGGGCAGGCTGATGCTCTGCATGCGGAACGCCTCCATCACCCCGGCCCTGGTCAGGCGCAGATGAGCGAGATAGGTCCGCGCCTCTGTGTCGCTCAGGTCGAAGGGCAGACCGGGCGCGTGCGATGCCCCCGCTAGCAGGGCATAGGCGTCATCGTTGACATGCTCGGGCTCGGCCATAAGCTCCTCGCTGCGCCAGGTCGACTGCCGCGCCGAGCCGGTGGGCGAGACGGCCTCTTCCAGCACCTCGTTCACCAGGTCGATGTAGGGCATCACCGTGTCGGTGTTCTGGCAGTTCAGCAGGATGTCGGGGATGTCACCCCGCCGGTCTTCCAGCACCGCCCGGGCGCTTGCGAAGCCACTGCCGCTCCTCGCCCTCCGTTCGCTGAGCCAGCGCAGCACGTCGGTCAGATAGGCCGCCGGGCCGTGCACGCTCTCGCACCATTCGCAGCTGCAACTGTCGAGGGAACCGAAAAGCGTCCGCAGCGAGGGGTCGTTCTCGATCTCGGCGATCAGGTCGTCGCCTTTCCACGCGCCACCCACCGCCGCGGGCGAAGCCTTGTCGAGATCGAGCCGGTATTCGAGGAAGCGGGCGATGAGATACCCATAGCTCGCCTTGGCGCGGTTGAAGGTCTGCCCGGCCTGCAGGTCGGTCATCCCCGCCTTGACCGCGTCGGCGATGAAGTTGCTGCGCCCGCGCTTGTGGATCAGGTGGGCCGAATCCTGCCCTGTGGCCAGCAGCGCCGCGGCCGCAGTGGCGTTCGGGGCAAGGCGCACGGCCCGCTGCGTGCGCTTGAGGTCGGCGACCGCCTCGTCCGACAGGTCCGAGACGATCTTGACCGTGTCGCGCAGCGTCCTGGCCAGCATCTCCTCCCCAAGCGCCGCATCGCGCCCGAGCCGCACCGCGTTGATGTTCAGCGTCCGCAGATTCATGTCAGGAACCTTCGACACGGCCGCGACCAGCTCTCCGGCGGCGGCGAGCTTCACGTCGTCGCGGTCGCGGATGCGGCCGATGGTTGCCATCGTGGGGTAATTGTCCTCGGCGCGCTCCATCAGCATCTGCGCGAAGGCGCCGACGCGATCCGCCTCGGTCTGGCCGTCGATATTGACCGGGATCACCGGCTTGCCCTCCGAGACGCCCTTTTCCAGGAAGGTCTTCCACTCCTGCAGCGACAGGGCGGCGGCTCGTCCGGGTTCCTCGGTCATCTCGTCGGGCAGGGCGGCCTTGGCGTATTCGATGAAGGGGATGTGGTTCTTTGACATCGCGCCGAAGGCGAAGGTGGCGCGCGCGTCCCTGAGCTTGGCGGCCGGGATCGCCTTGTTCATTTCCAGCGCCTCCCAGAGCAGGCCGCCCTCGTCCTGCACCTTCATCGCGTAGTCCACGAAAGTCGTGCGCTGGTTCTGGGTGAGGGAGGTGGCGCCCAACAGGTCGTTCATCGACTTCTTGCCTGCCCCGAACGGCGCGTCGGCCAGCACCGGCCCCCGACGTGCGCGCAGGATCTCGATCGCGGCGTCGACGGCCCCGGTCGTGTCGAAGGGCACAAGGTCCTTGTCGATTGCCTTCTGGAGGATCCGCCGCTGGGTCTGTTCGTCGAGGGTGACGATCCCGGCAAAGACCCGGCTCTCGAGGTCGTCAGCCGCGACCTGAGTCGGCGTCGCGGTCAGGGTGGAGCCGGGCAGAACAGCAGGTTCGCCCTGCGCGAGGAAGGCGAAGACCACTTCGGGGGCGATCTTCTGCGCCTTGCCGATGCGTTCGGCCATCGCGCGGCGGGACAGAATCTCGGGGTCGAGCTTGCGGTCCTGCGCGAGGTAGGTGATGTCGGTCTGGGTCGCGGTCTCGCGCAGCGACGCGATGGCCGCAGAACCGATGACCGGGCGGATATTCGCCTCGATCTCCTCGAAGGCGCTTTGGGCCGGGATCGGACGACCCGCGGCGTTGAGATTCAGTTCAACCTTCCCCGCGGCGTCGAAGACGAGGTCCGAGGCGATGGTCGTGCCGTCCTTCAGCGTGATCCGGGCAAGAATGTTGAGCGGGCCGGTGGCGGGATCGTGGGTCAGATCGGCCTCGTATCGGCCCTCCTGGTCCGTTTCGACCTCGACCAGTTTTTCCTCGGCCCGGAACGCGGCGCGGAAGATCGTCACCACCCCCTGTTCCGGGCGCCCCTTCTGCGAGATCACGCGCCCGAAGACGTGGACCGGTTCGGGCTGGCCCGTGTTGCCGTTCCGCCCGCCGCCGCCGCCGAAGAAAGGCGGCCGGCGGGTCGTGCCGCCGCCACCGGGCAGGCGCGTGCCGCCGCCGGAAACCCCACTATCTCGGCGGGGTGGCGCATCGCCGAGAAGGCCCCTTTCGGCCAGCTTCCGGTTGAGATGGTCCGCCGTCGCGTTGTCCACCTCGCCGGTCTGCTCGAGCCCGGCGGCCTTCTGCAGAACGGCGACGCGTTTCGCGGTACCGGTGCCGTAATAGCTCTTGCTCGTCTCGGTGTCGGGCAGGGACCCGCCGAGGGCCCTCAGCGCCGCGTGCAGGTTCGCTACAACGGCATTCTTCATCTTGCGCGAAATTGGGGGGACGATCTTTTCCATCTGAAAGTCCTTTCAATCAAGATCTGGGCCATCGGGCATCGCTAGTGCCCCCTGGCCGCGTTCACACCGGCCCCGCCCCCCTCGGAGAAGAGATAGGCGCAGATCGCGCTGCCGATGAGCGTCGGGCCCATCGCGACCCAGCCGATCGGGTGCGAGAAGGCGAGCCCGACCAGGAACGCGGTGGCCTCGAAACCTACGGCGAAGCCGACGGCGCCCGCCGCGAAGTACACGACCTTGCCCGTCGTGACGCAGGCCTTGTCCTCGGTCGCGGCATCGCGCAGCGCGGGGTAGCTGGGATAGACCCTGTAGGCGACGCTGAGCGGCCCGAGAACCCGTCTGGCCTTCGAAAAGGAGCTGACGGAACGGTTCGTCTTACCCCTGCCGATGGCGATGTTGCGAGTGGTCTGTTGCCAGCCGCTCGCCGCAGCCGGGGTTGGGGAGGCAGCCATAGGCTTCTGAGGTGGGGCACCAGGAGGACCCGGTGCATGTCCCGTTTATGGCAACAGCGGCCTGAAGTGTCAGGTAATGCAGGTGGCGCAGGGCCAGATCAGCCTGAAGATCCTGCAGCACCTTGACCAAAGACAGGGTCCAGCGCTGGTGGCCCGTGGCCTCGGCATGACCCTGGCAGAGCTGCAGGAAGGCGGGATCGGCCAGATCGGCGCGGATCGCGGCCACCATGGGCCCTTCATAGGCCTACAGCACGGTGGCTGGGTCAACGACCCTCAGAATCCCCTCCTGACGCAGCCGTTGCACCGCCTCGCTGAGGGCTGGATCCACGCCGATGGTATGGAGGCAAGCGCCGATGGGATCGAGGATCACCAGCTCGTCAAACCAGACGGCCGTCACCTTCAGCAAGGGAAGTTGCTGATTGGTGAAGGTGGCGTAGGAGTAGTAGTAGAGCCGGACGGGAGTCATAGCGCTCAGCAATCATCAGGTCAGGTCTCAATGGTCGTCGGCATGCCAGGGCAAATCTCAGAAAACCTCGATCCAGACCGGCTCAGCGAGTGCCTGAGCGTGGTGAATCTGGCCTGTTGTGATTGTTATGCTGTCTTCCGCCTGGAGGACGAAACCCATCCCTGCCCGGGAACCAGATACTGAAACTCGGGCGCGGGTAGTACTTCTTCCTGGAAGATGTCTGTGTTCAGCGCCGGGGACGTGCACTCGTCCGCGTCGCCGGCGGCTTGCAGGCCATGCTCCTTCTGGATTATGCCTACCAGCTTGCCTGTGGCGCCTGCGAAGGCCTGCCTCTCACGTTCCTGCTTCAGCGTTGAAGCCAGATCGCGCCGCGCTCCTTCGTTTTCCCGAAGTAGGAGGTCCTTATCGAGCAGAAACAACAGACCATCTTACGCATCCGCGACCGTTGGCCGCTGCATCTGCGGCTTCAACGGAAATACGATCTTGTTCATGTCGGGGCCTCCTTCGATCCGGGTCGTTACACGATTTCGTAGAGCTCGAGTTCTTGTTTGATCAGTGCTTGTCGTTCTGCAACGAGTGAGGCACGGAAGTCGGCCAAGGCGTCGCGGATGGATGGTGCTTGCTTCATGTCCTGTATGACGCTGCGGGCGTCATTGGCGAGTTGCTGGAATTTTTGGCCGATGAACAGCGCAACTTCGCCCTCGGTGGCGAGGATGGACTGCATCTGCAGAAGCAGAGCGTCCCAGTCCTTGGTGCTCACCGTGCCAGCTAGATGCCCGACGAGCGTTTCCGTCTCGCGCAGGGCGATGCGCAGGCTGCGGCAAAGGCGAAGCTCACGCTCGGCCTGCATCCACTCGTCGTAGTTCTCGAGCCGGGCGACTTCGCGCAGGAGGTCGTCGTCGGATTGCTGAAGTTGGATGTCACCCAGCCGGATGATCACCATGTTTAGCGTGGTGTCGATCAGGCGATAGGTTTCGTCCAGCGTCCGGCGCATCGTCTCGCGCTCGGCCTTGGGCAGGTTGACAATGGCCTTCAGGCCACCGGCGACTTTGCCGAGGGCGTCGATCAGGTCGGCGAATAGTTTGAGTTCCATGCTGCTTATCTCCAATAATCAACGCAGGGGCGCGCGGTAAACTCCCATTTGTTGCTAGGTGCTAGTGCGATTACGGCGTCCACCTAGGAACGCCCAACAGGAGATCTGCCCCCCCTGGTGGACGGAATAGCCGTTCGTCGATTGTCCACAACGAGCCACCGCCAGCTCGCGTGTGAGCCCCGATAACTAAATCTCCTGACACTCGACCTCTCCCGGTCAGTCCCTCAAAAAGTATTCCCCTTTCCGCTACGCGCTCGTAATCGGATATGCGGCTTGCCATACCAAGCCCTTCATCAATTGGTAATCCAAGACCCTCTACTACTCTGCGCTGTGCTGGATTGGTTATTTCTGAAATGGCCGGCCTTGGTATCGCAAAGTCAATTCCTGTCGACCTCGCTGCGTGCAATTGACGCTCAAGTTCCGCACCACGTTCGGTACCCCGTCCAATCTCAACCAAAACCGATGTATCAATGAATACCCGACTTCGAGCAGCGTCTGTCGCACGATCCGCCGCACGCGCAGTAACCGCACCTCGATCAGCAGAGCGAGCTATATCGGTGGCTCGATCGACGGCCCGAGCCACATCGACTCCCGTTTCAACGACATGAGATGCCCGCCGAGCCATCCTCGCCGCAGTCGCGGCTGAGCCAATGCCCGGAATCATTGCGGCTACGCCAAGAGCAGCACCAAGGTAATCACCGCGCCCCAAAGAAATGCCCGCATTGACCAAATCCGCAACCTGACTGGCAATGGGAATATCCGTCATGCTGAAGACATCTAGCGCAGTTTGAACAGCGTCTAGCGCTCCTTCTCTTTCGCTATCGGATATTCCTTCTGAACTACCATCATCACTCGGCGGAGCAGAACGCTCTTGAGCAGGTGGCTCTTCAGGCGAAGATAGCGTTTCGGAAGGCGTTGAAGGAGTAATGACTTTGTCTTCGAACGTGATTGATTCGCCAACGATCGAAATGTCGGATGACCGGGCATTGAAATACCAACCGACCTGATTGCTGCGCCATTCTAGTGTCGGCCGGTCGATCTGATACAAAGTCCCGTTCTCTTCAACGATCTGTCCTGTTAGGGCACCTTCGAGCCTCGCTCGCGCTTCAGGTGTGTTGGTGTGTATATCCTGCTCGAAATCCGGTCCAAGCTGATAAATTCGCTCGCCTTCCATACCCAGCGCATCCCGGAAGTTGATGGGAGCGTTGCTACAATAGCGGAAAGCGTTGAATCCGTCCTTGAATCCAGCGGGATCGCTGCTAGTCCATTTCCCCAACCAAGGCGCGTAATACCTCGCGCCAAAGTAATACAACCCGGTTTCGTCATCCCGCTCTTTGCCGCTAAATCGATATCGCTTCAGACTCAGATCGACTCCCGGTTTGGCCGAGCGATAGGCCGTCGTGCCGTACGGGTGATATTCCTCATAGGAGATCGGATTGCCGTCTTCATCCGTCTCCAACACCGCTGAGCCGAGGTGATTGGCATACTGGTAGCGAGTCAGCGCGACGTTGAGCGGATTCGCCGGATCATCGTTGTCGTCGTCCCGCGTCTTGGTATCGACCTGCGCAATGTGGCCGGTGTTGTCGCTGATGTGGACGGTCCAGCGTTCCAGGCGCAGATCGTTGGTGTTGCGCCGACGGCGGCGGTGGATCATCACCGCGCCGAGGAATATCCATTCGAGCTTGAGATTGCCGTTGCGCTCGATCACCTTGCGAAGACGCTGCCCGCCCAGGCCATAGACGTAATACGCCGTGCCGCCACCACCCAGATCCACCCGCCGCAACTGGTCCATGAAGTTCCAGTCCATGGTCGCCAGATGCGGCATGCGGTTCATGTTGCCGTAGGCGTCGTAGCCGTAGCTGCCGGTGTAGGGGCCTGCTTCCGGGTCGCCGGGCTGGCTGGTGGACGTCAAACGGTTGGTACGGTTACCCGGCGCGTCGTCAAAGGCATAGCGGTAGTGGCGCGTCCAGCCGCCACCGACTCCGGCTTGGGACTGAAAGCGGTGCTTCAGTGCCTTGATGTTGCCCAGCAGGTCGTATTCGTATTCCTCGGTGTAGTTGCGCACCGCCTCGACGTTGTTCGGGTGCGGAAGTTGGACGAAATCCAGGTCAGTGTGAGTGCGGATGGCGTCGTTGACACCGCCAGCGAGCTCCCGACCGGTGGCGCGGATGAGCTGGTAGATCGCGTCGTATTCGTACAGGCTCTCCGGCTTGACGACCGCGTTGTTGAAGTAGTGCGTCTGCTGCGCGTCGTCGCGGATCTGGGTGATGTTGCCGACTGGGTCGTAGCAGTAGTTGAGGTTCTGCAGCCCTTGGGTCTGCGGTTCGGCGCCTGATTTGTGGGTTAGCAGATTGGTCAGGCGGAAGGTCTTCGGGTCGTAAAAGTAGCGGGTGAAGACCTCGTTGCCGTAATGCGCGAATTGGCGCTGGCCCTTGGCATCGTAGTCCTGGCCCTTCAGGAACTCGATGAAGTTTCCCTGGCCTCGGATCTCCGCCTTGAGTGAGGCCAGGAAGTTGGCCTCGTTGTAGGTGGGAACGATGACCGTGGCATCGGGCAACGTAACCCGGGTTGGGCGGTTCAGTGCGTCGTACAGGGAGCTGGCGGTGAAGACTTCGGCGGTCTCCAGCGCGGGATCGGCGGCTGCCTGGATGGCGGCGACATCCGGCTGGCCGGGCAGTGCGCTCCAGTCGAGATCATTCTTGTAATCCTTGGAGAGGACGCGGTCGACGGACGCCGGGTTGCCTTTGAAGTCCAGCTTCGGCACGCGCACCATACCGGCCTGGTCGAAGATCAGATGAGCGGTGCCGAGCAGATTGAGCGGCTGGGCGGTGGCTTGCCCCAGGCGGTCGCCATAGACCACATAGTTGAAGAGGATCTCGGCCTGACCGGCTTGCTGCACGAAAGTGCTGACCGGCCGGTGCAGGTTGTCGTACTCGGCGCGGAACTGGCGGCCATGTTCATCCCAGGTCTTGACCAGGGCGCCGAGCACGTTTTGAAACGTCCAGCGGTGGCCTTTCTCGGCGCTGTCGCCGACGATGGCTGTGCCGGCCATGCCGACGAAGCCGCTGGCCACTTCCCGCTGTGCCTGGTCGAACATCTTCGAGAAGCGTCCGGTCAGATCACTTTCCGAACGCACCGCCGCCGTCTTGCCACCGCCGTAGTCCGACACGGCGTAGACCGGGCGGCCTAGGCTGTCGAAATGGATGAGGCCCGGCGTGTCGGCGTGTTTGGCGGCGAGCCAGGCAGCGCGGCGTTCCGGGACGTTCAGCGGTTCGGGCTGCGCCGTCGGATCGGGACAGCCGCGGTCGGCGTACCACTGGCTTTGCTTGACGGTGTCGTTGGCGTCAAAGACCTTCTGCCACCAAGGCGTGAACTCAACCTTGGCGAAGGTACCGTTCGGGAACAGCGTGCGGATGTTGCGCCCAACCGGGTCGTAGTAGAGAACGGGCGTGACGCCGATTTCGCGCAGCACCAATTCGTCTTCGTACTCGTGCGTCGTGCTGAAGTACCGCTCGTACTGCTTGACCGGTTTACCCTTGTTGTTGAGGACGGTGCGCCCGTTGCCCACCCAGCGCGGATCGGCATCCACTTCCACCTTGGTGCCGTCCAAATTGACTTTGAATGCCTTGCCGGGGTGCGCCTGGGCCTTGACCATCGCTACGCCGCCGCTGCCGTTGGAATAGGTGTAGCTTTCCTGCCAGCGGGGATTGCCGGCACCGTGCTGCTCACGCGCAAAGGTGTGAACGTAGTTGGGCTTGCGGTTGTTCATCCAGTTGAACAACTCGTATTCCATCCGCGTGGTCGGGTCGGCCAGCGTGTCGCCGTCCACCGAGCCGGCCTTGCCCATGACAGCGGTCTTGACCACCATGCGCAGCTCGTCATGTTCGACGGCGGAGCGGTTCCCGTTGGGGACGGTCATCAGCACCGGGCCGAGGACGCGGTAGTCATTGACCGCCGTGACGACATTCCACGCGGCCTGTTTGATTTCTACCTTTTCGATGAGCAGGACGTGCTGATCGAAGGTCGCGATCGTCTCCAGGCCGAACGGGTCTTTGGCGCCGATTGGGAGGTAGAAAGTGTCGCGAGGATTCGCTGGATAGACCGCCGTGCCGGAGGGTAGCCACCAGTTGGTGTCACCCGCAAAGTTCACATAGCCCGCCGCAGTGAATTCGGCATTGCTGACTTTGCCGGCGTAGTGGGCGGCCGTGACGCCAGGCGTGAAGGCGAGCTTGTAGCTCTGATGTCCGAGACCCAGCGAGTCCCACTGCCCCAATGGCAAGGGGTTCAGTGCGTTGTCGAGGAAGAGCGTGCGGCTGTGAGAGAGCAATCGCTTCTGCGGCGTGACGCCGTCCGCGACGACTTCATAGTCGATCGGGGCGGCAGCGGCGATCTTGTTCTTGATCTCCTCGAACTGGAAGAATGCGTCGTCCGGCGCGATGCCGGTGATTTCGTAATTCCTGGACTCGAAGGGGACACGTAACCGGTAGGCTTCGACCGGCGCGGCTTGCTGGATGTCTTGCGTGTAGTCCTTCTCGGCATACGTGATGTAGCGGTGTTCTTGGTCGTGGGTGACTTCTGCGGGAAGGGTAGCGTCGGCGATCTTGCGGCCATACACGACCGAGCAGGACTTGCGGGCGTTGCCGTACTCGTCGAGATCCAGACCAAAGGTGTGTGAGATGCGAGGGTCAGCCGGATTGCGCTCATAGTTGAGCGAGATGGATTCCCGGCCAATCGGAAAGAAGACGCTGTGCCGCTGATTGCCACGTGCCTGCAGCCAGCGAATCTCGAAATTGTTTTCGGTAACCGTATAGGGGTGCTCTTGTTCTGCCGAGCCGTCGTGGCTGTAGATCTCCTGCCGCAGCGGCAGACCCTTCAAGGCACGAACGCATTCGCGCAGTTCGCCTGCACTCAGCCCCGCGGGCAGGAAGGGCTCGGGGATGTGCTGTTCTTGCCGGTAGTACTCGTGACGGTACTGATGCAGGATTCTTGGTCGGTCGAGGAATACCCCCGTGTGATACCAGGTGCGGGTTGTGACCGGCGGCTGATTCAACTCAGGCGCCAGTTCTTGTGCGCCTCCCAGTGCCTGCACGCCCACGACATAGTCTTCGAACGCCTCGGTGTCGAACTGCTCCACCATGCCGAAGCCGCGGAACTCGCGCTCCTCGCCGTCGAAAAAGCCATGGTGGTAGGCGTAGCGGGTGACGAAGCGGTTGCGGCTGATCTGGTCCCAGGTTTCGACGCGCTCTACCACGTGCACCGGAAACGGCAGGCGCGTGATCCAGGGCTTGCCGTTGAGCTTGTCTTCCAGGTAGAAGAGCAGCGAGGAGCAATACTGCACCCGCGTTTCGGCGCCGAGGTTGTTAAGGCTGGTGGTGAGTAGGTGGGGCTTGCCCTCGGCCATCAGCTTCACGTAGCGCATCTGGCGGCCGCTATCGGAAGCCAGCGGTGTCGACCACACCAGGCAGGCAGTGCCATTGCCCAGCAGATCCAGGGTGGCAACCCGGGCCATGTTGTGGATCGGTGGGAACACCCTCAGGGGCACCGCGTCGCTCCAGCCGTTGCCCGCCTGGTTGAAATAGAGGCGTACCCCCTCGGCGTGGAGGTAGATCATGTCCGTGGTGCCACTGCCATCGATGTCGGCTAGCAGTAGCCGTTTGGGATCAAACAGTTCCGGATGGTCGAACAGGGGCGGGTTGTCCATCGACACCTTCGCCCCGAAGTGCCCGTAGCCCAGATTCGGCCAGTAGCAGATCTCGCGGCCGTGCACGCCGGCGCGGATGCGCACCACATCCGCCTGGCCATCGCCGCTCATGTCCGCCAGGTGGATGCTTTCGGTGCCATCGGCAAACACCACCCGTGGCCCTTTCTCTTCGTCCCACGGCAGCGGTAGCCGCTGGGCAGCCTCAAAACCCTGCTCCTCCAGGGAGCGGTGCCACACGAACACATCGCCCTCGCTGATCAGCAGATCGGCGTGGCCGTCGCCCTCGAGGTCGATGAAGCGCAGGTTGGGGTCGCTGAAGTCGACGTTCGGCAGCTGTCGGAACGGGCGGAAGGGCTGCCAGCCCTCGGCACCGTCGTGCTCATATAGGCCCGGCATGGGGCCGCTGAAGGACACCACATCCGGCAGTCCATCGCCGGCCAGATCGAGGATTTGGGCGCCGGCCGCCAGGCTCACGTTCGGTCGGCTAGCCACCGTTTCCAGCGCTGCAAAATTGGCCACATCGGCCTGGTTGTCGCTGCGCAGCCGCTGGCTCAACGGGCTGAGGTTGCGCTTGTAGAACCAGACCCCCGCCTGTTCCGTCAGGATCCCCGGCACCCCCTCACCGTGCAGATCAACCCAGCGGTAGCTGCTGCCATCGAGGCCGACCGGCAGGTTCTCCAGGCTGATGGGATCCACCGTCTCCACGGTTTCACCGAGGGTTGGCTGGCTGTAGCGGAACTCCAGCGGTGGCAGCGCTTTGGTGGTGGTCGTGCCGCCCTCCCGCTTCCAGCCCCGATGTACCACCTGGCTGAGGAAGCTGTAGACGGGCTTGCTGGCGATGCTGGGATCGAGCTCGTCGTCGTAGACGAACTCGGTGCTGCGCACCACACCCTCATACCCCTTCTGGAAGGGGCGATCGGTTGTGGCGGCTTGATCGGGGATGTGGTGCAGCATCAGCACCCGCTCGCAGCGGCGGCAGGTGCGCACCTCGAAGCCACTGCGGTAGCTGGAGAAGGCATCCGGGCGGTAGAACCAGGGCTGCTCCGCCGTTCCGCTGGGGTCGTCCGCGTTTAGCTCGCCGTAGTCGAAGCGCACCTCGAACAGCCAATCGGCGGCGGTGTCGGTGGGGGGAGCGGGAAGATCACGCAGGCGCCGCGGGCGCTGGCCCTGGGCATCGAGCAGTGGCGTGCGGTTGCCGTAGAGGATGCGCTGCAGGTAGCGCTGGGCGGTGCGAGCCGGCGCGGTTCTTGCCCCCCGGTTGCGTTGATGGGCGGCCCGGAAGGGATCGTCCTGGTCGGGCCGCAGGGTGGCAGTGCCGTCTTCCGCTTTGTAGAGATAGCGGATGCCGTTGCCCTTGTCATCGCGGCTTTCGCAGATCAGCCAGCAGAAGATCCGCTGCGGATCCTCGGGATCGGCGATGCGGCTGTTGGCATCGGCGCCATAGATCGTGAGGATGTTGTCCCTTGAAATCGAGCGCCAGTGCACGTCGGCCCGCTGCTCGGCCTCGGGGCGAAGGTCGGTGGCGGTGGGAATCCACTGCCAGCGCTCGATGCGGGCGAACAGTCCCTCGATGCGGGGGCGGTAGCGGCGCACCCGGTAGCCGTCGATGAGGTCGTCGTGGATCTCCAGCCCTGCGGCCCCCTGGCGCAGCACCGGCACCAGGTCTTCTGCGCCCGAAAGCACGAACACATCCGCCTCCTGCGGATCGGTGCTCCAGTCGCGGTAGCGGGGCAGGCCCTTGTCGGTCTTTCGGGTGATCGCCGGCAGCGCCAGGCTCCATCCGAACCCGAAGGGCCCGTTGCCGGCGCCGGAGTCGTAGCTGAGGCTCAGTTGGGGCCCGAAGCCACTGCGGCCGTGGCTGGTGGCGATCGGCACCGACATTGAGCCGGTGCCTGTAACAGGGTTGGCTGCGAACTTCTCGCCCATTCCGCGGATCGCCCCTCCCCCCTTGGGCAGGGAGATGCTGGGGGGCTGGATCAGCTGGGATTGGACCTGGCTGTTGCCGCCATCTGACGCACCTTGACCACCCCAACCGCCAGCTTGCGCCCGCGCCGACGGGCTACCGCCCGCTGGACCTTGCTGGCTTGGCTCTGAAGGGTGAGGGGATGCCATTCGCCACTCAGGCGAGAAACCATGACCGCTTTATGGCAACGGCGCAGCAATAGCGCCACGGATTTTACAAACCTTTCCTCTTAGGCCACAGCATCACTAATTGAATTGAGGCCCCGAACAGATTATGGACTCAATGTGTTTCAAAGCCGTCCGCAATTGATACACAACTTCCACTGTCTTTGGCCAGCATCATAACTCAGGGCAAGACCACCGAACGCTGAATAGACGGGTCCGGTAACCAGTTCTGCTCAATTCCCATGGTCAGCCTATCCAACCTGGCCGCCCCTGGCCACTTGTACCACTTCGCCTCCCGGGCCAAGGTTGTCGCGGCCAGGCCGCCTCGTGTGAGCATTTTATGCGGATCTGATAACCACATGTTCAGGCTGACACGTTGTCAAAGCAGGTCGGCGGGGCTGGAGACGCCCAGTGGCCCCCGATTCAGGACATGGGTGTAGATCATGGTCGTCTTGAGATCGCTGTGGCCCAGTAACTCCTGAATCGTGCGGATGTCCTGGCCCCGCTCGAGCAGGTGAGTGGCGAAAGAGTGGCGCAGGCTGTGGCAAGTCGCCGGCTTGCTGATGCCCGCGGCCAGAACAGCTCGGCGCACGGCCTTCTGAACCAGGCTGGGATCCAGGTGGTGGCGGCCCTCTTCACCGCTGCCTTGATCGCGCCAGCGCCCCTGCTGCGGAAACACCCACTGCCAGCCCCATTCCACTGCCGCGTTGGGGTATTTGCGGGCCAGGGCATGGGGAAGGTGTACCCGTCCCCAGCCATCGGCCAGATCGCGCTGGTGGATCTGTCTCACCTCCTGCAGATGGGGGCGTAGCCGCTCGGCCACGCTCTGCGGCAGCAGGGTGCGGCGGTCCTTGCCGCCCTTGCCGTTGCGCACCGTCAGCTCCTGTCGGCCGAAGTCGAGGTCGTGCACCCTCAGCCGCAGTGCCTCCATCAACCGCAGGCCACTGCCGTACAGCAGCCCGGCCACCAGCGCCTCCGTGCCGTTCAGTCGTTGCAGGACTGAGCGAACCTCCTCCAGCGTCAGCACCACCGGTAGGCGCCGCGGCGTTCTGGCTCGCACCACGCCCTCCAGCTCCAGGTCCCGCTCCAGCAGCTCCCGGTAGAGAAACAGCAGGGCTGAGAGCGCCTGGTTCTGTGTGGAAGCACTTACCTGAAGATCCACCGCCAGATGGGTGAGAAAGGCGTTCACCTCGGCGCTGCCCATCTCCCTCGGGTGCCGCAGGCTGTGGAAACGCAGATACCTCCTGAGCCACTGCTCGTAGGTCGCCACCGTGCGCCGGGCGTAGTGGCGGGTCTGCAGCTCCTCCCGGTAACGCTGGATCAGCCCCGGGGGCTTGGGTTGCTCGGGCATCGCGGCTTGCACCACGGCAATGCCTCAGCGTTGCCACCGATGGTGCGCCGCCCTCAGCAGTCGAGCGACGTGCGCCGTTCGGCGTCGGAGATGTCGCCCCGTTCGCGCTGCCACTGGCGGCGGCGCAGCCTGCCGTAGGCCTGGCAGAACTCCTCCCCGAGGGCCTGGCGCAGGTGGCTGTCGCCATCGAAGGCATCGAGGGCTTCGCCCAGATCGGCGGGCAGGCTCGGGCAGACCTCCGGCCCCAGCGGGCGGGCGTAGTTGTCGTTGTCGCGGCGGGGCCCGGGCTCGAGCTGGCGCTCGATGCCATCCAGACCGGCCGCCAGGATGGCCGCCTGCAGCAGGTAGGGGTGGGTGGAGCCATCGGGTAGCCGCAGCTCCAGCCGCTGGTCGTCGGGGATGCGCAGCATGTGGGTGCGGTTGTTGCCGCTGTAGCTGATGCCCGCCGGACTCCAGGTGGCCCCGGACGTGGTGGGTGGTGCCGCCAGCCGCCGGTAGCTGTTCACCGTGGGGTTGGTGAGGGCGCACAGGGCCGGGGCGTGCTCCAGCAGTCCCGCCAGGAACTGATAGGCCAGTGCCGAAAGCCCCAGTTCACCGGCCGGATCATGGAACAGGTTCGTGCCGGCGCTGGCTGTGCCCGGCGCTCCCCAGAGGGAGAGATGGGTGTGGCAGCCGTTGCCGGTGCGCTCGGCGAAGGGTTTGGCCATGAAGCTCGCCTTGAGCCCCTGCTGCTCCGCCAGCGTCTTCACCATCACCTTGAAGAAGGCGTGCCGGTCGGCGGTGGTGAGGGCGTGGGCGAAGGTCCAGTTCACTTCGAACTGGCCGTTGGCGTCCTCGTGGTCGGCCTGGTACGGCCCCCATCCCAGGCCCTCCATCGCTTCCAGCAATGGGCCGATCAGCCCGTAGCGGCGCATCAGGGCCAGCTGGTCGTAGCAGGGTTTCTCCTGGTGATCGGCCGGATCGGCGACGCCTGCGCCATCGGCGCCCAGCAGGAAGAACTCCGCTTCCACGCCGCTGCGGAGCTCGTAGCCCAGGGCCGCCGCCCGCTCCAGCTGGGTCCGCAGCAGGCGGCGCGGACACTGGGCCATCGGCGTGCCGGCCAGCACCAGTTCCGCCGCCACCCAGCCCACCTCCGGCTGCCACGGCAGGGGCGTGAGGCTGGCGGGATCGGGAATCGCCATCACGTCGCCATCGGCGGGGGAGAGATCCAGCCAGGCCGCGAAACCTGCGAACCCGGCCCCGTCGCGGGCCATGGCCGGAATTGCCGAGGCGGGCACGAGCTTGGCCCGCTGGATGCCGAACAGGTCGGTGAAGGAGATCAGCAGGAACTTGAGCTGCAGCTCGCGGGCCTGGCTGGCGAGATCGGGCATGGGTCGGGTGATGGTGGGGGCCGTGGTGATCGGAGGTGGAGCGGGGCTCCGGGAACGGGCCTGGGCCGTCGGTGGGGTCAGCTGCTGAGCAGCCCCTCGACGATCTGCCGCAACCGGTGCTGCTCCGGTGGGCTGCTGTGGGGATTCCCGGCGCGGTGCCCCAACTCGGAGTGGATCACATGCAGGTCGGCGCCGGGAATCCGGGCGGCGTCGGCGGCCATATCCGCGACGGTGAAATAGAGGTCGTGGTCGGCCGCCACCACGGCCGTGCGGGCGGTGATCGAGCCGAGAGCCGCCTCCAGCTCCCCACCATCGGCCACGTCGTGGGCCAGCCAGGTGTCGAGCATGGCGATCAGGTCGCGGGGATCGTGGCGGCGGTAATGCGGCAGCCACTGCTTTTCCACGTGCTGTTCCACCGGTTCCTCGAGGCTCTGGAAGAACGGCTGGCTCGCGGCCCAGCTGGCATAGATCAGCGCATAGGTGCGCAGCCCCTCGACCGGATCACCGCTGAAGCCGCTGCCGGTCCAGTGCCTGTCGGCCGTGAGCGCCTGGCGCAGGCTGAGGCAGAACAGCCGGTTGTGGGGCGAAGTGCGGCCCGTGCCGCAGACACAGCAGATCCGTTCCACGGCCGCGGGGTGGTCCACCGCCCACCGGTAGGCCTGCTGGGCGCCCATCGACCAGCCGTAGACGAGGGCCGGCCGCTCGACTCCGAACACCTCGAAGAGCAGCCGCCGCTGGGCGGTGACGTTGTCCCGCTGGTCCACCACCCAGCCCTGCTCGGCCAGACCCATCGCCCCATGGCTGGGGCTGGTCGAGGCGCCGTTGCCGAACATGCCCGCGATCACCAGGCACCAGCGGGTGGGATCGAGCACCGGCCCCGCCAGCCAGGTGAGGTCCGCTGGCCGGGCTCCATAGGAGGTGGGCACCAGGATCAGGTTGGAGCGCTCGGCATTCAGCTGGCCGGTGGTGGCGTAGCGCAGCGTTGCTTCCGGAATGACCTGGCCACAGCTCAGGGGAAAGGGTCCCAGGGCGAAGTCCGCCTCAACCCAGGAGGCCGTGCTGGTCATGCGGGCAGAGCCAGGGCCGGCAGGTCGCGCAACAGCTTGCGGTGCACGGCGAGATAACCCGGAGCCAGGTGGCGCAGCTGGGGGGCGACCCAGTGGTGGGCGGCAGGGAGCGCGTGGAAGGGAATCGACGGGTAGAGGTGGTGTTCGGCGTGGAAGGGCATGTTCCACATCAGCCAGCGCACCGGAGCCGCCGTGAGGGTGGTGCGGGTGTTGGCCAGGCCGTCGCTGCTGAAACTGCAGCCGCTGTGCTCGGCGAGCAGCACGAAGCGAAGGAAGGGCTGGCCGACGGCCAGGGGCAGCAGCCAGCTCCAGAACAGAAACCCGTTCGCGTGGATGCAGGAGAGCGCCAGCACCACCCCGTAGACCAGGAACTGCAGGCGCACGGAGCGGCGCACCTCGGGGATCACCTCGGGGCTGAGGTAGGGCAGAGCGCTCAGGTCTCCCCAGAGCAGCCGCCCGTACCCCCTCAGCTTGCCGCTCCACCAGTTCCAGCCGCTGAGCTCGAGCAGGTAGCCCCCGAGCGTTGTGGGCACGGGATCCTCCAGCTCAGGATCCCGCCCGGGCTGGTGGGTGAAGCGATGGTGCCATTGGTGATAGCGGCGGTAGAAGGTGGCGTTGTAGAAGCTCAGCAGCCCTGCCAGCCAGGCCACGCTGTCGTTGACGGAGCGGTTCCGGAAGGCGGTGCGGTGGCAGCACTCATGCAGGGGAGCAAAGCAGGTGGCCAGGGCGATGCCGTTCAGCACCAGTCCGGCCGCTCGCCAGATCAGGGGCAGGCCGCTCTGCCGCCAGACCAGCCCCGTCAGCACGATGGTGAGCAGGTGCACCGCCAGGCGGACGACGGCCGGCCCGTCGCGGAGGCCGTTCAGCTCGGCAAGGGCCTGGCGTTCGATCAGGCTGGAGGATTGGGGTGCCATGGCGCCACTCCAGCAGTCGGTCTGCCCCCCTTGCGGTAGGCGATGTGACCGGCCGCCTTCTCCTGCGGCTGCAGGCCGGCCCCAGGCTTGATCACGCCTGACTAAAGTGAGATCGAGAAAAAGGTTGAACCGTGATCCGCACCATGGCCAGCGTTGACCAGGCGATCCACCAGCCTGCCGGCACGGTGCGTTCCGCCGATCCACGCCCCGCATCTGATCCACGCCATGAGGCCATGGTGGCCTCGCTGCGCACCCGGTATGCCGCAGCGGTGGAGCGCCAGGACGCTGCCGCCAAGCAGGCTCTCTTCCAGGAAGGGGTGTACCTCGGCATCCTGCCCCAGGAGTTCATCGATCCCGCCTGAACCTGCTGCTGCCCCGCTCCTGCTGCACAGCCTCTGGGGGTTTGAGGGGGATCTGGAGCAGGTCATCGACCGCGCTGGTCGACATGGTTTCGATGGCCTGGAGGCCAATCTGAACCACCCCTGCCTGCTTGGCCGATCCCCTTCTGCTGTGCTGGAGGCCCTTGCTGCCGCGGACCTGGCCCTGGTGCTGGAGGTGGTGACAGGCGGTGACTATGTGCCTGAGCCGACGCGGAGCCCGGAGAGCCACCTCGCTGAGCTGGAGCGCCAGCTGGAGCGCGGCGCGGCCTACCAGCCCCTGAAGGTCACGGTGATCACCGGCTGTGATCACTGGCGCTGGCCGCTCCAGGAAGGCTTCTGGAGCCGGGCTCTCGAGCTGGCGGCGGCCAGCGGCCTGCCGGTGAGCTTCGAGACCCACCGTTCCCGCAGCTTCTACAGCCCCTGGATGATCCATCCGTATCTGGAGGCCTTCCCTTCGCTGCGTCTCACGGCGGACATCAGCCACTGGTGCGTGGTGGCGGAACGGCTGATGACGCCTGAGCTGGAGCCGATCGCGTCCATCGCGCCGCGGGTGGACCATATCCATGCCCGGGTGGGTCACCCCCAGGGCCCATCGGTGGGGCATCCGTTCGCTCCCGAATGGGCCGAGGCCCTCGAGGCCCATCGGCGCTGCTGGCAGCTCTTCCTCGCCGCTCGCGCCCCCGGCGCCAGCCCCGCCACGGTGACACCGGAATTCGGGCCCGATGGGTACCTGCCCCAGATCCCCTTCACGCGGGCCCCCGTCGCGGATCTGCTGGCGATCAATGCGGCGATGGCGTGCTGGATCCGTGCCGGTGCGCTGGATCCTGCTGCCTGAGGCCCATCAGCGTGTCGTAGAGCTGCTGCTGCTGAAGCAGGCGCCGTTCGAGGCGGTGGGGAGGCCCGGGCCGCAGGCCGCTCGCGTAGCCCCGCTGGGCCGACTCCACCAGGCGGCGGTCTTCCTCCAGGAAGGTCAGCATCGACTCGAGCCAGGCTGGGGCCATCGGCGCCTGGGAGGGTTCGCCCAGGAGCCACAGATCCATCCGGCAGCGCTCCAGGCTGAGCGGCGGAAAGCTGATCACGGCCAGCCGACCATCGGGCCAGAGCAGCAGGTGCGTCCAGGGGGCCAGACCGAAGGTGAGGAATTCGCCGTCCGCCATGGGGGTGGCGAGCAGGGAACCATGGGGACTCAACGCATGGCGGTAGTCGCGCACCGGCCCCTGGTACCGGTGCAGCGTTTGGGGATGGGCGATGGCGACGTGGTAGTCGTCCAGGGTGTTGTCGTGGGCGATCTTCCAGTTGCAGGCCAGCTCCAGGGTCGTCTGGGCCAGCAGCTGCCGTGGCGTTCCGAACCGCTCACCCGCCTCCGCCAGCACCAGATCGAGCTGCTGCTCCAGGGGGAGGGGATCGCTGCCGATGGCGACCCAGATCAGCGGGCCCATCACCGCGCAGTCCAGGGGCTGGAGGGGCCAGTCCTGCCGCTGGAAGGGTTCCAGGAAGTCCGATTCCCGGGCGGCCGCCAGCAGCTGACCGTCCAGGCCGTAGGTCCAGCCGTGGTAAGGGCACACCAGCCGCCGGCAGGCCCTGGACGCTGCGGCCGGCTCCAGCAGCGCCACCCCCCGGTGGGGGCAGCGGTTCAGGTAGGCCCGGGGCTGCTCTCCCGGCGGATGGGTGAGCAGCACGGGCAGGTCCAGCAGCTCGAGGGCGAGGCCGTGGCCGGGCGGGAGGGCGTCCACGGCGGCCACGGGGTGCCAGAAGTGGGGGGCATAGCGCTGCCGTTCCGCCAGGGCCGCGGCAGCCGAGCCATAGAGATCCGCCGGCAGAAACGCGGGGGAGCCCAGCCGGGCAGGGTCGTTGCCGCTCATCCGGCCAGGGCCGGCTCCAGGCCCCTCAGACACTGGGCCAGATCCTCCCGCAGGCTCAGAAACTCCGGCGAGACGCGCAGGTGGGCCATGTTCTGGTGGTCCAGGTCCACCTGCACGCTGCGCACGATCCGTCCCGGCCGCGGCGCCATGATGTGCACCCGCTGGGCCAGCAGCAGGGCCTCCTCGAGATCGTGGGTGATCAGCAGCGCCGAGAGCCCGGTGCGCTGCCACAGCTTGTGCAGGAATTCCTGCATCGACTCGCGGATCTGCAGGTCGAGAGCTCCGAAGGGTTCATCCAGCAGCAGCACCTTGGGCTGGGCGGCGAGGGCCCGGGCGATGGCGACGCGCTGCTGCATGCCCCCGGAGAGCTCGCGGGGCAGCCGCCGGGCCGACTCGCCCAGGCCCACCACCTCGAGGTAGTAGCCGGTGCGCTCCCGGATCTCCCGTCTGGCCAGCCCCTGCAGTTCCATGCCGAAGGCCACGTTCTGGGCGGCGGTGAGCCAGGGATAGAGGCTGTACTTCTGGAAGACCATCCCCCGGTCCGAGCCCGGGCCCCGCACGGGCTGACCGTCCACCGTGATCACCCCGGCAGTGGGGCGGTCCAGTCCGGCCACCAGGCGCATGACCGTCGATTTGCCGGAGCCGGAGCTGCCCACCAGGGCGACGAATTCCCCGGTGTTCACCTCGAAGCTGATGCCCTCGAGCACGCACTTCGCCGTGCGACCCACTCCGAAGGTCTTGGAGACGTTGTCGACGCTGAGATGCATGGGAGGTGCTGTTCGGTGGGCCGAGGGACAGATCAGTTGGCCCAGCGGCAGGTGCGCCGCATCAGCAGGCGGAAGCCCAGATCGATCAGCAGGCCGATCAGCCCGATCACAATCAGGCCCAGGAAGATCTCATCGGTGCGCAGGAACCGCTGGGCAAGGCTGATGCGCTTGCCCAGCCCTTCGTTGGCGGCCACCAGTTCGGCCACGATCACCAGATTCCACGCCGAGGCCATGTTGATGCGGTAGGCGTCGATCACCTGCGGGGCGATGCAGGGGGTGATGACCCGCACCAGCACCTGGGAGGTGCGTCCCCCCAGGGTGAGGGCGGTCTCCACCAGTTCGTTGGGCACGAACTTCACGGCATCCATGATCATCAGGGTGTTGAAGAACAGGGTGCCGATGAAGATCAGCAGGATCTTCGGCAGTTCGCCCAGGCCGAAGTAGATGATCAGCAGGGGGATGAAGGCCGGCGCGGGCATGTAGCGGATCAGGGCCATCAGCGGCTCCAGCAGTCGGCAGATCACCGTGCTGGTGCCCATGGCGATGCCCAGGGGCAGCGCCACCACCGCCGAGAGGGCAAAGCCCCCGAACACCCGCCCCACACTGGCGACCAGGTCAGCCCAGAGCACACCCTGGGCGGCCTGGCTCTGCCCGGCGGCGATCACGCCGGACGGACTGGGCAGGAAGAGCGGGTCCACCAGCCCGGCGCTGGTGACGGCTGTCCAGATCACCACCACGATGAGCACCCCCGCCAGCCCCAGCACCCAGGGGTGCTGGCTGAGGCGTTTCAGCCGTTCCATCGCGGCCGGCGCGAGCGGTGCGGCGTCGACCAGGTCAGAGTTGCTGGCGGGAGAGGTCATGGTGGCGGGTTTCCCTCAGCTCACTTCGCCGCTTTGACGAACGTGTCGACGAACAGACCATCCAGCTTGGGTGGGGTCTTGGCCAGGCCCACGTTCTGGAGGAAGGTGCTGATCTGATCCGCTGCGTAGGGCAGCGAGGCCATCGTGTCCCCGGCTTCCAGGGCCTTGAGGTTGTCCTCGAGGCTGAAGATCGTGGTGCCGGCGTCGTAGGCCTTGTATTCCTCCTCGGACACCCCGGCGCGCTGGCTGAGAATGGTGAGCGAGGGGCCGGGATTGGCCTTGATTTCCGCCAGGGTGGCGAACCAGGCGTCCACGAGCTTCTGAACCTTCTCCGGGTTCTGCTTGACGAACTCGGTGCGACAGACGAGGTGGTCGCTGATCGCCCCCGGGAACTCCTTGGAGGAGAAGAGGGTCGCGCTGCCGGATCGCTTCAGGGCCTGGGTGGTGAACGGCGCGAACACCCCCACCGCATCCACCTGGCCCGCCACGAAGGCGGCGGCCGCCGCTCCGGTCTCCAGCGGCACGAAGCTGATGTCGTCGGCGCCCAGGCCAGCCTTCTTCAGGCCGAGCAGCAGCAGGTAGTGGTCGACCGTGCCCTCCTCGGCCGCCACCTTCTTGCCCTTCAGATCGGCGATGGTGCTGATGCCTTCGGCGGCGATGATCTGGTCATTGCCGGTGGAGTTGTCGTTGGTCAGCACCACCTGCAGATCCGCCCCGCCGGCGATCGAGCTGATCGTGTCGTTGAGGGTCTGGCTGTTGCAGTCCAGCTGGCCGGCGTTGAGGGCGTTGATCGAGTCGAGGTAGCCGTCGAACCACTGCAGGGTCACCGGGATGCCGAACAGGCCCTTCTCCTCGGTGACCTTCCAGGGAATCCAGCCGGGCCAGGCGCTGTAGCCGACCCGCACCGGGGTGTCGGAGCTGCCGCCGCCCTGCTGGCTGCAGGCCGAGAGGGCACCGGCACCCAGGCCGAGCAGCAGCAGGGTGGCGAGCAGGCGTTGGCGGGTTCGGGGCTTTCGGGTTGGGGTCATTGGAGGGGGATGGGAAAAAGGTTGGAGAGGGAAAGGTGGGGGCGCGGCAGGCGGGGCCGGAAGCGCTCAGGGGGGAATGGGGCGGCGGAACCTGGGGGCCATGGCTCAGAACAGCTCCAGGTAGCGCTCGGTTTCCCAGCGGGAGATGGTGCCGTGGTAGCTGGCCCATTCCTCGCGCTTGAAGGCGATGAAGGCGTCGGCCATGGCCTCGCCGAACACCTCGCGGGCGAGCGGATCCACCGCGAACGCCTCGATCGCCTCGCCCAGGGTCCGAGGCAGGGTGGTGAGGCCCCGGCGGGCGCGTTCCTCGGGGCTCAGCCGGTAGGCGTTCACCAGGTTGGGTTCGCCCGGATCCAGCTCCTCCCGGATGCCCTCCAATCCGGCCGCCAGCAGCAGGGCGGCGGCCAGGTAGGGGTTGCAGGCGCTGTCCGTGGCCCGGCACTCCACCCGGCTGCCCGCACCGGGGATGCGGAGCATGTTGGTGCGGTTGTTGTTGCCGTAGCAGATGAACACCGGTGCCCAGGTGAAGCCCGACATGCTTCCCTGCACCACCAGGCGCTTGTAGCTGTTCACCGTGGGGGCGATCACGGCACAGATGGCCGGGGCGTGGCGCAGGATGCCGGCGATGAACTGGCGGCCCAGGGGGCTCACCCAGCCGGCCCGTCCGTCCTCGGGGGTGAACAGGTTGCTGCCGCTGGCCAGGTCTGCCAGGGACATGTTGAAGTGCGCCCCACTGCCGGTGCGGTCGCCGAAGGGCTTGGGCATGAAGCTGGCGATCAGGCCATGGCGGCGGGTGATCTCCCGGGCCATCAGCCGGAAGAAGGTCACCCGATCCGCGGTGATCAGACCGTCGGCGTAGCCGAAATCGGTCTCGAACTGGCCGTTGCCGTCTTCGTGGTCGAAGGAGTAGACGCCCCAGCCCAGGCCGTTCATGGCCCGCACCAGCTCATCGAGCCAGTCGAGGTTGTCGAGCAGGCCGCGTAGGTCGTAGCAGGGTTTCTCGAGGGTGTCGGCCGCGCTGGCCGGCATCAGTTCGCCGTCGGGGCCGCGCCGCAGCACGAAGAATTCCGTCTCCACGCCGAGGTTGAAACGCAGGCCCATGCGTGCCGCCTGGTCGCGCACCCGGCAGAGGATCGTGCGGCTGCAGGCCTCGAAGGGCTGGCCGTGGAGCTGGAGGTTGCTGGCCATCCACACCGTGTCAGGCCGCCAGGGCAGCACGGTGGCCGAGCTCAGATCGGGCAGGGTGGCGACTTCGTCGTCGCTCACGTCCTGAGGCACCCCGTCGAGGGCGGCGCCGGTGAACAGTTCCGAGCCGGCCAGCATGGCGGGCAGGTGGTCGATCGGCACGGCCTTGGCCTTGCACACCCCGTGCAGGTCCACGAAGCTGGCCAGGGCATAGCGAACGCCCTGGGCCTGCAGCTGGGCCTGGGCCTCCTCGCCGGTGAGGCCGGCCCGAAGCTGCAGGGCCGGCAGGGGGGGCAGGGCCGTGGCTCCGCCCGGTACGCCGCCGCCGCTCATGACGCCACCAGGACGGGGACCGCGCCCTCCGCCTGCCGTGCGCTCCGGAGCATCTCCAGCTGCTGGTTCAGCCAGGCATGCCACGCCTCGAGGCCCTCGCCGCTGGTGGCGGAGACCCGGATCACGGCACAGCGCGGATTCACCTGGCGGATGTGGGCCTCGATCCGCTCCACGTCCACCGGCAGGTAGGGGAGCAGGTCGGTCTTGGTGATCAGCACGCAGTCGGCCTCCCGGAACATCACCGGGTACTTGAGGGGCTTGTCTTCGCCCTCGGTGACGCTGAGCAGGGCCACCTTGCGGTGTTCGCCCACCGCGAATTCGGCCGGACAGACCAGGTTGCCGACGTTTTCCACCCAGAGCACATCGAGGCTGGCGGGATCCAGCCGTTGGCGCAGCAGCCGCAGCCCCCCGCTCACCATGGCCGCGTCGAGGTGGCAGGCCCGCCCGGTGGTGATCGGCACCACGGGCACCCCCACCGCTTCGAGCCGTTCCGCATCGAGCTGGGTGGTCATGTCACCTTCCAGCACCGCCATGGCGTGGCTGCCGGCGAGCTGCGCCAGGGAGCGCTCCAGCAGGGAGGTCTTGCCGGCACCGGGGCTGCTCATCACATTCAGGCAGAGCAGATCCCAGCCATCGAAGTGTTCGCGGTTGTGGTCGGCCTGGTGCTGGTTCGCGGCCAGCAGGTTGAGGCCGAGGGTGTCTTGCAGGGGCATGTGCATGGCGATCAGCAGCAGGGGGACAGGGAGGGACTGGCGGGTTCGAGGCTGCAACCCTCGAGGCTGTAATCGACGGAGCGGATCTTCAGTTCCCGGCCGCTCACGATCTCTTCCATCGGGTGCTGGCAGCAGGGTGAGCGGTAGGCCTCTTCCGCGCTGGGCTGGTAGGTGGCGTTGCAGGCCACGCAGCGGCCCACCAGGGCGACCGGTTCGATGGCGAGTTCGGCCCCGGCCAGCCAGGTGTTCTGCACCGCGGCCTTCCAGGTGAAGACCAGCTGGTCGGGTTCGACGCAGGTGAACGCACCCACCAGGAGATGCACGGTGCCCACGCGGGGAACCGCCGGGCTGTGCCGACGCTTCCAGTCCTCCATCGCCAGCAGCAGACATTTGGTCATGTCGACTTCGTGCATGGCTCACCTCCAGGCCTGGTCGACCTGCATGTTGCAGGTGCTGCTGATCCAGGACGGCAGCGCTTTGCGGGGCAACTGGCCGCTCACCACCAGGTGGGCCATGGTGTCGCAGATCACCCGGGTGGCCATCAGGGAGGTCATGTCGCTGATGTCGTAGGGGGGGGAGACCTCCACCACTTCCAGGCCACAGACCGGCACGTTGCGCACGATCAGTTCCAGCAGTTTCAGCGCTTCCCTCGGCAGCAGCCCGCCGGGCTCAGGCCAGCCTGTGCCGGGGACGAAGCCGGCGTCGATGCAGTCGATGTCGAAGGAGATGTACACACAGTCGGTGCCATCGGTGGCGCGTTCGATCGCGAACTTCGCCGCCGCCTCCAGGCCCATGTCACAGATGTCGGTGACGGTGAGCACGTTGGTGCCCCGCTCCCGGCAGACCTTGACGCCCTCCCGGGGAACCTGCCAGCCACCGATGCCCAGTTGCACCAGGTTGGGGGCCGGCGCGTTGGCCATGTTGGTGGCATGGAACCACGGACAGGTGTGCATCCGCTCGTCCAGGTCGATCTCCTGGGTGTCGACATGACGGTCGAAATGGATGATGCCCACCTTCTTGTCACCCAGATGGCGGCAGACGCCCCGCACGGTGGGAAAACCGATCGAATGGTCGCCGCCGAGGATGATCGGGAAGGCGCCGCTGCTGAACACGTGGGCGACCCCCTTGGAGATCTGGTCGAAGCTCTTCTCGTTGTTGGCGGGAATGGTGAAGATGTCGCCCACGTCGCAGAGCTTGATCTGCTCGCGCAGATCCACGCCCATTTCGTAGTTGTAGGGGGTGTAGAGCGCCGAGATGCGGCGGATGCCCTGGGGGCCGAAGCGGGTGCCTGGCCTGTAGGTGGTGCCGGAATCGTGGGGCACCCCCAGGATGGCCACGTCGAACTCCCCGACCCGGTTCACATCCTCGATGTACGGGGCCTTCATGAAGGTGTTGATGCCCGCGTAGTGGGGCAGCTCACCGCGCGAGAAGGTGGAGATGCGGCGATCCACGATGCTGTCGGCCGCTTCCAGGCCGTAGCGGTGGGCCTGATCCACCTCCTGCTGCCAGCCGGTGAGCGGGAGCGCACGCTCCTTCTCAAGGGCACGCATGCCCTCCGTGGGATGCAGCCGTTCGAAAGCGCCGTCGGCGCCTGAGGAGGAGGTCATGGGGGGTGCCTGGAGAGTCTGGAGATGGAGCGGTCTCCCGGGCTTTTGTCCCTCCGTGCACCGGCGTGGCCGGTGGGGCTCTCTTGGACCAGTCGCCCTGGCACCGGGTGGAGAACCACCGCGGTGACGGGCCGGAACCCTAGAACCTGTCCGCTCGTGAAGTGTGTGCGAAGCGGGCTCGGCGCTCGGTGCCGATGACTACCAACTCCGCAGCTGACGGGTTTCAGTGCTGGTGATCGTGCCCGTGCTCAGCGCTGTTCTGCCCTTGGTGGGAGCTGTTCTGGCCCTGCTGGGTGGGCTGGTGATGGTCCGGGTGGGCCAGGGCGGAACCGGCCTGCAGGCCCAGCAGACCCAGGGCGGCCAGCAGGACCATGACGCTCTGGCCCAGGGGACGACGACGGGCGAGGGGCCGGGTGTGGGCCCGGAGGTGGGGCGATGGGGTCATCGGAAGGGGCATCGGGGCAGGGGGACCCAAGGACCGTATCCAGCGCCGGGGGGCATCCCGGTAGCCGACGACACCAAGCGCAGGGCAGGGCGGCGCAGGGCGGTGGCCAGGCTCAGGCTCCGCCCGGCGGTTCCACCATCCGCTCGGGTTGCACCCACTGGTCGAACTCCTCGGCGCTCAGTTCCCCCAGCACCAGTGCGGCCTCCCGCAGGCTGAGCTGGTGGTGGTGGGCATGCTTGGCGATGGCACAGGCCCGGTCGTAGCCGATGGCCGGGGTCAGGGCGGTGACCAGCATCAGGCTCTGGTCCAGCAGGGTCTCGATGCGGGCCTCGTTGGCCTGCAGCCCCTCGATGCAGTGCGTGCGGAAGCCGGTACAGGCGCCGCTGAGCAGCTCGATGCTCTCCATCACGTTGTGGGCGATCAGCGGCTTGAACACGTTCAGTTCGAAGTTGCCCTGGCTGGCGGCCATCTGCACGGCACCGTTGTTCCCCATCACCTGCACGGCCACCATGGTGAGGCTCTCGCACTGGGTGGGATTCACCTTGCCGGGCATGATCGAGGAGCCCGGCTCGTTCTCGGGGAGCACCAGCTCGCCCAGCCCGCAGCGGGGGCCGCTGGCCAGCCAGCGGATGTCGTTGGCGATCTTCAGCAGGGATCCGGCCAGCACGGTGAGCGCCCCGTGGGCGGCGGCCAGGGGTTCATGCCCCGCCAGGGCCTGAAACTTGTTCGGGGCACTGGTGAAGGGGAGAGCGAGGCGCTCGCGCAACCTGGCGGCCACCGCCTCGCCGTAGCCGTGGGGTGCATTGAGGCCCGTGCCCACCGCCGTGCCCCCGATGGCCAGCTGGTGCACCTGGGGAAGGGTGGCGAGCAGGCTCTCGAGACCTAGCTGCAGCTGGGCGGCATAGCCGCCGAATTCCTGCCCCAGGCTGAGCGGAACCGCATCCTGCAGGTGGGTGCGGCCGATCTTGATGATCCGGCTGAAGGCCCTGGCCTTGGTGCTGAGGGCCTCGATCAGGGCCGTGACGGCGGGAATCAGTTGCCCATCCAGCGCCACGGCGACCGCCAGGTGGAGGGCAGCGGGAAAGGTGTCGTTGCTCGACTGGCTGAGGTTGACGTGGTCGTTGGGATGCACCGGCTGCTTGCTGCCCAGCACCCCGCCGACCGCCGCGATCGCCCGGTTGGCGATCACCTCGTTGACGTTCATGTTGGTCTGGGTGCCGGACCCCGTCTGCCAGATCCGGAGGGGGAACTCGCCATCCAGCTGGCCCGTGGCCACCTCTTCGGCCGCCGCCACGATCAGGTCCGCCAGCTGGGGGTCGAGCCGCCCCTTGTCCCGGTTCACCTCGGCGCAGGCGGCCTTGAGCTGGCCGAAGGCATGGATCACCGCCAGGGGCATGGCCTGGCCGAACGGGAAGTGGTGCAGGGAGCGTTGGGTCTGGGCGCCCCAGTAGTGGTCCGCCGGCACGGCGACCGCGCCCAGGCTGTCGGTCTCCCGGCGGGTGGGCGGCGCAGGATCGGCGGGCGTCATCAGCGGCTCACCACCTCCGTGTTGAGCTCGTTGAAACTCATGGTGCCGCTGGTCTTGAACCCCTCCGGCAGGGGGATGCCCGTGGCTGTGCTGACGGCGTCATTGATCCGCTCGATCGCCACCTGCCCCTCGGCATCCAGCAGCACCTGGCCATCGCCGTCGAGCACCACCACCTGGGGCACCCGTCCATGCCAGTAATGGGCCGGGTCGCGGGCCCCCCCGTCGCCCCTGTTCTGCAGCGGGTCGGTCACCAGGGGGATCAGCTCGACGCTGTTGCCCCAGAGGCGCTGCAGCTCCGAGACCACCGGGGAGAACTGCTTGCTGCCCGCATCGTCATCCAGGTAGAAGACCAGCAGGGCAGGTCGGTGTTCCTCCAGGGTCTGGGCCAGGGACGCGCGCGGCGGGACGAGGGACCCGTTTCCGGCATAGAGGGCGTAGATGTTGCCGTCGTAGGTGTTGTTGGTGAGGGCGGCGGCGGCGGGCTGGCTGCACAGCCCGAGCGCCAGCAGGAGAGCCAGAACGGGCATCAGCCGCGCCCGCCAGCGCCGGATCAGGGACAACGGCGCCCTGATCGGCGACCTGTTCGCGGTGCAGCCCATGCCCTTCGCCTCAGCCCTTGCCTGGTGGCGCCATTGTGCAGCCAAGCCCCGCCGGCCTGGCGTGCCGGCATCTAGGGACGGCTCACGCCGCGGCCCAGCCCCTGCAGGATGCCCCGCCCGATCAGGCCGATGGCCCGCCCCACCACCTGGGTGAGCAGCACCACCACCAGGTTCCCCACCCCCTGGATCAGCTGGCGCAGCTGGGGGGCCAGGGCGTCTCGGGTTTCCAGCGCCAGGGTCACCAGCTGCTGCAGGGGGCGCAGGCGGCGGAGTTCGGCATCGCGGGGTTCCAGCAGGTTCACCGCACCGATGGTTCCGGCATCGACGCACAGCAGCCGGCGGCGGCTCTCGTAGAGCGCGATCGGCCGCTCGAACCAGTCGCTCCAGCGCTGCTGGGCGTTCAACTGGTTGCGCAGCCGTTCCAGATTGCGGGTCGAGAGCAGGTCGGCCCTGAGCAGGTAGCGGCGCAGCTCGGGCCAGGGGCCGCAGCAGGCCAGGACCTCGGCGGCCAGCAGCTCAGCGGTGCGCACCAGCCAGTTCGCCACCAGCCGCTCCAGCTGGAGGATGGCCCGCAGTTCGTCGGCGGCCAGCAGCTGCCCGTCCACCAGCAGGGGTTGGGCCATCACGAGCGTGGCCAGCATCGGCTGGGCATCGGGAAGTTCCGGATCGTCGACCGCCAGATCGCTGGATTCGATCAGCGTCCTGGCCACGGGCTGGAGGGCTCCCTGTCGGGGCAGCTGGACATAGGGGCTGGCCATGGCCCGCAGGGCCTGCTCACGGAGCTGGGGCTGGAGGGAGACCCAGCGCTCCCTCAGCACCGCCGGCGACGCCGGCTCGGCGGCCAGCTGGGCCCGCAGCCCTTCCAGCTGATCGAGCAGGGCCAGCAGCAGATCGGCGCAGCGGGCGGGGCTCAACCCTTCGATGGCCAGCAGTTGTCCGCTGTGGTTGGCCAGCCCTGCCGCGATGGAGCTCTCCAGCCGGCCGCGGACCGCCAGCCAGATTCCCTCGGCGTTGCGCTGCTGCAGGGTGAGCTGGGTGCCCCGGGACGCGTCGGCAGGATCGTGGGCGGGCGCAGGGCTGTCCTCGGGCAGCCCCCAGGCGAGGCTGAGCGGCCCCCAGAGCAGCAGGAGCAGTTGGCGGGCGCAGGCCAGTTCCCGCAGCCGACCTTCGAGCATCCACTGGTGAAGGGGATTGGCGGGCGGCGGGTCGAGCAGGCGGCGGCACTGGGCGCGGACGGTCTCGATCTGCTCCAGCCCGCCCACCAGCAGCCACTGGCCGAGGCCGACGCCGGACGCGGGGGGAGGGGGGGACGGGGAGGGGGTGCCGGGGGAGCACAGCTGCACCACCCGGCCGCCGGAGCGGAGGGTGGTGACGGCGTCGATGATCTGCTCCGGGCTGGGGGCCTCCAGCAGGCCATGGGCCGGAAGATCCAGAAGGGCGGAGGCCGCGAACCGGTGCCCCGGCGGCAGCAGGATCAGCAGGGGAGCGGGTTGCCACCGCTCGCGCAGCAGCAGGGCCTCGCGGCGCAGCACGCTGGCATCGCTGCCGTTCTCAGGGCGCCAGATCTCCGGGCGCCAGATCACCAGCTCGGGGGCACCCTGCAGCGCCGACGCGGCCGAAATCACACCCATCCCCTCGAGCTGATCCTCGAGCAGGCGCTTCAGCCCGTTCGCCACGAGCGGTTCAGCGAACAGCAGAAGCTGCGGACTCACACACCCAGGCCATGGTGATGGCCCAAGGTAACGAGCTCAGGCGGGTTTCTCCAGCTCGGATGTGACGGGGCGTCCGCTGAGGTGGAGGGTGTACCCCTCGATCCGGTAGCCGGTGCTGCGCTCGATCTGGCGGAGCAGGTCCGCAGGCAGGGCCACGTCGAGGTCCTGGATGGCGCCGGAATCGAGACAGGTCAGGTGGCTGTGGGGGTCGCTGCGGTACCCGTAGAGGCGGCCATTGGCGCGGTCGAGGCACTCGATCACCCCAGCTGACTGGAGCGCCTCGAGGTTCTGGTAGACGGAGGTGTGGCCGATGTTGCGGCCCAGGTTGTTCAGCTTTTCAAAGATGTCGCGCGCACTGAGGTGGCTCCTCTCGGCCCAGAGCAGATCGAGCACCATGCGCCGCTGACGGCTGAGCCGCATGCCGAGGTCGCGGCAGCGCCGGTAGACGGCTTCGACGTCGGCGACCGGTGCGGCGGGCTCGGCTGCACGGGCCGATGCCTCTGGAGGAACCGGCAGCTCCGAGAGTGGCAGGCCTGCTGCGCTCAACCGTGGCACCGTTGGGATCACATTCTGTTATAGGGGAAACCGCAACCGATCCGGCTACGGTCTGGCCAGGGTCGGGCGGCTGGTCGGGCGGCTGGCCACGCGGCGGCGCCCCCCGGCGGCGTCCCCCGGATCAACCGATGCAGGCGGAGCTGGCGGTGGGACCGACGTCCTGGAGCCGCCCTTCGCCGATGGCCTGGATGGCTTCCGGCAGATCGATGCGGCCGTCGTACAGGGCTCTCCCCACGATCACGCCGCTCACCCCGAGGGGCTCCAGCGCCAGCAGCGACAGCAGGTGCTCCAGGTGGCCGATGCCGCCGGAGGCGATCACCGGCACGCTGCTGGCCATCGCCATCGCCCGCAGGGCCTCGAGGTTGGGGCCGGCCAGGGTGCCATCGGTGGCGATGTCGGTGCTGATGATGGCGGCGATTCCGCTGGCGCTGAACCGCTGGGCCAGGGCCGTGGCCTCGGTCTGGCTCTCCTCCAGCCAGCCGCGGGTGGCCACCTTGCCGTCCTTGGCATCGATGCCCACCACGATCCGGCCCGGATGCCGCGCGGCCAAGGTGTCCACCAGGTCGGGCTGCTCCAGGGCCACGGTGCCGAGGATGACCCGATCCAGCCCGAAGGCCAGCAGGTCGTCGGCCCGCTCCAGGGTGCGGACCCCGCCGCCCAGCTGCACCGGGATCGCCAGGGCGGCTGTGATCGCCCGGACGGCGGCATCATTCACCGGGGCGCCGCTGCGGGCGCCATCCAGATCGACCAGGTGGAGGCGCGTCGCCCCCTGCTCCTGCCAGGCCAGGGCCTGGGCGACGGGGTCATCCGAGAACCGGGTCACCTGTCCGTAGTCCCCCTGGTGCAGCCGCACGCAGTGACCGTCCAGCAGGTCGATGGCGGGGATGATCTGCATGGGACGGCGCAGCTGCTGCCAGCCAGGCTGCCAGAGCCGCCTGTCGCGCAGCTCGGCCAGGGGCACCACCAGCCGCAGACCCGGCGCGAGCACGGCGGCCAGCTCGGCGGCCCGCGTCCTTCCCCTGCCCCGCTGGCCGACCACGCTGAAGTGCCGGTGGCCCTGGGACCGCACCAGCACGGGGGACTGGGCCGTGTAGGCCTGGCCGAGGCGCATGGGTCGTCAGCGAAGGCCGCCATCCTGGGGGCAGGGTCTGGATGGGTCGTGGCCTTTCTGTTCGAGCTGGTGCCCGCCCTGCTGGCCGGGTTGCTGCTGGCGCGCCGCTGGCCCGGTCTGGCCACCCGTCTGGCCCCCCTGATGGTGCGCTACGGGGTTCCCTTCAGCGTGATGGGCCTGCTGCTGCGCGCCGGTGTCGACTGGCGCTTCGCCGACGTGCTGGCCCTGGCCCTGGGGATGGTGGCGGTTGGTCTGCTGCTCGTGGGTCGCTGGCTGCGCGCCCCGGTGGAGCAGCTGGGGGCCGTGGTGGGCAACACGGCCTACTTCGGCATCCCGGCGGCCCTGGCCCTGCTCCCCGCGGACGTGATCGGCTACAGCGTCAGCTACGACCTCGCCGCCACCCTGCTCACCTGGAGCCTGGGGCCGGTGCTGATCGGTGCTCAGGGCCTGCGGCCCCGTCTGCTGATCGCTTCGCTGCTCTCCAGCCCCGCCATCCGGGGGCTGGCGGCGGCGCTGCTGGTGCAGCTCACCCCGTGGCGGGACCCGCTGGCTGCGCTGGTGTGGTGGCCAGCCCGGGTGATCGTGGCGCTCTCGCTGGTGATGGTGGGTCTGCGGATGGCCCCGGCGCTGACGGTGCCCCTGCCGCCGCGCCTCTGGCCGGCGGTGGTGGTGAAGCTGCTGCTCTTCCCCCTCCTGGCCCTGGGGGTTCTGCAGCTGCTCCATCTCCCTGCCCCGGCCCGGGCCGCTGTGGTCCTGCAGGCCGCGACCCCCACAGCCGTCTCGGTCCTGCTGCTGGCCGAGGCGGTTCAGCCCGGCGGCGACGGGGCGGAGGACCCCGTTCCAGCCACCGGCGGCGACGGGGCGGGTGCGGCGGATGCGGCGAGTCTGGTCCTGTGGAGCACCCTGCTGGCCCTGCTCACCGTGCCCCTCTGGGCGCGCCTGCTGAGGGGCTGAGCGGCCTGCGGCCTGGGTGCGGTTGGAGAGCTGGAAGGCCTGCGGTGGCCGGTTCGGCTTCGCTGCTGTTCGCTTGGAAGGCCTTGTCTCCCGGCATCCCCATGGCGAGCGAGCGCCATCGATCAGGCCATCGGCCTGGCCCCGGGCCCTGGGCCCTGCTGTCCTGACGGGTCGTGCACCATGGCAGCTGACCATCTTCGCGGCGTGGACTCCCTCTCCCTCGGGGCCAGTCCCGTCCCCCCGTCCCTGGCTCGCCTGCAGGCGGTGCAACGGCTCAAGGGGATCGTGGGCGAGGGTCTGCTCAATCCCCATGCCCAGCCGATCGTCGATCTCCGGCTCGATCGGATCGTCGCCCTCGAGTTGCTGTTCCGGGTCTCCCCCATCGCCGGACTCTCGGGCATCCGGCCGGATCAATGCATTGCCCTGGCGGAGGAGACCGGAGGGATCGACCGCATCGGCCTGGCCATGTTCCAGGCCGCCTGCACCTTGCTGACCGACCCCGTGATCCGGCAGCGGGAGCTGGCGATCAACGTCAACCTCTCGGTGCTGCAGCTCCGCTCCCCCAATCTGCTGCCCCAGCTGCGCCGGGTGGTGCGTCAGGCGGGGGTGCCGTGCGACGCGATCTGCCTGGAACTCACCGAAAGCCACAAGCTGGATGCGGATCCCGACCTGCTGCGGCTGCTGCACGACCTGGCCGACTGTGGTTTCCGTCTTGCCCTGGACGACTTCGGCACCGGCTATGCCTCCCTTGCGGTCCTGCGCTCCTTCCCCTTCTCCCATGTGAAGGTGGATCGCTCCTTTGTGGCCGACATCGAGCACGCCCCCCGCTCCCGGGCCCTCTGCCAGGTGATGCTCCAGATGGGTGAGGCCTGCGACCTCACCGTCACCGCCGAGGGGGTCGAGACCAGGGAGCAGGCCGATCTGCTGATCGCGATGGGCTACTCCAGGCTTCAGGGCTTTCTGTTCGGTCGTCCCCGGCCGATCACCGAGCTGGAGGCGTTCTGGTCATCGCCGAGCGCGGCCTGAGGCTCCAGGACCCGAGAGCCCATGCGCAGCGGCTGCTCCGGGTCCGCTGCCCCTGAACCCTGAGAATGGCGCCGCAGGCGTCAGGGGCATCGATGCGAATTCTCGTGATGGGGGGGACCCGCTTCGTCGGCAAGCCCCTGGTGGAGCAGCTCCAGGCGGCGGGGCATGCCCTCACGCTCTTCACCCGGGGGCGTCATCCCGTTCCCCCCGGCCTGGAGCACCTGGTGGGTGACCGCAGCAGCTCCGCCGATCTGGAGGTGCTGGCGGAGCGTGCCTTCGAGGTGATCGTGGACAGTTCGGGCCGCACCCTGGCGGATTCCCGTGCCGTGATCGAGCGCACCGGGCCGCCGAGCCACCGGTTCGTGTATGTGAGCTCGGCCGGTGTCTACGCCGATTCCGAGCTCTGGCCCCTGGATGAGGAGAGCCCGACCGACCCGGCCAGCCGTCACGCCGGCAAGGCCGAGACGGAGACCTGGCTCCAGCAGCAGGGGATCCCCTTCACCAGCTTCCGGCCGACCTACATCGTGGGGCCGGGCAACTACAACCCCGTGGAGAGCTGGTTCTTCGATCGCATCCTGCACGGCCGACCGGTGCCCCTCCCTGGCGATGGCACCACCATCACCCAGCTGGGCCATGTCCGGGATCTGGCCGCGGCCATGGCCCGCTGCATCGAGGTGGATGCGGCGGCCAACCGGATCTACAACTGCACCGGCACGCAGGGCGTGACCTTCCGGGGGCTGGTCGAGGCCGCGGCGCGGGCCTGCGGGCGGGACCCCGGCGCGGTGGAGATCCGCAGCTTCGATCCTGCCGGACTGGAGCGGAAGGCACGCAAGGCCTTCCCCCTGCGCATGGCCCATTTCCTCACCGACACCCATCGGGTGCGGCGCGAGCTGGCCTGGGAGCCGGCCTTCGACCTCGAGGCCACCCTCGTGGACAGCTATGACCACGACTATGCCCTGCGCGCACCCACCACGCCGGACTTCGGCACCGATGCGGTCCTGCTGGGGGCCTGAGCCACCTGGTCAGGCCTGGCGCAGGTAGCCCCAGGCCGAAGCCAGGGCCAGGGCCAGGGACGGCCAGAACAGCCACCAGCCCAGCTGCATCAGCACCTCCCTTCCCGCCCAGGGCCAGAGCAGCAGCAGCAGGCTGGCGAACTGGAGGACGGTCTTGAGTTTTCCGGCGAGGGAGGCGGGCCCTCCGCTGCCCTGCCCGCTCCGCCAGCCCGAGATCAGCAGCTCCCGGGCCAGGAGAAGCCAGACCGCCAGCAGCGGCAGGATGCCCTGGGCTCCCAGCCAGAGGAGTGGGGCACTGATCAGGATCTTGTCGGTGAGGGGATCCAGGCGGGCCCCCCACACGGATCCACCGCCGGCTCGGCGGGCGATCACCCCATCGGCCCAGTCGCTGAGGCCCCCCAGCAGCAGCAGCAGCCAGGCCAGGGCGCCCCGGTCAAGCAGCAGGGCGAGCAGCAGGGGCAGCCCCAGCCAGGCCCGCAGCAGGGTGAGGCCATCGGCCAGGCGTCGCATTCTCTCCGGCCCCACGGCGCCTCCCAGGCTCAGGCTCAGAATGCCTCCATGCCGTCGTCCTCGCCCGTGGTCCAACAGTCCGTCTCCGCCGTGATGAGCAGCCCGGTGCTGAGTGTGGGTGTCGACACCCCCCTGCAGGAGGCGGTGAAGCTGATGAGTGAGCACCACGTCAGCGGCCTGCCCGTGCTCGATGCCGACGGCAGCCTGGTGGGGGAGCTGACCGAGCAGGACCTGATGGTGCGGGAGAGCGGCTTCGATGCGGGCCCCTACGTGATGCTGCTCGATGCGGTGATCTACCTGCGCAACCCCCTCCAGTGGGACAAGCAGGTGCACCAGGTGCTGGGCAGCACCGTGGGGGAGGTGATGGGCCGCCATCCCCACACCTGCGCGGGCGATCTTCCCCTGCCCGGGGCGGCGAAACAGCTGCATGAGGCCAGCACCCAGCGCCTGTTCGTGCTGGATGAGGCGCGGCGGCCCGTGGGGGTGCTCACCCGCGGTGACGTGGTGCGCGCCCTCGCCGCCGATGGGTGAGGGAGGGGGCGCAGGGCCAGGCCAGCACGGATCCCTCGGCCACGAGCCACTGTTCCTCCCCGGGCGGCAGCGGATGGCCGCCGGTGAGCTGCCCGAAGGCCGGCAGGGCGAGCCTCTCCTGCCGGCGGCAGTAACTGAAACAGGGCAGGCGCAGCCGGTCGGCGCCGTTCCCGACGACGGCCACCGGATGGAGATGGCCGCAGAGGTTGAGATGGCCTGGCAAGGCCTCGGGCTCGTGGCTGAGCCACCAGGGCCCGAGGGCCTGGGAGGGCTCCTGGGGCAGATCGGCGATCCAGCTGCCGCGTTCGTGGTTGCCGCCCACCAGCCGCAGCGGACAGCCCAGCAGCTCCGGCAGGGCCGCCAGCTTGGCGCGCAGGGTGGCGGTCAATCCCAGGCGGCTGTGAATCAGATCCCCGAGCACGATCACCTGGCGCGGGCCCAGCCGATCGGCCAGGCCGAGCAGGGCGTTGAGGGTGGCGGCATCCCCATCCGTGGGCAGGGGAACGCCATGGACCTGGAAGGTCTCGGCCTTGCCCAGGTGCAGGTCGGCCAGCAGCAGGGTGCGGCGATCGGGATCCCAGATCGCCCGCCCGGCCAGCAGCTCCAGGCGATGGCCCTGCCACTGGAAGGGGACTGCGTCGCTCATGGCTGAACGGGGGCTGCGCATCCGTGGCGCACGAAGCCATGCTGCGGTGCCAACCCGCGGCGCTTTGGCGGTTTCGCCATGGGTTTTGCCATCGGTTTCGCCATGGGCTGAGGGGCTGTCCCAGGCGCCCATGGTGTGATCAGAGCTGCAGCCATTCGCGATCAGGTGCGCCCACTCCCCAAGGCGATCACGGCCAGATCGAGCGGCTGGAAGTGAAGTGGCAAGGCGTCAGAACGGTCCTGTTGATCATCAGGCGCTGCTGATCTTGCTCCGGTGCACATCAGGCCCAGGCTGCACCGGGACATGGAGACTCAATGCTGAGCCATCGCCGAATGCTGAGCCATGAGCGAGGGAATCGTGCAGGCCGATGGCGGAGATTGGGAAGCCTGAAGACCATGCTGGTCTGGCGGCGGGCCGATCCGGCGCAGAGCTTGTCTGTTGCAGCTCTGTCGCGGGCTGCAGCCTTCAGAATCGGCTGTGCTGTGGCGGGTGTGCCGTGCCCCCTGATTCCCAGGCCTGCCTGCTGAAGCTGGCCCCCCATCTGGTGGCGCGTTCCCGTCGGGGCATTGTCGGCACCAGCCGCTATGCCCAGCGGCTGCGCGACCAGATCCGGGCCGCTGCCGCCGACCCCGAGGCCCGGCCCGTGCTGATCAGCGGCGAGCCCGGCCTGGAAAAGGACAACATCGCCGCCCTGATTCACTTCGGTTCTCCGGCCCGGCGGCAGCTGATGGTGCGCGTCGATGGCGCCACCCTGCGTGCGGATGGGGGGACCCTTTTCGGCAGCGCCAGCTCGGATGGGGAGGGTTCGCTGCTCGACTGTCTGCAGGAGGGGGCCCTGCTGATCGACAAGCTCGATCAGGTGTCGGCTGTGCTGCAGCAGCAGCTGCTGGAGCTGGCCAGCACGGGCCGCTGGCGCTCCCCGGGGGCAGATGGCTCGTGGCGCCAGTTCCATGGCCGCGTCTTCTTCACTGCGGAGTGCTCCCTGCCGCGTTTTGATGCGGCCTGCCGGCTGATTCGGGTGCCGCCGCTGCGGGTGCGGCGCCAGGACCTGGGTGATTGGCTGCGCTATCTGGTCCGCCAGCGCGCGCGCAAGCTGGGCTGGAGCCCTTTCCCCGACGTCAGCGACACGGTGGTGAAGCGGTTGCAGAGCTACGACTTCCCCAACAACCTGCGCGAGCTCGATGAGCTGGTGTACCGCGCCCTGCAGCAGGTGCGGCGCCAGGGAACCGAGCGGACGATGCGGGCCGCCGGTGGGCCCCGGCTGCTTCCTGACGATGTCTTCTGGACGCCGTCGCGGGGGCTGCGGCTCCGGTTCGACCTGTGGCGCTGGAAGCCCCGCCTGCGGGAGCTGATGCGTTCGCCCCGCCTCTGGAACGGTCTGCTGTTCGGTGTGGTGAGCTGGCTCTTCGTGCTGGTGAACCTGTGGTTGTGGCTCGGCCCCCAGGACCGGGGCCAAAGCGGTGCCCTCAACCTGTTCTGGGCCTGGTGGTGGCCGCTGATCCTGCTGGGCTACCCGCTGGTGGGGCGGCTCTGGTGTTCCTTCTGCCCCTTCATGGTCTGGGGTGAGATCGTCCAACGGCTGGCCGGTCGGCTGGGCTGGCAACCCCGCCCCTGGCCGCGGGGGGACACCGATCGCTGGGCAGCCCCCGCGCTGGCGGCAGGGTTTGCGGCCATTCTTTTCTGGGAGGAGCTCTGGAACCTCGAGGACACGGCCTGGTTGAGCAGCTGCCTGCTGCTGCTGATCACCGCTGGGGCCGTCGTCGGCTCCCTCGTTTACGAGAAGCGGTTCTGGTGCCGCTACCTCTGCCCGGTGGGAGGCATGAACGGGCTGTTCGCCAAGCTTTCCGTGCTGGAACTCCGGGCCCAGGTCGGCACCTGCAGCGGCAGTTGCAGCACCTATGCCTGCTTCAAGGGTGGCCCCGCCGACGGCGAAGGGCTGGCCACGGCCGGCTGTCCCCTGGGGACCCACCCGGCCCACCTCAGCGACAACCGCAACTGCGTGCTCTGTCTCACCTGCGCCCAGGCCTGTCCCCATCGCTCGGTGCAGCTGCGGCTGCGGCCTCCGGCCGCGGATCTCCAGCGGGACATGGACCCGCCCGCCGGGGAGCTGGGCCTCATCCTGGTGCTGGCCGGCGGTGTCTGCCTGCACCACTGGCAGCGGCTGCTGGGGTGGTGGTCCCTGGCACCGGATGCGCTCCAGAGCGGGCCGCTGCTGCCGCGATGCGCGTTCGGGGCGCTGGCGCTGGCGCTGCCTTCATTGCTCTTTCTGCTGGGCGGCCTGCTGCTGCCGGCACCGCGGCAGCGGCTGCTGACCTATGCCCTGCTCCCCCTCCTCTGGGCGGTGCTGCTGGCGCGCCATCTGCCGGTGGGCATGGCCGAAGCCGGCCGGCTGTTGCCCGTCAGTGCCGCCGGCCTGCCGCCAGCGTGGCCGGCCGCGCCGCTGCTGCCCCTGGCCCAGTGGAGTGCCGATCCCCACGTGGTGGGCTTCTGCCAGACGGGGGCCATGCTGGTGGGCGCCTTCGGTTCCGCTGTGCTGCTGCTGCGGCTGCTCCAGCCAGGGCTCCGCGGGCGGCTGCTCGGCGGGGGGCTGGTGCTCACGCTCGCAGTCGCCGGGCGCTGGCTGGTGGTGGGCTAGGCCCCCTTCACGATCGCCGGCACAGCCGCAGGATGTCCGCGGTGGTGTAGAGGCTGCGCCCTGAGCCTGGATCGGACTCGGCCAGCCGGTGGATCTTGGTGAGTCCGTTGCGCCGGCCGAGCTCGTCGGCGAGCGTCGCCCGCTCCGGGCCGCGGCTGCGGGCCCACTGCAGACACTGTTCCCGGTTTCCCTCCGCAGCGTGGGCCGCGCGAGGCCGGAAGGGCTGGACCACAGACGCCGGGATACCCCCCGCCAGGCCCACCATCAGAGCGCTGGCCAGGGCCAGGGCCCCGAGCAGAGCGACGCCCATGCCAGCTGCTGCCGCGTTTGGTGGCTGGCTCATCGCTGCGCCGCTGCTCCGCGCCAGCGGCCATCGGCCAGGCGCGGTGAGAAGCGCACCTGGTGGGCCTGGCCCAGGTACACCCAGGCGCGCTGGTGGTTGCTGAGTTCCAGCCAGTGGCGCTGGTACAGCCGCGGCACCCCTTCGAACCGATCGAGCTGGGCCAGGGTCGCCGGCTCCACCCTGAACAGTTCGCCGTGCACCTGCGCCTCGGGCTCCTCGGGTGGTGCCGGAACGGCCATCGGAAAGGGGCCCAGATCGTGGAGCCAGGCCCCCGACAGGCTGGCCTCCCCCTGGAACGCCGCCCCCCCGAGCCTGTGGTGGGCACGCATGCCCCGCTTGAGCGTGCCGTAGACGAACACCGCAGTCCCGCTCACCGACAGCTCCCCCCCGTACGGCAGCCTCCCGTGCCGCCGCCTCCCGGGCCGCGGCCATAATCCTGCTGACTCCTGGCCTCGACCATGACCCTTGCCCTGTTGGTGGCCCTGGCGGCTTCCCTGGCTCTGATGGCGTTCATAGTGAAGAAACTGGAAAAGGCCTGACGGTTCAGAGCGGGGCCTGCTGCCGCATCTCCGCCAGCTGAACGTGAATTCCCGTCCGCCGTTTGGCGGCATACATGGCCCGGTCGGCGGCACCGATCAGTCCATCGGTGTCGAGACCATGGTCCGGGAAGCGGGCGATCCCCACGCAGGCCGACAACCGGATGCGCGGATCCAGACCCTCCACGGGCTCGCGGGTGGTGGCCACGAGCTTGCTCGCCAGGGTCACCAGTTCATCCGGTGTGCCGGCGTCGGGGACCACCACCACGAACTCATCTCCCCCCTGCCGGCAGAGCAGGTCGCTTTCCCGCAGCACGTTCTGGAGACGCTCGCCCATCACCTGCAGCACGCGGTCACCGGTGGCGTGGCCGTAGCGGTCATTGACCAGCTTGAAGCCGTCGAGATCCAGGTAGAGCAGCCCGACGGAGCGTCCGTGGCGCTTGGCCAGGGCCAGATCGCGTTCCAGCTGCTGCATCATCAACGCCCGGTTGGCCAGGCCCGTGAGGGAGTCGTGCAGGGCCTGGAAGCGGACGGTCTCCTCGGCACGGTGCCGTTCGGTGATGTCCTGCAGGAACCCCACGTAGTAGCGGGGGGAGAGGTCCTCATCCCGCACCGTGGAGATGGCCAGGTGCAGGCGCCGCAGTTCCTCGCTGCGGATCCGGTTCCAGAGATCGCCCTGCCAGTAACCCCGTTGCAGCAGGGTTTCGCCGATGTCCCGGTAGAAGGCCTCGCTGTGCTCCCCGGACAGGAGCTGACGGGGGTGCTGGGCCTGGATCTCCGAGAGCCTGTAGCCGGTGAGCTGGGTGAAGGTGTTGTTGGCCATCAGGATCCGGCCCTGGTGGTCCGTCACCACGATGCCCTGGTCGCTGGCATCGAACACCGTGCTGGCCAGGGCCCGCTCCTGCGAGGCGGCCTCACTGAGAGCCAGCGCCTTCCGGGTGGTGAGCTGATTGCGGGCCAGCAGGTGAGCCCCCATGGCGGCCAGCAGGGTGGTGCCCAGGCCGGAGCTCAGCACCAGCCAGAAGGATGGGGTGATCCCCAGCCGGCTCCACTGACCCGGAAGGAGCGTCAGCTGGATTGTCCAGCTCCTCCCGGCCAGCTGAAGGTTCTGCCGGCTCCCCCTCGCTGAGGCGCGTGCGGGATCGCCGCTCTCGGCCGTGCTGAACAGCAGGCTGTTCGGCTGTCCCGGTGTGGTGTCGTGCACCTGGATCACGGCACCGGGCAGGGCCGGATCGGCGATGCCGCTGAGGGCGCTGGTGATCAGCTCGTCCATCCGGAGCGGCGAGAAGGCCCATCCCTCGGGCCCCTCCAGCTCCGCGGGGCTGGAAGGGGGACTGCTGCTGTGGGAGAAGACCGGCAGGACCAGCACCGCGCCGCTCTGGGCGCCCGGAGCCCGCTCCGCCAGCAGCTCCACGGGCCCGGTCAGGGTGGCCTGGCCGGTCCGGGCCGAGCGTTCCAGGGCCTCCCGGGAGTCGGGGTCGGCATAGAGGTCGAGCCCCACGGTGCGCCGGTTGCGCAGGTTGAAGGGCTCGAGGAAATCCACCACGGCATGCAGAGGACCCTGGGCCGTGGGATGCACGCTGAAGGATGGGTCACCCTGCCCCTGCACCTCTGCCACGAAGCCGGGAAGGTCCTGCGGCAGCAGACGCCGTGCAAAGCCGATTCCCTGAACACCGGCGAGCTCTCCGCTGTGGGCGGCCTGGCTGGCGATGGAACCGTAGAAGCTCCTGAATTCCTGGCGATCGACCGCGCTGGAGGCGTCGAACAGCCCTACCACGGCAGAGAGCAGGGCGATGTTGACATCAAGCTTCGAGCGCACGGCCTTGGTCATCTGGGTGAGCAGGCCCTGCTCGATCCGGATGTGTTCGGTCACGCCGAACCTGCGGGTGAGTTCCGCCACCCCCGTGGTGAGCACAAGCCCGGTCGCCAGCACGGCAGCGGAAAGGCGCTTGATCTGCCAGAGATGGGGTCCCGTTGCCAGCATGGCGATGGGCTGGCCTCTCCCTGCGATGGAGTCCAGTCCTAGCAGTGCTCCACCCGCTCGGCTTCCTCGCGCAGCCGCGTCAGTCGCTCCAGCAACGATTCATTGCTCATCCGGTTGTTGAGTCGCTCGGCAAGAAGGGGAAAGGCGAAGGGGCCCGGCCGGGCGGTGCGCACCAGCAGGAGGCGGCAGCTGAGCAGCCGCTCCAGGGCGGTGGCGATCCTCGGCAGTTCCAGCTGATCCGCCATCACCTCGGCCCGGGCCTGGGCCAGCAGCTGGTTGGCCGGTTCATGCCGCTGGAACACGTCGAAGAGCAGGGCGGCGCTGATCTGCAGCTGAGCGCCTTGCTTCGCCTGGCCGGGGTACCCGTTCAGCACCAGGCCGCTGATCTGGGCGATGGAGCGGAAGCGCCGCCGGGTCAGTTCGGAGAGGTTGATGGCCTGCTCCAGGTCGGCCTCCAGGTGGCCCGTCTCCAGCAGGTCATCCCCATGGCACGCGAACAGCTCATCGAAGGGGTAGTTCTGCGGGGCCAGCAGCTCAAATCCGTAGTCGTTCACCGACACGGTGATCGTCGAGGGGTGGTGCCTCGCCAGCCGCCAGGCCCAGAGGAAGCCGATCCCCTCGTGCACGAAGCGCCCCTCGAAGGGATAGGCGAACAGGTGGCTTCCTTCCCGGCTGCGGCAGACCTCCACCAGAAACTGGTCGCTGCGGGGCAGGTGGGAGAGGTCGGCCTGCCGGCGCAGCAGCGGTTCAAGCGCCTGCAGTTCCGCCGTGTCGAGGCGGCCGGTCCCGGCGCCGGAGCCGTCAAGGGCCCGGGCGCAGCGGTCCACCTCGTCGCGCAGGTGCCGGCTGAGCAGATCCGAGATGGCCATCTGGCCGCCGGCCCAGGCCGGCACGGCGCTGCTGCGGCGGCGGGTGGCCTTCACGTGGGCGACCATCTCCCGCAGGCGCACGAACTCCAGCTGGCGGCCGGCGAAGAAGAACACATCCCCTGGCCGCAGCCTGCCGATGAAGGCCTCCTCCACATGACCGAGCACGGCCCCCCGCACGAACCGCACCGTCACGGCCCGGTCGGAGGTGATCGTGCCGATGTTGAGGCGATGCAGGCGGGCGATGGGCGCCTGCCTGACCCGCAGCCGTGTCGCGTCGCCCTCGCCGTCGCGCTCCAGCTTGCGAAAGCGCGGGTAGGCCCCCAGGCAGTCGCCGCCATGTTCCAGAAACCGCAGGCACCAGTCCCAGCTCGCCTGATCGAGCTGCTGGTAGCTCCAGGCGCTGCGCACGGTGGCCAGCTCCTGGTCCGGATGGAATCCCGGTCCGCAGGCCAGGGTGGTGAGGTGCTGGAGCAGCACGTCGATGGGGGCCTGCGGCGGCCGGCGCGTTTCCATCACCCCCTCGGCCAGGCCGCGGCGCATGGCGCTCACCTCGAGCAGTTCGAGGGCGTTGGTGGGCAGGAACAGCACCTGGGAGGTGCCGCCTGGAGCGTGGGCGCTGCGGCCGGCCCGCTGCAGCAGCCGCGCCAGGTTCTTGGCGCTGCCGATCTGCACCACCCGCTCCACCGGCTGGAAATCGACGCCCAGATCAAGGGAACTGGTGCACACGACCCAGCGCAGCAGGCCCGATTTCACGCCGGCCTCGATCGTCTCGCGGCTTTCCCGGTCGATGGCGCTGTGGTGGAGGGCCATGGCGTCCTCCATCTCCGGGCAGGCGTAGCGGAGGCACTGGTGCCACCGCTCGGCCTGGTTGCGGGTGTTGGTGAACAGCAGGGTGGAGATGGCGGGATCCAGGGCCGCCACCAGCTCCTCGTACATGCGGAGCCCCAGGTGTCCGGCCCAGGGGAAGCCATCGATCTGGTCGGGCAGCAGGCTGCGGATGGCGGTGGGCCGTTTCAGCCGGGCACGGATCAGCACCGGCGAGGTGGTCTCCGTCATGGTGGTCTCCACGGTGGTGGTCTCTGCCGTGGTGGTGGGCCCTGCGGCGGCTTCGACGCCTGGCGGAGCTCCCACGGCGCACCGCGCCGCCTCCTCGAGGTTGCCGAGGGTGGCGCTCACCGCCCAGGTGCGCAGGCCTGGTCGCAGGCGCCGCAGCCAGCTGAGGCAGAGCTCGCACTGGCTTCCCCGCTTGCTGCCCAGCAGTTCGTGCCACTCGTCGAGCACCACCGCCTCCAGCGCGCCGAACAGTTCGGCCGCCCGGGGATTGGCCAGCAGCAGGCTGAGCGACTCCGGGGTGGTGATCAGGATGTGGGGTGGGGTGCGCAGCTGGCGGGTGCGTTCAGCGCTCGGGGTGTCGCCGTTGCGGATGGCGACGCGCAGGGGCCAGCCCATGGCCGTGATCGGGGCCTGGATCGCCTGGGCCAGGTCGCGGCTCAGGGCGCGCAGCGGGGTGAGGTAGAGGAGCCGCAGGCCGGGGCTGGGCCCCTGGGATCCCTCGGCCAGCAGGGCGGCGATCGGTCCCATGACCGCGGCATAGGTCTTGCCGGATCCCGTGGGCACCTGAATCAGGCCGCTGCGGCCCTCCAGATAGGCCCGCCAGCACTGGCGCTGGAAGGGAAGGGGCGTCCAGCCCTGCTGCTGGAACCAGGTTTCGATCGGACCCAGCTGGGTCCGGATGGATGGAGGCACCCCGGGGCTGCGTCTCAGGTGGCCAGCACGGTGACGACCACGGCGGCCACGGCCAGGATCACCGCGGCCAGCACCAGGCCGGCGGCCACGTTGCCCTTGCGGATCTCAGCCCGGTAGTCGATCGGTGCCAGGCGGTCGAACAGCACGGTGCTGCCATAGACGAGCAGCACGCCCACCACGGTCCAGCCCACGGTGTAGAGCAACTGGCGGAACGGAACGGGCATCGGAATCGGGCGGGTGGCGGCAGCGGCCCTGGGGCCGGAGGACCCATCACCCCGTAGGGTACCGAGACGCGAGATCCTGGCCTGGAGAGCGCGATGCCGCCGCCATCCCAGCCAAGCGTCGCCGGTGCTTCAGCCGTGGTGCGCTGGCCCCTGCTGGCCGCCCTGCTGCCGCTGCTGCCCCTGCTGGTGCTGCTGTTGTCGCTGTTGGTGTCCCTCTTGGGTCCTCGCCAGCAGCAGCTGCTGATCCTCGATGGCGACGAGCCTGTCGAAACCCAGCCGTTCCGGCTCGAGGACGGCTGGCTGGGCAGCCCGCTCCTCGAGCTGCGCGCCGAGATCCCTCCCAACAGCAGCCTGCTGCTCGACGTGGATCTGCTCGACGCGGCCGGCCAGCCCGTGCTCCAGCTCTCCAAGGAGGGCTGGCGCGAGGTCGGCACCTGGCAGGAGGACGGGGAGAGCGGCACCTACGACGAAGGGGACGGTGCCGTGGAGCTGGCCCTGCGGCCGCGCGGCAGCGGCACCTACCGGTTGCGGCTGGTGCGCCAGGAGCTGCTCGGCGCCAGCGGCGACGTGCTGGACGGGCCCCTGCGGGTGCGTCTGCGGATGGAGAACCACAGCGTCGACCGCACCCTGCTGCTGGTCACCGCCCTGGTGGCGGCCGTGCTGGTGCGGATGCTGTGGATGGCGGTGTACGGCGACTGCCGCCTGCGCCGGCGCCTCCGGCGGGATGAGGGGACGGTGGCGGAGCGGCTGCTGCTGGGTGGTCCCGGCCTGCTGCGGCTGGGGGTGCGCGCCCGCTACGAGGAGCCCGACGACCCGCCGCTCCGGCGCGACGCCCCACCGGCGGAGGTGCCGATGGAGCTCAGCCTCAGCGACAGCCTCGGGCGCACCCTGCTGCACGAACGCCAGTCCCTGCGGCTGCACCATCACGAGGGCTCCGACGATGCGTGGTGGACGGTGGTCTCCCGCTCCCACCTGCGCCTGGCCGAGCCCTGCAGCGTGCGGGTGCGGGTCAGCCTGCCGGAAGCACTGGCGGGCGGTGGACTCGAACTCGAGTGGCTGGAGCTGCTCGTGGAGGATGGCGTGGTGACCCCCTGGTCGGTGGAGGCCCGGTCCCTGCCCCCACCGCAGCCTGCTCCCCTGCCAGCGTGGGTGCCCCCTCCGGCGGCACCCTCCGCCTGAGACCGCCGCAACCTGGATGGAACGTCAGCTGATCCTCGGCCTGGTGGTGATGGCGGTGCTGCTGGGGACCGGCCTGGCGATCACCCGGCCCTTCCTCTACCGGCTGGGGCAGGAGGGTACCCCCACGGCCTCCCGTTCCAGCGGCGTCAGCCACCGCGGTGCCTACGTCGGCGGCCGCTGGCGGAGCCGCACGCCCAGCCGCGACTGGGACGGTTTCCAGGGCCGGGGGCCGGGTGGGGCGAAGTGAGGCCGCTGCCACCGCTCCGTCCGCTGCAGGTGAGGCTGCTGCTGGCCAGCGCCGCCCTCTCCTCCACCGTGGGCCTGGTGCTCGAACTGCTGCTCGTCACTCAGGCCAGCTACCTGGCCGGGGATGCGGCCCTGGCCACCGGCGTGGTGGTGGGAACCTTCCTGGCGGCGATGGGTCTGGGGGCCTGGCTGAGCCAGTTCGTGGCCAACGGTCTGCGGCCGCGCCGACCGCTGCTGCGCTGTTTCGTGCTGGTGGAGCTGTGCCTCAGCCCGCTCTGCCTGCTGGGACCGCTGGCCCTGTTCGCCCTGTTCGCCGCCGACGGCCCCCTCTGGCTGGCCGTGGTGGTGCTGACCCTGCTGGTGGGGGTGCTGGGCGGCATGGAGCTGCCGATCCTGACGCGATTGCTGGAGGGCCAGGAGCAGCTGCGCACCGCCCTGGCGCGGGTGCTGGCCCTGGATTACCTCGGGGCGCTGGTGGGCTCCCTGGCCTTTCCGTTGCTGCTGCTTCCGGCGCTGGGGCTGCTGCCCACGGCGGCCCTGCTGGCCCTGGTGCCGCTCCTCTGCGGCTGGGCGCTGTGCTGGGGCTTCCCCGAACTCCGTCGCTGGCGCTGGCCGGTGAGCGCCGGGCTGCCCCTGGTGGGGGCCCTCGCCCTCGTGGTGGCCCCCCTGGGCGACCGCATCGAAGACCGGCTCTACGAGGATCCGGTGGTCGGTCGGCTGCAGACCCGCCACCAGCGGATCGTGCTGACCCGTCGCCGCGACGACCTGCGCCTCTTCCTGGACGGCAATCTGCAGTTCTCGAGCCTGGATGAATACCGCTACCACGAGGCTCTGGTGCACCCCGCCATGGCCCTTCACGGCCGGGCGGCACGGGTGCTGCTGCTCGGCGCCGGGGACGGGCTGGCCCTGCGGGAGATCCTGCGCTGGCCGGGCGTGCGTCGGGTGGACCTGGTGGAGCTGGATCCGGCGGTGGTGCGGCTGGCGCGGCAGCACCCCTTCCTGCGCCGGCTGAACCGCGACAGCCTGGAGGACGGCCGCGTGCGGGTTCACCTTGGGGATGCCTTCGCCCTGGTGGACGCCCTCCCAGGCCAGTACGACGTGGTGATCGCCGATTTCCCCGATCCGGCCACCCCGCCCCTGGCCCGCCTCTACAGCGTCGGTTTCTACGGCCGCCTGCTGCGCAGGCTGGCCCCGCAGGGACTGGTGGTGACCCAGGCCTCCACACCCTTCTTCACGCCGAAGGTGCTGGCTTCGATCCAGGCCACCTTCGCGGCGCTGGATCTGGAGACCCACCCCTACAGCGTCGATGTGCCCAGCTTCGGCCCGTGGGGATTCGTACTCGCCCGTCGTCCCGGACCGGCGCAGCCCCCGGCCGTGCTCCCCTTCGAGGGGCGCTGGATCGACAACGTCCAGCTCGCCAGGCTGTTCGAGCTGCCGCGGGATCTGCGCCCGGGGCCCGGTGAGCCGGTGCGCGCCAACCGGCTGACCCGGCCGGTGCTGGTGGATTACCAGCGCCAGAGCCGCTGGCGGGCCGACTGAGCCCTGGCCAGTCGCCCAGCCGCCGGCGGTCCGACGCGGCACCGATAGCCTGCGGTCTCGCCGCTGCCGGGGTCCCGATGGCCGTTCTGGTGCTGCTGGTGCTCCTGGCCGTCGGCGTGGTGCTGCTGGTCGTGCAGCGCTCCCGCCGGCTGCGCCCCCCCCGCTCCGGGACGCTGGCGCTGCGGGAGCGCACCCTGTTCGACCTTCAGCTGGGCGACATCGTGCAGGCCGACGGCCGGGACTGGGTGGTGGAAGATCGCCTGCTCTACGACGACGAGGGCTTCCAGTGGCTCGAGTACCTGCTGCGTGATGGGGAGGTCGCCCGTTGGCTGGTGGTGTGCGAGGACGACTGGCTGGAGGTGAGCTGGCTGGAGTCGGTGCCGTTCCGGCCGCCCCTGCCCCTGCCGCGGCAGCTGAGCTGGCAGGGGCGCGCCTACACCCTGCAGGAACAGGGCAGGGCCAGCGTGACCGCCACCCTGCGCAGGATGAACCGCCGTCCGGGCAGCTGCCGCTACGCCGACTACACCGCCGAGGACGGGGATGTGCTCTGCGTGGAGCTCTGGGGCAGCGGGGAGGATCAGGAGGCCGAGGTGACCGCCGGCAAGCGCATCGACCCCGCCAGCCTGGGGCTGCTGCCGGGGGACGGGCGCTCCGTGTACCGCTGAACGGCGGCGTGTCTGTGGCTCAGGCCAGCGCGGGCCGGACCAGTTCGCCCCGGGTCTCGCCTGGTTGCTCGAGGAAGAGGGTCTGGGTGGGGTAGGCGAAGTCGATGGCGTGGCGCTGGAAGACTTCCATGATTCCGATGTTGATCTTCTGCTGAAGGTCCAGGTACAGCACGATGTCGGCGTTGGGAACGAAATAGACGAATTCGAATTCCAGGCAGCTCCCTGCGAAGCGGGTGAAATGGCAGCGGTCGAATTCAGCAGGGTGATGCTCCTGAATCACGCTTTCAATCAGAGCGGGGATGGACTTCAGCGTCGCTACCGGGGTCTGGTAGACCAGCCCAAGGGTTGTGGAGATCCGCCGCTTGGGAAGATCTCCATAGTTCTGGATGGTCTTGCCGAGGAGATCCTCGTTGCTGATCACAATCCGCTCACCGCTCAGACTGCGAAGGACGGTGGAACGGATCCCCACACCCTCAACCGTTCCATGGAAACCATCGAAACAGATGAAGTCGCCGATCCTGAAGGGTTCATCCAGCAGGATCGTGAGGTAGTTGAGAAAGTTTGAAATCGGACCCTTCAGGGCCAGGCCAATCCCGATGCCCGCGCCGGCCAGGGAGGCATAGATGGCACCCATCTGCACGCCCTGGTTCTGGAGAAACACCAGCAGCCCGAGGATCCAGACCAGCGAGCGGATCATCGGATCGAGCCCCCGCAGCAGGTCCAGCTGGTTCTCGTGGCCGAGCCGCACCAGCGCCCGGTCGAGCAACAGCAGCAGCACCCGGTTGATCAGACGCACGATCAGCACGATCGCCGTCAACTGAACCGCCCCTTCAATCAGCCGATTCGTCCAGTCTCCGGATCTGAACACATCGAAATCCTCCGCCAGGGACGTCCATCCCCACCACAGCGCGCCCAGATAGCCGATCGGGCCTGCCGTGCGCAGCACCGCGCTCACCAGGCGGTCATCGGTCTGGGTGCCCGTGCGGCTGGTCAGGCCTCCGAGCCAGCGGCGCAGGGCCCTGAGTGTCACGAACACCAGACCACAACCGAGGATCACTTTCCCCAGAGCCACGACAACGAGGAGGCCGGATTCAGACATCGTCAACTGCTAAAAGTGGCGTACCTTAACGACTTTTTTGCAGCCGCGGGTCGTGGCTCTCAGGTGGTCAGTCGGATGGCACGTGGGTGTGCCTGTCGGCGTCACGCAGCAGCTCCAGGGCGCTGGCGAGGCAGTCGGCTTCGGCGGCCGGCTTGTCCCGGCGCCAGCGGCTGATGCGCGGGAAGCGCACGGCGATGCCGCTTCGGTGCCGTTTCGAGGGCTGCAGGCCTTCGAAGGCCAGCTCGAACACCTGCAGGGGCTCCACCGCCCGCACCGGCCCGAAACGCTCGGACGTGTGGCTGCGGATCCAGCGATCCAGGGCCGCGATCTCCTGGTCGTCCAGTCCGGAGTAGGCCTTGGCGAAGCTGACCAGCCGCCGTTCCCCGCCGGCGGGGGGGGCATCCCAGAGGCCGAAGGTGTAGTCGGTGAAGAGGTTGGCGCGGCGGCCGCTGCCGGCCTGGGCGTAGAGCAGCACCGCATCGAGGCGGTAGGGATCCCGCTTGTGCTTCCACCAGTCGCCGCGGCGGCGACCCACCCGGTAGGGGGAGGCGGCCGCCTTGAGCATCACGCCCTCGGCGCCGGCACTCTCGGCCTGGCGGCGCAGCTGCTCCAGCTCCTCCCAGTGCGCCAGGGGCAGCTGGGGGGAGAGCCGCAGGAGCCCGGCTTCAGGAGCCTCGGCCGCCGCCGCGAGGCTGCGGTGCAGGGCCTCCAGGGCGGCGCGGCGCCGGTGCAGGGGCTCGGCCCGCAGGTCGCGGCCCTCCCCTTCCAGCAGGTCGTAGGCGATGAAGGTCGCCGGGCAGGCGGTCAGCAGGCTGCGGCCGGGGGCGCGGCGGCCCAGGCGGCGCTGCAGGCTGGCGAAGGGGGCGGGCCGGGCGGCCTCCGCCGGCCAGACGACCACCTCGCCGTCCAGCACGGTGCCGGCGGGCAGCGTGTCGGCCAGGGCGATCAGCTCCGGGAAGGCGGGGTTGATCAGCTCCTCGCCGCGGCTCCAGAGAAAACTGCCGGCGGCGCGGCGGATCAGCTGGCCGCGGATGCCGTCCCATTTCCACTCGATCAGCCAGTCGTCCGCGGCACCCGGCAGGGGCGGCTGGGTGGGATCGTCCGGCGGCACCAGCGGCGAGGCCAGGAAGAAGGGATAGGGGCGGCTGCCGGGCCCCTCGCCCTCCACCGCTGGGGCCAGCAGGGCCTGCCACGCCTCGGCGCTGGGCCGGAAGTCCCCCATCAGCCGGTGGGCGAGCTGGGTCTGCTCCAGCCCGCTGAGGCGCGCCAGGGCCCGCAGCACCAGCCCCTGGGCCACGCCGATCCGGAAGCCACCGCTGAGCAGTTTGTTGACCACCAGCAGTTCAGCGCTGTCCAGGCCCCGCCAGAGGGCCCTGACGGCTTCGGCCTGCTCCGCTCCCTCCAGGGCGGCCAGGGCCGGCAGGCGCCGTTCCATCCAGTCCTGGAGGGGGGCGGTGGGCTCCTCCCCAGCCTGGGGCTGGTGCTGACGCCACAGCAGGGCGATGGTCTCGGCGGAGTCGCCGACCTGGGCGTAGCAATCCTCGAACAGCCACTCCGGCAGCCCGGAGGCCTCCAGGCAGATCTGACGCAGGCGGCGGCCGGTGATCAGCCTGCGGCGCTGCTTGCCCAGCAGGCAGTGCAGGGCCCAGGCCGCATCCGCGGCAGGGGCCGCGCCGAACCAGGCCTCCAGCACCGCCACCCTGGCGCTGGTGCCGCTGGTGTGATCAAGGACCTCGATCAGTGCGGCGAAGTCGCGCATGGCGTTCGGTGCGGCGCGTCGGCCCGCCGCAGCAGGAAGAAGAAGGGCTGGGCCATGCCCTTGCCATCCATCAGGCCGAGCAGGGTGTCGTCATCGATCCGGCGGAAGACATCCAGGATCGGCAGCTGGTCGTAGACCATCGTGGCGCTGGTCCGGTCGCGGTGGCGGATCATCCGCAGCCGGGAGCGGGAGTGGCTGGTGCTCAGCAGCGGGGTGCAGAGCTGGAACAGCCGGCCGGCCAGTCCGCTCCTGGGCATCGGCACCCGGGTGGCCAGGGCCAGCAGCGGGCCGATCCTGCCGGGGTCGAGGGCGACCTCCCCGCCGCCCGGTCCCGTGAACACTAGGGGGTGGCCATCCTCCGGACTGTCGAAGCGCTTGCCGCGCCAGTGGAAGGCCTCCAGCAGACCATCCAGCGGATGGCCGGTGGGGAAGCCCTGGCCCTCCCAGCTGCCGAGCATGGCTTCGACCTCGACGACCGGCAGGGCATCGAAGAGCTCCAGGGCGGCGGCGGTGGTGGTGCCTCCGGCCGCCAGGGCCTGCTGCACCTGTTCCCGGGGGCTTCCCATCAGGATCCGTCAGGTTGGCTGTTCAGGGACCAGTCGTACTCCAGGACGCTCAGGCGGTAGTCGCCCCGGCGCAGCAGGTCGCGATCCGCGGCGCTGACGTAGCCGCTGATGAAGTTCAGCACCGCCCGGCGGTCCCGATGCCGCCCGAACCCGTGATCGGTGGCGTAGCGGCGCTTCCAGTCGTCCCCGAACCACTGGAAGATGGCCGAGATCCCCACCGTGCCGGCGGCCCGGTCGATCTGAAGGCCGTGGCGGCTGCGCAGCCAGCGGCGGGACTGGTCTTCGAGCTGGTGCTCCAGGCTGGCCCCCCGGAAGGGCTCCTGGCGCAGGGGGGGACAGCTGATCGCCGCGCAGACCAGGGCCGCATGGATCCGGGGCTCGTCGTAGCGCCGGCGCAGGATGCCGTGCTCGATGTGGTCGAGGGTGACGGCCTCTCCGGCCACCCGGTGCCGGGTCAGGTTCCAGACCCCCCAGATGTCGCGGATGCTCGGCCGGATCGGCTCCTGGCGGATGATCGAGGCCAGGGTGAGGGCGTTGTAGGCGTTGATCAGGAACGCAATCTGTTCGGTCTCGTCCCAGGCGGCGAAGCTCGCGGCGGGCACGGCTCCGAGCTCGGCCAGGTAGGTCTCCAGGTCGCCCGGATCCCGTTGCAGTCTCCGGTAGTCGACCAGCCCGTCGCGATCCACGACGCGCTTCAGAACCCTGGCCAGCGCCTGGTGCTCCAGGGGTGGGGTGGGCGTCGCACGGGCCGGCGGTGCCGCTGGAAGTGCCGCTGGAGGTGTTGCTGACGGTGGCGAACCCGCCAGGCGGTTCGGAGCGAGGCCGCAGCCGCTGAGCAGCAGCAGACCCAGGCCCAGGGCCGGGAGGTGGCGGAGCGTCGGTGGGTTCATGGCCGTTCGGGGGGGGAGGGGGCATCGGGCCGGTCGTCGGGCTGGTCATCGGCCGGCGCGCCGCCGGCCGCGAGGGCCTCCAGCGCGAGGCCGGCGACCAGGGGGCCCCACAGCAGCAGCCGTTCGGCGTCGCTGAGCTGCCAGTCGGGCAGGCGGGACGGAAGGACGAAGTACACGAACCCGGAGAGGCTCACCAGCCGTTCAGCCCAGGCCCGCGTCGGCAGCCCGAAGGGGATCAGCCAGCTGAAGTACCAGACATGGACGATCGGTGAGAGCAGCAGCAGGGCGAGCAGATAGCGGCGGCTGAATCTGCCCAGGTCGGCACGGCGTCCGAGCAGCAGCAGGGTCACCGCCGCCAGGGCGAGCAGAAACACCCCGTTGTGCTGCACCGACCAGCTCCACACCCTGCCCACCAGATGGGGCACCAGTTCGGCGCTGCGCCCATGGCGCACGAAGGACGACCCCATCGGCACGAGGGCACAGCGGCGCCGATCACAGAAGGCCAGGGAGGCCGCGGCCATCGGCAGCAGACCGAGCAGGGCCATGGCGAGGGCCTGGCGCCAGCGCCGGGCCCGGAGCGGCTGCCAGAGCTGGTGGGCGAGCATCGGCAGGGAGATCCATTTGATCGCCACGCTGAGCCCCACCAGCAGGGCGGCGGCCAGCCGCTGCCGCGGACCCAGGGTCCAGGCGGCCGCCAGGGGCAGCAGGAACCAGCTGTCGAAATGCCCCCCTCCGGCAAAGCTCACCAGGATCAGGGGGTTCCAGCCGTAGAGCAGGCTGCGTCGGCGGCCGAAGCGGCGCACCAGCAGGGCACAGACGCCCAGGTCCGCGGCCACGAAGGCCAGCTTGAACACGAGCACGCTCGGCCCCGGCAGAGCCAGCAGCCGGAACAGCAGCTGGGTGAGCGGCGGGTAGATCGCCGTCACATCGGGATGGTTGATCAGGGCCCACCAGGGCGGGCGCCACGCCGCCAGAGCGGCGTCGGCGGGGGGCAGCTCGAACGGGTTGAAGCCGAGCAGCTGGATCTGCCCCTCCCAGAGATACCGCCAGATGTCGTCGCTCGGCTCCATCGGCAGCAGCAGCAGGCGGGCGGCCAGGGCCACCCCCCAGAACGCCCACCGTCCCACCGCCTCCAGCCGCCAGGAGAGGGCGAAGCCCCCGGCCATCACGGCCGCCGCCGGCCAGAACCGCCCCAGCACCAGCGGATCGGTGAGCTGGCCATGGGGGGCCATCAGCAGCGAACCGCCCACCAGCAGCAGGGCACTGCCGATCAGCACCCAGGTCGGCTGGCTGCGCTCGGGATCGCTCGGGATGGACAGCGCCGTGACCATCAGCTCAGTGCCGCTGCGGCCGCTGGAGCAGACGCCGCCCGTACAGCCTTCCGAGGGTGCCCAGGATGCCGAGCCCTGCCCGCAGGCTGCCCCCGATGGTTCCGGAGATCTTCGAGCGGCCGCCGCGGCGGGGATGGTGGGCGACCGCACATTCGCGGATGCGCAGACCCGCCTCGAGGGCCTTCACCTGCATCTCGATGGTCCAGCCGAAGCCCCGATCCCGCATCCCCATCGCCTCGAGGGCCTGACGGCGGACGAGCCGCAGGGGGCCCAGATCGGCATAGCGATGCCCCCAGCCCAGACGGATCAGGGTGGTGGCCAGGTCGTTGCCGAACCGCTGCACGGGGGTCAGCAGGCGTCGGCCGGCGGCAGTGGCCTGGCGGTTGCCGAGGATCAGATCCGCCTCCGGCATCAGTGCTCTCCAGCCACGGATCGCCGCCAGGTCGTCGCTGCCATCGCCGTCGCAGAACAGGATCCAGCGGACCGTGGGGGGCAGGGCGCTCAGGCCACGCCAGCAGGCACGGCCGTAGCCGGCCCGGGGTTCCCGCAGCACCTCGGCGCCGTTGGCTCTGGCCACGGTGGCGCTGGCATCCCGGCTGCCGTTGTCGACCACGCGGATCCGTCCGACTCCGATCGCCCGCAGGTCGCCGAGCACGGCCGCCAGGGTGCTGGCCTCGTCGCGCACCGGGATGATCGCCAGCACGTCGTCCATCGCGGTGGGGCTCTCCAGGGCTGGGGGGCATGCCGGAGTACCGCTGAACGGCGCTGCTGGATGTTTCGCCGCCCGGGGCGGATCGTCCTCCCTGGCGCTGCGGTTATGACGGGGGCCATTCGGGCCCCGTGCCGATCCACCCCTGCGCCGATCCACCATGCGCCAGCGCCGCTCCTTCGGCAGGTCGTTTCAACGGGCCGCGAGTCTGGCCACGGTGGTTGCGGCGATTCTGCTCAGTCTGGGTTTCTATGCGCTCCAGGTGGCGGCGCAGGAGGGGGCCGAAATCCTGCCGGTCTCGGTGTTCGTCGGTCTGGCGGCGGTGGTCGGCTCGGCGGTGAACCAACCCTTCCGGCATGAGGAGGGCAACCCGGAGCAGACCGACACCGGCCTCTATTTCCTGTGGAAGTGTTCCGTTGCCATCGCCTTCGCCCTGCTGCTGTACCTGATTTTCATGGCAGGGATGCTGCGTGGTGGTCTCTTCCCGGAATTCAGACGTACCGAGGAAATGTTCGTCAGTATCCAGCGCTTTGTGCTCGATATCGACCCCAAGAGCAATGCCGACTTTGCCAAGCTTCTGGTCTGGTCATTCGTGGCAGGCTTCTCTGAGAAATTTGTTCCCAACATCATCACCAAGCTGCAGGGCTCCGGTGATCGTGATGACAGCGATGCCGGTCCCCCGTCCTGAGCCCCCGCGATGCCCCCGATGAGCGCTTCCCCCCGTCAGCAGTTGCTGGAGCTCCTGCAGCACGGCCCCCGCGGCTCCGCCAGCCAGGCGGGGGATCGGGTCCGCGAGCTGATCCTGGAACTCGAGGCGGGCCAGCCGGCCGATCTCCAGGCCGCCGGCGCTCCCGAGCTGCTGGAGGGTGTCTGGGAGTTGCGCTGGAGCAGCAGCCGCCAGCCCTACCTCGCCACCACACCCTGGCTGGAGAATCTGCAGCTGCTGGCACCCTCCAGGGGCCTGGCCCTCAACCTGCTGCGCCTCGCCGGCCCGCTGGGCCCGCTGGCCGGTGTGGCGGTGGAGGCCAGGATCCGCATCGTCACCGACCGCCGCGTGGAGGTGTGCTTCCAGCGCGGCGGCTGGCTGGGGCCGCGGCTGGGCTCCTCCCGGCTGCAGCTGCTGCGAACCGTGCAGCAGCCGTTTCCCGCCTGGCTGGACATCACGGTGCTCGACCAGGATCTGCGCGTCTGCCGCGGCAACGCCGGCACGCTCTTCGCCCTGGTGCGCCGCGGGGACCTGAGCCTGGCTGACCTCTGGCCCGGGCCGTTCTGAGCGGAGGGCTCAGGGGGCTGCGGACCGCTGCAGGGTGCCCAGGCCATGGGTGTTGAGGTTGTCGATCCGCAGCTGCGTGCCGTGCCCCTTGCGGTCGACGCTGAAGCTGACGGCGCTGGGCCCGGCGGCGTTCTCGCCGAAGGGGGTGTAGGCGAAGCGGTGGTTGCCCAGGGAGGTGAGAGCAGCGGTGCGGTTCCGGGGGCCAAGGCTCAGCTGCAACCGGCCCTCCACCAGGTTCACCCGCGCTTCGCCCACGTAGGCATTGCGGTAGGTGCCGGTGTAGCGCTCCAGGGCCAGGGCCGGTGGACGCGGCGGTTCGCTCACGAGCGGATAGTCCGGCCTCAGGATCGAGGCGAAGGCCTCGGCCATCAGGGCGCCGTAATCCCGGCGCACCCTGCCGTGGTCGAGCAGGTCCAGGAAGGAGGCGGTGAGCGACTCGGGCACGCCGATCGGCGTGCCGTTGGTGAGGATGGCGATGCCCAGCCGGCGGGCGGGGAGCAGGGTCACGCTGGTGGCGGCCCCGAGGCTGAAGGCCCCGGAATGGCTCAGCCGCAGGCGGCCACCGGGGTCGTAGCCCACGTTCCAGCCGAGCGCGTAGATCCCGGCCTGATCCCGCACTGGATCGGCGGGGGGCACGCTGATCACCTGGGGGCGGTGGGTCTCGTCCAGGGCCTCCGCCTGCACCACGGTCCGGCCATCGAGGCGGCCGCGGTTGAGCTGCAGCCGCATCCAGCGGGCCAGATCCCGCCCGGAGGCACTCACTCCGCCGGCGGGCGACTGGGCATCGGGCTGCCGCCCGGGGCTCAGCCGCCAACGCGCACCCTGTCGCTGGTGGAGGTCGGCACGGTTCGGGGTGGCGAGGAAGTCGGCGTGGCGGGAGCTGGTGCGGGTCATGCCCAGGGGCCGGTACAGGCGCTGGGCGGAGAGCTCCTCCCAGTCGCTGCCGCCGGCGCGTGCCGCGGCCTCGCCGGCGGCGGTGAAGCCGAAGTTGGTGTAGGCGTAGCTGGCCCGAAAGCGGTTGGCGGTGTCGAACAGGGCCAACCGGCTGAGGATGGTGGCGCGATCGAAGCCGAGATCCTCGAGGTCATCGCCGGCATGGTCGGGCAGGCCGCTGCGATGGGAGAGCAGATCCCGCAGGGTGATCTTCGGGGCGATCGCCGGACCGCCGATCCTCACCTCCGGCAGCCGCTGGCTGAGCGGTGTGTCCCAGCCGATGCGTCCGTCGCCCACCAGGGCCGCGATCACCGTGGTGGCGATCGGTTTGGAGAGGGAGGCCAGCTGGAACACCGTGTCGCCATCCACCGGCATGCCGCTGCCCAGCCGCCTGGTGCCGTATCCCCGCAGCAGAACGACGCGGTCGTCCTGCACCACCACCACCACGAGCCCGGGTACTCCGGTCCGCGCCATGGCCCCGTCGATCAGGGCGGGCAGCTGCTGCAGCGCCACCTCCAGCGCCCTGTCCGCCCCAGCCGCGCTGGCTGGCGAGAGGGGCGCAGCGGGCCAGGCGCCGCAGACCACGGCGAGCAGCGCTGCCATGGCGCCGCTCCGAGGGAAACGCCGGGAGGTCTGGGTCATCACGCCACTGTGGACTGAACGCTGCCCCGCTGGAGGGCGCCGCGGCAGGTGATCCGTCCGGGCCCAGCGCATGGGGTAGAACCCTTCCTGTCCGGTTTCCAGGCCTGCGGCCCCGCCTGTCCGGTTCCCCGATCCCTGCATCCACCGCATGACCATTGCCCCCGCCGCCGCCACGCCGAGTGCTGGAAGGATCTTCAACCACATCGGCCGTCACAACATCCGCGGTGATGTCTTCGGGGGACTCACAGCCGCCGTCATCGCCCTGCCGATGGCCCTGGCCTTCGGCGTGGCCTCCGGTGCCGGTGCGGCCGCCGGCCTGTGGTCGGCGGCGATCATCGGCATGGTCACGGCGCTGTTCGGCGGGACCCCGGCCCTGATCTCGGAGCCCACGGGTCCGATGACGGTGGTGTTCACGGCGGTGCTGGCCAGCCTCACCGCCCGCACCAGCGATCCGGCGGAGGCCCTGGCGATCGCCTTCACCGTGGTGATGCTCGCCGGGGTGTTCCAGATCCTCTACGGGGCACTCCAACTGGGCCGCTACATCACCCAGATGCCCTACACGGTGATCTCGGGCTTCATGAGCGGCATCGGCACGATTCTGATCGTGCTGCAGATCGGTCCCCTGCTTGGCCAGGCCCCGCCGGGGGGGGGCGTGCTGGGGACACTGCAGAGCCTGCCGGAGCTGCTGCAGGGCCTGCGTCCGATGGAATCCCTGCTGGCCGCGCTCACCCTCTTGGTGCTGTGGTTCACACCGGAGCGGCTCAAGCGGCTGGTCCCCGCCCAGCTGGTGGCCCTGATCGTGGGGACCCTCGTCTCGCTGGTGGCCTTCCAGGGGGTGGAGCTGCGGCGCATCGGTGCGATCTCCAGCACCCTGCCCCAGCTCAGCTGGCCCGCCCTGGCCCCCGACGTCTGGCAACTGGTGCTGGTCAATGCCGCCCTGCTCGGAATGCTCGGCTCGATCGACTGCCTGCTCACCTGTCTGGTCGCCGACAGCCTCACCCGCAGCGAACACAGGTCCAACAAGGAGCTGGTGGGTCAGGGTCTGGCCAACATCGTGGCCGGGCTGTTCGGCGCCCTGCCCGGCTCCGGTGCCACCACCGCCACGGTGGTGAACATCCAGGCCGGGGGCCGCACCGGGCTTTCCGGTGTGCTGCGGGCCCTGATCCTGGCGGGGATCATCCTGGCCGGTTCCGGGCTGGCAGCCCGCATTCCCCTGGCCGTGCTGGCGGCGATCGTCTTCAAGGTGGGGATCGACATCGTCGACTGGGGTTTTCTGGTGCGGGTGCCCCAGCTCTCCCGCAAGGGCGCCCTGATCACCTATGTCGTGATCGGGCTCACCGTGCTGGTGGACCTGATGGTGGCGGTGGGCGTGGGGATCTTCATCGCCAACATCGTCACGATCGACAAGATGAGTGCCATGCAGACCCGCGGGGTCCGTCTGGTCAGCACCGGCGACGATGCGGCCGACCTCAGTGAACCGGAGCAGGCCCTGCTCAATGCCGCGGCCGGTCGGGTGCTGCTGTTCCAGCTCAATGGCTCGATGATCTTCGGTGTGGCGAAGGCGATCAACCGGGAGCACAACGCCATCGGCGACTGCGATGCGGTGATCTTCGATCTCAGTGAGGTGGTGCACCTGGGGCTCACCGCGGCGTTGGCGATCGAGAACGCCGTGGAGGAAGCCATCGAGGCGGGCCGCAACGTCTATGTGGTGGGGGCCCGGGGCACCACCCGCCAGCGGCTGGACCAGTTCAAGCTCTACGAGCAGCTCCCGGTGGACCACACCGAGCTCAGCCGCCAGCAGGCCCTCACCCACGCCGTGCAGGCCCTGGCCTGAGCTGACGCCCTTCCGGCCCCGAGACATGTCACGCGTGAAGATCTGCGGCATCCGCTGCCGCCGTGATGCCCTGCTGGCGGCCGCCTGCGGCGCTGATGCCGTGGGGGTGCTGGTGGGTCAGCGGCACCCCAGCAGCGACTTCATCGGCGTGGCGCAGGCGGCGGCGATCCTCGCCGCCCTGCCGCCTTTCGTGCAGGGTGTGCTGGTCTCCCATCTGGAGGACCCCGACGAGCTCAGCGCGCTGGTTGAGCGGACCGGTGCCCGGATCGTGCAGGTGCACGGCGACATGACACCACAGGGGCTGCGCCAGCTGCGCAGCCGCTGCGGCGGGCTGACGATTCTCAAGGCTCTGCACATCCTTGGCCCGGAACCACCGGAGACCGTTGCCGCGATGGCGCCATTGGTCGACGCCGTGGTGGCCGACAGCGCCAATCCCCGCACCGGGCAGGTGGGGGGTACCGGTCTGGTGCATGACTGGGGCGTCACGGCCCGCCTCCGGGCCCGCCTGGAGGTTCCGCTGATCCTCGCCGGAGGGCTCGAAGCCGACAACGTGGGCCAGGCCATCGCCCGGGTGCGGCCCTATGCCGTCGATGTCAACAGCGGCGTCAAGGGTTCCGACGGCTTCAAGGATCCGTCCCGGATGCGGGCCTTCATCACGGCGGTGCGCCGCATGGGGGCGGGCTCGCCGACCGGCTGAACCTGGCATGCACCGGATCGGCTTGCCACGACCAACGCCGATGGGCTCCCCTCGATACGTTGATGCTTTCGGCACGGAGAGGCGATGGCAGCGGAGCGCTTCTTCCTCGAGCTGGACTCTCCCGAGGCCCCCATGCGGGCGTGGCCCCACGTGGTGATCGTGGGCGGTGGCTTTGCCGGGCTCAAGGCCTGCCATGCCCTGGCCGGCAAGCCCGTGCGCGTCACCCTGATCGACAAGCGCAATTTCAACCTGTTTCAACCCCTGCTCTATCAGGTGGCCTCAGGGCTGGTTTCGGAGGCCGACGTGGCCTCCCCGCTGCGCCAGATGGTCGGCCAGGCCCCGAACATCCAGGTGCTGCTGGGGGAGGTGGTCGACATCGATCCGCAGGCCCGGGAGGTGGTGTTCAACGACCACCGCTACGGCTACGACCATCTGATCCTGGCGAGCGGTTCCGGCAGCACCTACTTCGGTCGGGAGGAATGGCGTCCCCTGGCGCCGCCGATGAAGATCCTCGAACACGCCGATGAGATCCGCCGCCGCCTGCTCATGGCCCTCGAGGAGGCCGAGCAGAGCCCAGCCCCCGAGCGCCGACGCTTTCTCCAGACGGTGGTGGTGGTGGGCGCCGGCCCGGCGGGGTGTGAGCTGGCCGGTTCGCTGATCGAGCTGATGCGCCGGGCCATCCGCAGTGATTTCAAGCAGCTGGATCCGGCGCTCTGCCGCGTCGTGCTGGTCGATCCGCTCGAGCGGGTGCTGCCGACCATGCATCCGAAGCTCTCGGCTGCCGCAGCCGGTTACCTGCAGAGGGCCGGCGTGGAGCTGCGGACGCTGGCCAAGGTGGAGGCGCTCGCGCCCGGTCGGGTGACCCTCACGGGCCGGGAGGGGGTGCAGCAGCTCGAGGCCGCCACCATCTGCTGGACCGCCGGCGTGCGGGCTTCCCGGTTGGGGGCCCTGCTGGCCGATCGCAGCGGCTGCCCTGTGGACCGGGGCGGGCGGCTGGTGGTGGAGCCCGATTTCTCGGTGCCGGGTCACCCCGAGATCCATGCCGTGGGCGACCTCTGCGCCTACCACCACACCCGCGACGGCCAGCCCCTGCCCGGCATGGCGGGCCCGGCTGTGCAGATGGGCGCCTGGGTGGCGGCCCACATCCTGGCCCAGCGGCAGGGACGCACGCTGCCGCCGTTCCGTTTCACCGACCTGGGCAGCATGGCCGTGGTCGGCCCCTGGTATGCCGTCGCCGACCTGCGGGGACTTCACGTCACGGGGCTGGCGGGGTGGATCCTCTGGGCTCTGGCGCACCTGGCCTTCATTCCGGACACCGAGAACCGCATCACCCTGTTCACCAAATGGATGTGGCAGATCGCCACCCGCCAGCGCACGGCCCTGCTGATCACGGGCCGGCCTGACCAGCACCTGGGCGTGGATGTGGGGCTCTTCCGTGCCGAACTGCATCCGGAGAACGACCTCGGGGAAGACGGGGTGAGCGAGGACGACGTGCGGGCTGCCTGATCACCACGGCCCAGCTGGCCCCTGGGGGTGTGCGCGGCTCGCCGATCAGCCGCCTGCCCGGCGCAGGTGGATGAATCCCTGCGGTTCCTCGATCCGGGCGTGGCAGGAGGGAGCTTTCTGGCGGATCACCTCCCCGGCGATGCGCTCCAGGATGGCCCGTCGCCGCCCGGCCGCCCAGGGGTGGCGGGCATCCCAGCCGGCGGCCGCCTCGCCCCAGATCACCGCCACACTCTCCGCACGAAGACCGTCCTCACCGCTCCTGTCCTCACCGAAGCTGGTGGCACCACCCAGCTCCCAGTAGAGGCTCAGGGTGCCTGCCGCCTCCTGATAGCGAATCCAGCCGCTGCGACCGCTGCCGCTGACCTCGACCCGCCAGGGCTGCGGCCAGGCGCTCATCGGGCCAGGCCCGGTTCGAGTTGGCCGGGTGAGGGGAGGCCGTCCAGGGCCATCAGCCTGCGCTCGATGGCCGGGCCGTTGGCCTCCAGCCAGGTCGCCATGGCGGGCCCTGCCTGGCGGCCATGCACCCGGTGGCTGTAGATCACGGCACTCCCGATGCCCTCCGTCATCCGGAACCGGGCGAAGGCCACCTCGATGGCCTCCCGGCCGGGGAAGAGCACGACGATCAGATGCTCGGCAGGCCGCTCAGCGGCGCGGGGGACCGACGCGGTGCGCACGACCTGCCCGCTGTTGCTCCTGTAGGTGGCCAGTACCCGGTTGGCGGCATCCGCCAGTCCCTCGCCATCACGGACGGACGGGTAGAGGTTGATGGTGAGCATGTCGGTCCACCGGGACAGATCCTCCTGTCCAGGTGGTGTGAATTCATGCTGGTGGTTCGAGGACCAGCGGTAGAGATAGGGCTGGTCGCCAAACCGCAGGATCTGCCCCGATCGCACGATCCCGGCAGGCTGGGGAGACTGGTCAGCCGCCTGCACGCCGGCGCCGGCCGCGAGCATCAGGATCGCCATCCAGCCGATCCAGCCCCGGCGACGCCGCCGGCTGAGAGGGGAGCTGCGCATCGGCGGGGGAGGGCCGCTGAGTTCCCCCATTCTCCACGCGGCTGGCCGGGAGATTCAGGGTGCTTCGATCGCCGTCAGCCCCCATCTCCGGAATCCTCCATCCGGGAAAGACCTGATTCCCTCAGCATTCCTCGATCCGCCGATTCGGGAGGGGCGCCATCCCGCCAGGCGCTGCCCGCTTCACCCCTCGGCCCGTCGGGGGCCCATCACGTTGACAAGCACGGTCCTTCGGGCCGAAGGGGCCTGGGGGTGGCCGCGGTGGGCGCCGTGCTGGGCGGAGACCACCATGTCACCGGCCTTGGCGAAGATCGGCAGGCTCGTCTGGGAGCCCATCAAGCGGTATTCATGCTTGTTGAAGCCATGCTGTTGATTGAACGCCTGGTTGCGCCGCCGCAGCGATTTGCTTCGATGCGAATGCTTGACGTAGCAGTATGGGCCAATCTCAAGGGAATCAACATCGGTGATGTACACAAAGGTCTTGACTTTCACGCTCTCGCCGTCGCAGTGGTAGAAGCGTGTGTTCTCGACTCCGTGGTTCACGTAGAGGTTCCGGCAAGTAACCTGAAACTTTTTCATGAAAGCGCGCTTGGCCAGCCCTTTCACCAGATCTTCGTGCAGGGCTTCAAGGATGGTGGAACGGGCTTCCGGGATGAGATTTTCCGGATGGAAGATATCCATCATCCCGTCATCATCACCATGCCTGAAGTTCACCACAGGTTTCTCACTCTCCACCAGCGCCTTGTAGCCCCTCAGGACCCGCTCCTGGTCGCGGTTCAGGTAGGCGCTGGGGAGGCTCTCCCCTGGCGGCAGACGGGAGACCTGCTCCCAGGTGGTTTCCGCCATCCTGGCGAGGGTGCGAACGGCTGCTTCGGAGGCGGCGGCTCGGATCACGATGATGCCGGTGCGCGCCAGCGTCAGCGCAGCCAGATGGAAGCGGAGGCCACGCCGCTGCAGGGCCTCCATGCGGAAGGTGATCGCCTCGGTCTGCCGGATGCGATCGTCCCCGGACAGCAGGGTGGGCGGTTCGTACAGCGGCGAAACCTCGCTTGCCAGAGCCATCGGCACCCGCGGCAGTCGGCGTCACAGTAACTGGCCTGGCCAGGACCACGCCCCCGCCTTCGGGGCGGAAACTGGTTCTGCAGCCCTCGCCTGAGTCATGCCGCTGATTCCACGGATTCTGGAACTGGCCCCTGAACTCACGCGCTGGCGCCGGGATCTGCATGCCCACCCGGAAACGGCCTTTGAGGAGATCCGCACCTCGGCCCTGGTGGCCGAGCGGTTGCGCCGTTTCGGCTGCGATGCCGTCCACACCGGCCTGGCCAAGACCGGTGTGGTGGGGCTGCTCAAGGCCGGGAGCTCGCCACGAAGCATCGGCCTGCGGGCAGACATGGATGCCCTGGTGCTGGCGGAGGCCAACAGCTTTGCCCACCGCTCCCGCCACCCGGAGCGCATGCACGCCTGCGGCCACGACGGCCACACCACCATGCTGCTGGGGGCTGCCCGCTATCTGGCGGAAACCCGCCGCTTCGATGGCACGGTGGTGTTCATCTTTCAGCCCGCGGAGGAGAACGAGGGCGGGGCCCGGGTGATGGTGGAGGAGGGGCTGTTCGCGCGCTTCCCGGTGGAGGCGGTCTATGGGCTGCACAACTGGCCGGGCCTGGCCACCGGCCGCTTCGCGGTGATGGCCGGTCCGATGATGGCCGGCTGCGACCGGCTGGAGATCACCCTGCGGGGGCAGGGTTGCCATGCCGCCATGCCGGATGAGGGTGTGGATCCGATCGTCGCCGGTGCGGCCCTGGTGCAGGCGCTGCAGACCATCGTGAGCCGCAACGTGGCTCCCTCCCAGGCCGCGGTGCTGAGCGTCACCCAGTTCCACGCCGGCGACACCTGGAACGTGATTCCCGCGGAGGTGGTGCTGCGCGGCAGCCTCCGCTATTTCGATCCGGCCCTGCGGCTGCGGCTGCATCAACGCATCCGGGCCGTCGCCGCAGGGGTGGCCGCAGCCCATGGCACGGATGTGGCGGTGGATCTGATCGCGGGGTATCCCCCCACGATCAACGGGCCGGAGCAGGCCGCCACGGCCGCGGCCGCCATGGCCGCGGTGGTGGGCGATGACCAGGTGGATCGGGAACTGCCCCCCACCATGGGCGCCGAGGACTTCGCCTTCATGCTGCAGCAGCGGCCCGGTGCCTACGGCTGGATCGGCAACGGGCCCGGCGCGGGAGGGTGCCTGCTGCACAACCCCCGCTACGACTTCAACGACCGCCTCCTGCCCATCGGTGCCAGCTACTGGGCCACCCTGGTGGAGCGGGTGCTGGCTAGGACCCCAGCAGGGCCGTGCACTCCAGCCGCTCGTGGCGGGCATCCGTGAGCTGCAGGCGCAGCCGGATCGTCTCGGCGAGGTGCTCGGCGTCATCGGCGACGCCGCTGAAGCGTGCCGATCCCCAGGTCTGCAGCCAGGGCAGGCCGATGAAATACAACCCGGGGCTGGGGGTGACCCCGCGGTCATGGGCGGGATAGCCGGCACCATCGAAGACCGGCACGTCGATCCAGCGGAAGTCGGCCGCGTATCCCGTGCACCAGATCACCGCCGCGAGGGGTTCCGCGCGCAGATCCACGCTGCCGTCGTCGCTGGCCGGCGGATGCCAGCAGGGCTGGTAGGGGGGATCTTCCGGGGCGTCGATCCCCTCCCGCTCGATGTAGGCGTCGATGCTGGCCCGGATGCGCCCGTACACGGCATCGGCCTGGTCCAGGTTGGCCGCCAGATCGTCGGCGAAGTGAACCGCGTCGTGGCTGATCCCGCGCAACCGACCATGCAGCACCATGCCATGGCGGGCATGACGGCGCAGATCAATCTCCCGGCCCCCATCCCTGCCGGTGAGGTAATGGTTGGTCTTGCTGCGCACCAGCCGCGGTTCCGGGTGCTGGTCGATCGGCATGGCGTAGTACCCCATCCGATCGAGCCAGTCCACCACGTCCTTGCCGCGGTAGCGGCGTGGTGAGCGGGGGGCTGACCCCACGCTGAGATGCACCCGGCGGCCGGCCAGGAACAGATCCTCGGCGATCTGGCAGCCGGACTGACCGCTGCCGACCACCAGCACCGACCCGGCCGGCAGCTGGTCCGGATTGCGGTAGTCGCGGGCATCCAGCTGCAGCACGGTGCTGGCCAGCCGTTCCGCCTGGCGATGGCGCTTCGGCCGGTGGTAGCCGCCGGTGGCGACGATCACCTGCTCGGCCTCGATCTCACCGGCCGTGGTGCGCAACCGGTAGCCGCCGCCCCGGCCGCCCAGCCACTCCACGCCCACCCCTTCACGGACATCGGCCGCGATGGCAGCGGCGAACCGGCGCACGTAGGCCACGACGTGCTCGCGCAGCATGAAACCCTCTGGATCGTCCCCGTCGTAGGGGAAGTCCGGCAGCCGGCACTGCCAGTTCGGGGTGACCAGACAGAAGGAATCCCAGCGCTGATGTTCCCAGGCGTGGCCGATCCGGTGCCGTTCCAGCACGAGGGGCCTGATGCCGCGGCGCTGCAGACAGGCAGCCACCGAGAGGCCGGCCTGGCCGCCACCCACCACCACGACCGGATGGGAGGACGGCAGGGGAGCCTGAGCAGGCAACGGTGCAAAGTCCAGATGTTGCCTCAGTGTGGGCTCCGGCGGGCGATCGGCCGGTAGCCGTTGCCACCTCAGCGCCTGGATCTGAGTGAATGGCCTGGGGCGGGAATTCGGTCGCATCGGCCACATAAAACAAAAGTAAACATGTGGCAGGGTTCGCCCTGGATTCCCTCCAGGACAGCCTCAGCCCATGCCCGAAGTCACCCGTCCCGCCAACCAGCCGGGCGATTTTCTCGTTGATTACGAAGAGAAGGTCTTTCCTGATGTCAAAGCGGAGCCCGGTGAAAAGGCTCTGGTCACCTTTCACACCGTGGCCTTCGAAGGTTCGATCGGTCTGGTGAATCTGCTGCAGGCCAGCCGGCTGATCACCAAGGGTTTCGAAACATCGATTCTTCTCTACGGACCGGGGGTCACCCTCGGTGTCCAGCGGGGCTTCCCCAAGCTGGGTGATGCGGCCTTCGATGGTCATCTGAACTTCAATGCGCGCCTGCAGAAGTTCATGGGCCAGGGCGGAAAGGTGTATGCCTGCCGCTTCGCCCTTCAGGCTCTCTATGGCCATGGCGAAGGGGCGCTGATCCCCGGGATCACCCCGATCAATCCCCTGGATGTGCTCGACATCGTGTTGATGCACCGCAAGGAGGGCGCCTTCATCCTCGACACCTGGACCCTCTGAGGGGCCCCTCTGGGGTCTTTGCTGCGCATGTCTTCCATGGCCAGAGCGATCACCGTTGCGGCAGCGCAGATTCGTCCTGTTCTGTTCAGCCTTGAGGGGTCGGTGGCGCGGGTGCTCGCGGCCATGGCCGAGGCAGCGGAATCCGGGGTCGAGCTGATTGTCTTTCCCGAGACGTTTCTGCCCTATTACCCCTACTTCTCCTTCGTTGAACCGGCGGTGCGGATGGGGCCCTCCCATCTGCTCCTCTACGAGCAGGCGGTGGAGATTCCCGGCCCCGCGATCAGCCGCATCTGCTCGGCCGCCCGTCAGCACCGCCAGCATGTGCTGCTGGGGGTGAACGAGCGGGACGGCGGCAGCCTCTACAACACCCAGCTGCTGATCGACGACAGCGGCACCATCGTGCTGAAGCGGCGCAAGATCACCCCCACGTACCACGAGCGGATGGTCTGGGGCCAGGGTGATGGCGCCGGATTGCAGGTGGTGCCGACGGCCCTGGGGCGGATCGGGGCGCTGGCCTGCTGGGAGCACTACAACCCCCTGGCCCGTTTCGCCCTGATGACCCAGGGCGAGCAGATTCACTGCGCCCAGTTCCCGGGATCGCTGGTGGGCCCGATCTTTTCGGAGCAGACCGCCGTGACCATGCGCCATCACGCCCTCGAGGCCGGCTGTTTCGTGATCTGCGCCACCGCCTGGCTCGACCCCGCCGACCATGCGGCGATCACCCCCGACCCCGCCCTCCAGCGGGCCTTCCAGGGGGGATGCCACACCGCGGTGATCAGCCCGGAAGGGCGTGTTCTGGCCGGACCGTTGCCGGAGGGCGAGGGTCTGGCGATCGCCAGCCTCGACCCCGCCCTGATCACCAAACGCAAACGCATGATGGACAGCGTCGGCCACTACAGCCGCCCCGATCTGCTGGGGCTGCGGATCAACCCGTCGCCGGCGACCCAGGTGGAGCCGATGCCCGCCCCAGCCGGTCCGCCGGCCACGTTGATGGTCCCTGGCGTCGAGGAGGAGTCCCTTGTCTGACCCGTCGAAGACAGGCCCGGCCCGGCAGCAGCTCGGACGGTTCGTGACCGAGCTCCAGGTGCACGGCGTGGTGGATCCTGCCGTGGCCGGCAATCCCGGCCGCCGGGGTGGCGCCGGTCCGTCGGATCACCGCGCCCTCACCATCGCCGGCAACACCGTGATGGTTCCCGTCTACAACGCGGCCTCCCAGGCCTCGCCATTCCGGCTCGAGCAGGCCTGCGACGGCAGCGTGGCGGTGAGCGGCCAGGGCGACGGGGGGGATCCCACTGCGGTGGAGGCGCCGCCGGAGCCCCGCTTCTATGGGCTCACCACGGCCGAGGGCATCCCGTACAGCGCGATCGCCCTGCTGCATGGTCGCGACGTGCTGGCCACCACCCTGCTCCAGACCTGCATCCGCTTCCGGGACCGGAGTCAGTCGTGCCAGTTCTGTGCGATCGAGCAGTCGCTCGAGGATGGGCGCACGGTGGTGCGCAAGACCCCCGACCAGGTGGCGGAGGTGGCCGAGGCGGCCGTGCGCCTCGATGGTGTGCGTCAGCTGGTGATGACCACCGGAACCCCGAACAGCGATGACCGTGGCGCCCGGCTGATGGCCGAGACGGCGGCGGCGGTGAAGGCGCGGGTGGCCCTGCCGATCCAGGGGCAGTGCGAGCCCCCCGAGGACCCCGTCTGGTACCGGCGGATGAAGGAGGCGGGGATCGACAGCCTGGGCATGCACCTCGAAGTGGTGGAGGAGGAGGTGCGCCGTCGCGTGCTTCCCGGCAAGTCGGAACTGACGCTGGAGCGCTACTTCGAGGCCTTCGAGCAGGCGGTGGCCGTGTTCGGCCGCGGCCAGGTGAGCACCTACCTGCTGGCCGGGCTGGGCGACAGCGCCAGCTCCCTGATCAGCTGCAGCGAACGGCTGATTGCGATGGGGGTCTACCCCTTCGTGGTGCCGTTCGTGCCCATCTCCGGCACGCCGCTGCAGCACCACCCGGCCCCGAGCACGACCTTCATGGTGGGCATCTACGAGGCGGTCGGTCGCCTGCTCGCCCACTCCGACATCCGTTCCGATCGCATGGCCGCCGGCTGCGCCAAGTGCGGTGCCTGCTCGGCCCTCTCCCTGTTTGAGACCGCGTCCTGAGCCCCTGGCCTGGTTGCATGTTTTTCATTGATCCCAGCAGTCACGACATCGGCCGGAGCCTCAGCTCCGCACCGGCCGCCTTCACCCCATCGGTGCGCTGGGGCGTGGCCGTCGATGACGAGGATTTCCAGCTCTCCCCGACCGCCAGCTCCGGGGAGTTCTCCTTCCACCTGCTGGGCTCGGCTTCCAGGCTGCTGCCGGGCTACTGGGACCTGCGCAGCCGGATCTTCTGCGAGGAGCAGCACCTCTTCGAGGCGTCCGACCGCGATGAGCTCGATGACGCTGCCTACCCGATCGTGGCCCTGGCCCACGGCAGCCTTCGGGCTGGCGACGTGGTCGGCGTGGTGCGGATCGCTGAACTGAGCCCCGGCGTCTGGCAGGGAGGCCGCCTCGGGGTGGATGCCGGGTTCCGCCGGCACAACCAGATCGGCAAGGGGCTGATCTGGAAGGCCGTGACCACGGCCCACGGCTGGGGCTGCGATCGCTTCCTCGCCACCGTGCAGCGCCAGAACGTGCCCTTTTTCCGCCGGCTGCACTGGCGCTCGCTGGAGCAGCTCGAGCTCCGCGGCATCCCCCATCACCTGATGGAGGCTGACCTGGCCTACTACCGCCCGTCGCGGGAACGCCGCCCGATCGCCCAGGCAGCATGACCCCCGCCGAGCTTCAGGCGCTCACCCGGCGGCTGCGCCAGCACCCCGGCCTGCGGGGCAAGGAGGAGATCCAGGCACCGGCACGCACCTTCCCGCCGCTGCCCTTCCCGGACCTCGGCGCTGCGGCGGCCCTCGGCGATGATGCCGCCCTGCTGCCCGGGGTGAGCGGTCCCCTGCTGCTGGCCGCGGAAGGGCTCGATCCCCAGCTGGTGGAGGAGGACCCCTGGTTCGCGGGCTGGAGTGCCGTGCTGGTGAACCTCAGTGACATCGCCGCCATGGGCGGCACGCCGCTCGCCCTGGTGAACAGCCTCTGGGCCACCGGTGCCGTCCATGCCGAGCCGCTGCTGGCGGGGATGCGCTTCGCCTGCGACAAGTTCGCCGTGCCGATGGTGGGGGGCCACACCAATCTGCACAGTCCCTACAACGCCCTCTCGGTGGCCGTCCTCGGCAGCGCGCCGGGCCCGGTCCTCTCGGCGCGGGCCGCCAGGCCCGGGGACCACTGCCATCTGCTGGTGAACACCCGCGGTCGCTTCCACCGCCACTACCCCTTCTGGGATGCCGCCACCGAGGCCGATCCCATCCGCCTGCGCCGCCATCTCGCCCTGCTGGTGGAGCTGGCCGGGGCCGCCCTGGTGCACGGGGCCAAGGACATCAGCATGGGGGGCCTGGTCGGCACGGCCGCGATGTTCGCCGAGGCGGCCGACTGTCTGCTGGCGCTGGATCTCGATCGGCTTCAGCCTCCCAGCGGTGTGGATCTGGAGGCCTGGCTCACCTGTTTCCCGAGCTACGGCTACCTGCTGGCCGTGGAGCCGTCCCGCTCCGCGGCCCTGCTCGAGGCCACGGCCGGCGATGCCGATCTGCTCTGCTGCCCGATCGGCCGCTTTGAGGTCGGCGACGCGGCTGTGGTGCTGAGCGCGGCAGGAACGCAGACCCGGCTGTGGCATCACCAGGAACCGCTCACCGGGTTTGGCGCCCTGGACGTGCCGGGCCCGGCCAATCTGTGACCGTGGGCACGGCGGTGGCCGTGGCGGCCTGGGACCATGTCCCCGGCCGTCCCCTGATCGCCCGGTGCCCGAAGTCCGCCTCACCCTGCAGTGGCCCGATGGCCTGACCTCCGAGCTCTATTCGCCCTCCACCGTGATCCTGCAGCACCTTCCCCCCGGGGAGACACTCTCGGTGGCGGCGCTGCAGGCCCGGGGGCTCGAGGGCTTGCACCAGGCCTCGGAGCGCGTGCGGGCGCGCTATGGGTTCGCCTGCACCCGCACCGACGAGGAGGCCACGAAGCTCCGGCAGACCCTCTCGGCCTACGGGGCCGATCAGATGGTCACGATCCTGGCCGGCCCCTGAGGCGAGCGCGCCCCTGCCCAGCGCGCCCCTGCCCCGCCGGCCACACGTCCCCCTGCAACCCCTGAGATCGCCGTGACCCTCAAACCGCCGCTCCCCCCCTTCGATCGCGAAGGGGCGATCCAGAAGGCCCGCATGGCCGAGAACGCCTGGAACTCCAGGGATCCCGCCAAGGTCGCCCTGGCCTACAGCGCCGACAGCGTGTGGCGCAACCGGGCGGAATTCATCCGCGGACGCGAGCAGATCGAAGCGTTTCTGCAACGCAAGTGGGCCCGCGAACTCGATTACCGCCTCATCAAGGAAGTGTGGGCCTGGCACGACAACCGGATCGCCGTGCGTTTCCAGTACGAATGGCACGACGACTCCGGCAGCTGGTTCCGCGCCCACGGCAATGAGAACTGGGAGTTCGACGAGCAGGGTCTGATGCGCCGCCGGGAGGCCAGCATCAATGACATCCCCATCCGTGAGTCCGAGCGCCTGTTCCTCTGGCCCCTGGGCCCTCGGCCGGAGGATCATCCGGGCCTGAGCGAACTGGGGCTGTGAGCGCGGCCTAGGCCACGCCCAGGGCGGCGTAGGCCGCCCGCACCAGGTTCGGACCCCGTTCATCGACCCCGTTCACCATCCGGTTCATCACGTAGCTGATCGAGAGGCGACGATCCAGGTCCGCCAGAACGATCGACCCTCCCCAGCCACCCCAGCCGCAGACCCTCCCTTTCGGGAAGTAGTGGAGCGTCTCATTGCGCAGGGCGTAGCCGAGGCCCCACCGCACCGGCACCTCGAGCACCAGATCGATGCCGTTGGCCTGCTCCTGAACGACCCGATCACAGCTTTCGGGCGACAGCCATCGCTGGCCCTCCACCTCGCCGCCGCAGGCGAGGACCGAGAGGATCCGGGCCAGGGAACGGGCATGGCCATGGCCGTTGGCGGCGCCGATTTCGGCCTGGCGCCAGGCGGGGGTCCAGGAGATCTGGGGGGTCCAGGAGGGGGCGCTCAAGGTGCGGTGCTTGACGCTGCCGGGGATGGCACTGTCGATCGGCAGGGGGCCATCGAAGGGAATGACGTTCGCCACCCGGTGCGCCTGAGCCGGCTCCAGGCCGATGTGGAAGTCAGCCCCGAGGGGCCCGGCCAGTTCGCTGGCGACGAAGGCCCCGAGCGTCTTGCCGGTCGTGCGGCGGATCACCTCGCCGATCAGGTGGCCGTAGCTCCGGTCGTGGTAGCCCGATCGCGTGCCGGGTTCCCACCACGGCGCCTGGGCGGCCAGCAGGGCCGCCGAGGCTTCGGTGTCGTAGAGGTCGCTCAGCTGCACTGGCTGCTCCCAGCCGCACACCCCCGAGGTGTGGGAGAGGAGATGGCGCACCTCGACCGTCTCCTTGCCCTGCGCCGCAAACGCGGGCCAGTAGGCGGCCACGGGCTGGAACAGATCGATCACGCCCCGATCGGCCAGCGTGAGCGCGGCCAGTGCGGTGACGGTCTTGGTGCTGGACCAGACGTTGGTGAGCGTGTCGGCCTGCCAGGGGACCGTCCGGGACGCATCGGCCCAGCCTGACCAGATGTCGACCACCATCTGGCCGTCGAGCGTGATCGCGACGGAGGCCCCGACATCCTCGCCGGCCTCAACCGAGGCACCGAGGCGCTCCGCCACACCGTTGAAGATCGGGTCCCAGGAGCCGTTGACCGTGCTCATCGGCTGACCGTGCTCATCGGCTGATCGGGCCCATCGCGGTGGCCTGGCTCGGATCGCCCCATTCTGCTGTCCCGGCCGGGCCGCCAGGCGCCCTGCTGGTGAGGCGCGCAGGGCTGACAGTCCCCGGATCGCCGCTCAGGATGACGGCAGAAGGTCAGGGGATGCGATGGCCAGCCTTCCGGTTCCGGTCACGCTCAACTGCTCGGGAGGGATCGCCCTCGGTGCCTACATGGCCGGGGTGTTCTCCGAACTGGTGAAGGCCTCATTGCGCTGCAGGGCCGATGGCCGTGCTGAGGTGCTCCGCATCGACTCGATCACCGGCGCCTCGGCGGGGGCGATGACCGGCCTGATCGCCGCCCGGTACCTGCTTCAGGATCCCGAGCGTTCCCTGGCGGAACTGGATGACGACCGGGTCACGGATGCTGCGCCGCGCAACGGGTTCCTGCGGGCCTGGGTGCGGCTGGCCGACATCCGGGCCCTGACCGACTACCGGACGGAGGAGCAGTCGCTCCAGGCCACGGCCTGGGGAACGATTCCGCCCCGCCCAAGGCTCGCGCTGCTGAGCAGTGGCAGCATCGCCGCCATCGCCGATCAGGTGGGTGGCGCGTGGGGTCTGGACGATCTGGCGGGCATGCGCCAGGCGCTGCAACGGCGCAGCCTGGCCTTGCTGATGACGGTGACCAACCTGCAGGGGGTGCTGCGGGTCAGCGACAGCGGGCCGCGCAGCGTGAGCCATGCGGAGACGCGGCGCTTTCTGTTCCATCGCGCCATGCCTGATCTGACGGCGGACGATCTCGACGCCCTGAACCGGCGCTGGACGAAGGCCAAGGATTCGGCGCGGGCCTCCGGCGCCTTCCCACTGGCCTTCCCCCCCCCTCTCGAACGACAGCAATCCCCGCAGCATCAACCTGGATCTCAATCTCCCCAGTGAGGCCCTCTACCGGCAGGAGGCGAGCCGCACGGACGACCTCGTGACCGGCGGGGACCCCGACCGCGTCTGCTGGCTGGAGGACCCCCGGGGGACTCCCGATCCGCAGGGCTCCCAGCTGCGTCTGCGCTTCGACTACACCGATGGCGGGGTGCTGGACGGGCTGCCGATTCTCAAGGGCATCGGCCTGCTCAACCAGTTGGCCTCTCTCGATCCCGGGCCGGCGCCGATGCCCGCCGCGCAGGGGGATGGGGCGGATCGGGAGCTGACGACCTTTGCGGCGGACTGGTTCCGCAACCCGCCGGAGGAGGCGAATCGCCGGTTCGTGTACGTGCAGCCCATCCCCGTCACCGACCTGAGGAGCAACGCTGCGCTGCTGCGTCGTTTCTTCGGGGCGCTCGCCAGCGCCCTGGCGGGCCTCACCTACCCGAAGGCCGAGCACGACCATCTGCGCCTCGAGCAGATCGAGACGATCAACCGGCAGGTGGCCAGGCGGGACGACCTGATCCAGCAGGTGGGCCCCGCGAGTCCGGAGGCCGGGCATCTGCGGGAGGTGCTCCCCTTCCGCACGGTCAGCCTCGATCCCATCGATCCGGTGCTCCCCTTTCGCTCGCCGTCCTTCCGGGCCCTGCTGCTGGAGCTGGCCGAGGAGGCGGCCGAGGAGGCGGCGCCCGAGGAGGAGGTGGCCCCGGAGCTGGTGTCCCGTGAGGGGGATCGGCCGGAGGGCTCCCGTGCCTCAGCCCCGTCCGACCGTCAGCCTCCGGCCGATGACGCGGAGGCTCTGGTGCGTTTCGAAACGCTGCTGGGCAGGCCCCGCCCGGGCCAGGACCGGCCGAGCTCCCCGCTCTCGCCGGCCGATCTTCTGGCCAGCGACCTGCTCGGGGCCTTCGGGGGCTTCTTCGATGAGCGCTACCGCCGCCACGACTACCTGATCGGTCGCCTCTCGGGGCTGGCCTGGCTGCTGGAGGAAGGACCCCGCGGGGAGCCGGCCCTGCTGCAGCCGGAGGACCTGCGCGACGCGCTGAAGGATCTGGTGCGGCAGGCCCGCAGCGCCTACCTCCCGGAGAAGCAGCGCAGCAGGTTGCCCTGGAGACACGGGCTCCGGGTGTTGCCCCTGCTGGCCGTACGGCTGCCCTATGTGCTGCTGAGCGACCTGCTGGCGTCCCCCGACAGGCCGCATCAGCCCCTGCCGGCTGGGTTGCGACGCCTGCTCCGCCTGGTGATCGCGCCGCTGCTGGGGGTGCTGGTGCTGCTGCTGGTGCCGCCGCTGCTGGCGCTGGTGGCGGTGCTGGCGTGGTGGCTGGGGGGACTCCTCACCAGAGCGGAGGGTCGCTGAGCCAGGGCAGGCGGCTGAGGCAGGGCAGGCAGCTGAGGCGAGCCGGCCGTCGCAGCAGGGGGCTCCGTGGACCGCCGCAATCGGGCACGCCATGGCGACCCAGCGCTGTCGGGCCTCAGGACTGTTGCGGTTGATACAGTTGCTTCCATGCTGGTGCGGCGGCTGCAGGCGCAACGGGAGCGAGGACGGGCCTTTCAGCCACGCTTCGCCAACGACGAGGTCCTGGCCGCGTGGCTCGGGGGAGCCCTGGCCATCAGCCTGCTGGGCTTGATCAGCGCCTGGAGCCACTACCCGCTGGTGGTGGCCCCGTTCGGCGCCTCCACAGTGCTGCTGTTCGGGGCTCCCACCAGCCCCCTCGCCCAGCCGCGCAACCTGGTGCTCGGCAACACGCTCGGGGCTGTGGTCAGCGTCGCCTGCGTGGACTGGTTCGGGTCGGCCTTCTGGGTGATGGGTCTGGCCGTGGGCCTGACCATTGGCCTGGGGCAGCGGCTGCGCTGCCTGCACCCTCCCGCCGGGGCGGTCGCCCTGCTGGGGGTGCTGCTCCACGCCAGGCCCGGCTTCGTGCTGAGCCCGATCCTGTCCGGCTCGCTGGTGCTGGTTCTGATCGCGGTGCTGTTCCACCGACTCCGCCCAACCGGGAGCGCCTACCCCCACCACTGGCTCTGAGCTCCAGCCATGCCTGCTCAGGGGGCGGTGGGAGTCGCCTCCGGCTCCGCCTCTTCCTGGCCCCGTTCCGCCTGGAAGCGGCCATCGAGCGGTTCGGCGCTGATCCCTTCCACCTCCCGCAGGTAGCGGGCCAGGCCGTCGCTGTTGCCGTGGGTCACGTAGACCTGCCGGGCGCCGCTCTGCTTCACGGTGCGCACCAGCCCCTCCCAGTCGGCGTGGTCGCTCATCACGAACCCCCGCTCGTAGCCGCGCCGGCGGCGGGCGCCGCGTACCGCCATCCAGCCGCTCACGAAGGCCGTCTGCGGCAGCCTGAAACGCTTCATCCAGGGCGAGCGATGGGCCGAGGGCGGGGTGATCACGAGCCGGCCGGCCAGGGATTCGCCCTTCGCCACGGTGCTCACGGGTCGGGTGGGAGGCATGGCCACCCCCGCCTCCCGGTAGGCGGGCATGAGGGCCTCCACGGCGCCGTGCAGCAGCACCTCATCGGCGACACCGATGGCGTGCAGCTCCGCCAGCAGCCGCTGCGCCTTGCCGAAGGCATAGGCGAACAGCAGCGACGGCCGCTCCGGCGCCGCCTGCCACCAGCGGCGGATCTGCGCTGCCACCTCGGATCCCGGCTGCCAGCGGTAGAGCGGCAGGCCGAAGGTGGCCTCGGTGATGAACACGTCGGCCTGCACGGGCTCGAAGGGGATGCAGCTGGGATCGGCGCAGCGCTTGTAATCGCCGCTCACCAGCCAGCTCTCGCCGCCGGCCTCGAGCCTGATCTGGGCCGAGCCGAGCACATGGCCGGCGCTGTGGAACGACATCCGCACCCCGCCGAGCCGCAGGATCTGGCCGTAGTCCACCGGCAGCAGGTTGATGCCGTGACCGAGCCTCTGGCGCAGGATCGTCTCGCTCGCCCCGATTGCCCAGTATTCGCCGCAGCCGGGCCGGGCGTGGTCGGCGTGGGCATGGGTGATCAGGGCCCGGCTCACCGGCCGCCAGGGATCGATCCAGGCCCCGGCCGCTGGACAGTGGAGCCCCTCGGGCGTGAGCTGCAGCAGGCTGCCGGCTGGGAGGGGCATCGGAGCGAAGGCGGCGGGGCCATCCTGGCGAGGGGCGGCATTGACAAGACCAGCGGGTCTGCCTAGCCAGAGGCTGGAGCCATGCGGTTCCGCTGTTACCCGCGCCGGGATCGATGGGCCTCGAGAACTTCCGCGACGAACTGGCGGCCACCGCCTGTGCCCTCGCCGCAGCGGGCAAAGGGCTGCTGGCGGCCGATGAGTCCACCGGCACGGTGGGCAAACGCTTCGCGGCCATCGGCGTGGAGAACAGCGAAGAGCACCGCCGCGCCTACCGCAGCCTGCTGGCCACGGCCCCCGGCCTCGAGGAGCACATCAGCGGCGTGATTCTCTACGAGGAAACCCTGTTTCAGGACAGTGTGGACGCCGACGGCCAGCCCGGCCCGCCGATCCTCGCGCTGTTCCAGGAGCGGGGCATCGTGCCGGGGATCAAGGTGGACCAGGGCGTGGAACCCCTGCCCGGCGGTCTGCCGGGGGAGAGCTGGTGCACGGGGCTGAAGGGGCTGCAGGAGCGGGCGGCCCGCTACTACGCCCGCGGTGCCCGCTTCGCCAAATGGCGCGCTGTGCTCAAGATCTCGCCGGAGGGCGCCCCTTCCGAACTGTGCGTGCGGGAAAACGCCTGGGGTCTGGCCCGCTATGCCCGCACCGTGCAGGAGGAGGGGCTGGTGCCGATCGTGGAGCCTGAGATTCTCATGGACGGCGACCACGACATCGAAACCACTGCCGCCGTGCAGGAGTGGGTGCTGCGCACGGTGTACCAGGCCCTCGCCCACAACGGCGTGTTCCTGGAAGGGACCCTGCTCAAACCCTCGATGACCCTTCCCGGCATGGACTGCTCCACCCCGCCCAGCCCGGATCTGGTGGCGGAGTTCACCCTGCGCACCCTGGAGCGCACGGTGCCGGTGAGCGTGCCGGCGATTCTCTTTCTCTCCGGAGGCCTGAGCGAGGAGGAGGCCAGCGTGTATCTCAATGGCATCAACCGGGCGATCTCCCCGGCGCCCTGGCATCTGGGCTTCTCCTACGGTCGGGCCCTGCAGCAGTCGTGCCTGAAGCACTGGGCCGGCCACGATCTGGCGGCGGGCCAGCAGGCGCTGCTGGCACGGGCGCGCGCCAATGGCCAGGCCGCCCAGGGGTTCTATGTGGCCGGCTCGGAACCCTCCGATGGCTCGCCGCTGTTCGAGGCCAACTACAGCTATTGAGGCGCTTCGGGTGTGAGGGGCGCCAATGGCGGAGACTCCTGGGTGCAACGTGGGTTGCGAACATCTGGGAGGGCACGGCTGCCCTTGCTCGTTGGAATGGAAAGGGTCGCAGGCTGTGGCTGATCGAACTTTCCACGGCCCGTTGCGTGGCTTGCTCTTCGCGGGTCATTGGTGAAGGCCACTCCCGTTATTCGCTAGCCTTAAGTCTCCGGGTCCCGGACTGGAATGATAGCCATCGAGCTGCTGCTCTTTACTCTGGTTTTGAGCATTGATTCATTTTCTGCCGCTATTGCGCTGGGACTTCGCCACTTCTCGGCTCGCCGCGCTTTCTTTTTTGCCTTGAGTTCAGGTTTGTCAGAAGGACTGGCAATCGCACTCGGTTTTCTGCTGGGGCATTTTGCTCAAAGTCTGATCACCCAATACGATCACTGGCTTGCCTTTGCGCTGCTGGTCCTGGTGGGAGGTCATATGTGTTATCGAGCTTGCATGGATATGAAATCCAGAGGCGATCGCGGAGACGAGGTGAAGGTCCATGGCCTCTTGAAGATATTGTTTGTCTCGAGTGTCACAAGTATCGACTCTCTGGGGGTGGGAATATCCCTTGGACTGGTCAATAAGCCCATTGCGCTCTATTCGCTGGTGGTGGGAATCGGAGCTTTTGCCGCGACTTATTCAGGGCTATTTCTTGCCAAAAAGCTTTCGTCTAGATTCGGAGAAAAAATCGAGTTCATGGGCGGGGCTGTGCTGATTGCTCTGGGAATCAAGATGCTATCGATTTAGGTTTTCTGTGCTCAACGGCCTTGCCTTGCAGTCTCCTGCTGGTACGCCCCATCGGGTTCATGGGGGGGCAGCCTGGGGTGTCTTCTTGGGTTTTCCATCCCCAGGTGCAGGGTCAGCGGAGACGGCACGCCTTCAATGTCACGCAAACATTCCGGGCGCGATCTTGTTGCTCGCCTCCCTCACATTCGCTGGATCGCGCCTCTAACTTCTGACGCAGCTTCTGACGCAGTGGATTCGGGAAGGCCTGGATAAGCTAGGTTCTCGGCCATGCCACGTGCTGGGTCTCAAGTCGCAGGCTTGAGGGCAGATGGGCCTCGCCGGTTGTCCGGAACTGTTGCAAGGTAGCCATGGAAAGCCTCATCTAGTCCTGTTACAGAAATGCTGTCATTGCAGCAGCAAGTCTAGGTTGATAGTAGTCAACGCGCCGAATCACTGCTGGACGTCTAAGATGAATATTAAGAAGGCGGGTCTCATCTTCATCTTGACATTGGCGTTGCTATGCCCGTTTGAAGCTTTTGGCCGAGCTGGTGGCGGTGGCGGTGGCGGTGGCGGTGGAGGCGGTGGTGGTGGCTATAGCAGTGGTTACAGCGGCGGTTATAGCGGCGGTTATAGCGGCGGTTATAGCGGCGGTTATAGCGGCGGTTACGGCGGCTCTAGCGGCGGCGGCATCGAATTCCCCAGTATTCCGATCTGGATTCAGCATGCTTCGGTTGCGATTGTGTTCTCGATTCTTCTGGCCGCTTTATTTATTGGAGCAAATACAGTAAGAGCTTCCGAGACCAAACTAAGTAAACAGCAGAAAGAGGAGCGTGATCTCTGTTTGCGGCTGTCTAAAGAGGCGAGCGATCTCTGCTTTGAGCTATCTCAGTATTCCCCGGTCTGGAGCAAGGATCATATAGACAAGCGCATTAGAGACGTGTATTTCCGTGTACAGCAAGCCTGGACGGATCGCAACCAGTACCCTGCCAGGGAGTATATGAGCGGCCAGCTCTACTGGCGGCACAAAATGCTGACTGATCAGATGAGATCAAACAATGAAAGAAATATACTTGAGCAAATTGAGCTGCTTGAGGCAATAGTTATTGAAGCCAAGGCCGTGAATCCCGATGGCGAATCAAATTGCAGGGGCAGCTTGCAGGTATGGATCAAAGGTCGAATGGTTGATTATATGGAGAGACAGGAGCAAGGCGTCAGTCGTGTGGTCAAGGGTGACCGATTGTTGCCAAGGGCATTTACAGAGCTTTGGAAGTTTATTCTGGTCGACAATGATTGGGTTCTCGACAAGATCGAGCCAGAGGAGACGGTGGCAGATCTGATTAAGATTAGATCTGCTTCATTGTGATCTTCGCGTGGAGAAGCATCTTGTGGACGAATAACGGGGACTCGATTTGTGCGTCGGCAGTAGCACTGTATGTTGGCTCTGGGTGGAATCAACTTGGGCGAGGTGGAACTGGCTGTAGCCATGCTGGAGGATGTGCCCTGCGCCATCGGGCTGATCCGCCAGTCGCTGGAGCGGCAGCTGGATGACAACACAGTGCAGGTTTGAGCAGAATGCTCCCATGGCGGACCCTGCCACCGCCACTCCCCTGGATCCCCGCATTCCCCGAATCGCTGCAGAGATCCGCAAGCAGATCCCTGACTGCGAGGTGCGCCTCTTCGGCTCCCACGCCCGTGGCACGGCCCGAGCTGATTCCGATGCCGACCTGCTGATCACGGTGCCGGATGACTGACTGGCAAACCACGATCGCCTGCAGGTACTGGGTGGGCTCTGGCGCAAGCTGGCCAGTCATCACCTGCCGCTCGATCTCCTCCTCTATTCCCGTTCGGAGGTGCGCGAGCGAGCCCAGTACCGCAGCGCCGTCACCACGCAGGCCTACCAGGAGGGAATCCTGCTGAATGGCTGATCCGGATGCCGTTCGCTACCTGCGGATTGCCCGCTCGGATCTGCAGGAAGCCCAGCGCATGCTGGAGCTCTCGGGCTTTCGCGACAGCAGCATCGGCTTTCTGTTGCCGAAGGCCTGCGAGAAGGCCTTCAAGAGCTGGATCCACTGCGCTGGAGGTCTGGCACCATTCACCCACGACATGGTGGGAACGGCCTCATCCCTGCTGGATGAGGTGGAACAGC